>JAJPKR010000016.1 GCA_021323595.1 Terriglobia bacterium | reverse complement strand
TCGCCAGACTCTCCAGCCACGCTAAATCCTCGCTCGGCAGCCAGCAGCATTTGCACGCCCCGCGCATGACACCAGCGTAACGCGAATGGGTAGAAAGGTTACAGTGTCAGGTGGAAGCGTGGCAGGCCGATGTCCAAATGAATGTCCAAATGGAAGCGGCAATACCCGCCTATTTTCGCCTGCTGTCACCTACTAGCACCACGCGGCAAGAACACGCTAAAGTCCGCGCCAATCGCGGTGTTCAGCGTCAGTCAGTGACCGAAGGTAGCATCAGGTGATAACTTACAGTTAGAACTGTCACGTCGGAGGTCGCGGGTTCGAGCCCCGTCGTCCCCGCCATTTCCAATTGAAAACTTCCAGGCTTTTCACTGCGCCTGCCGCGCCAGCCGGAACGCGGGAATCCCCAGCAGCACCACCCCCGCCCCGCACAGTGCCTGCAGCGGATCGTGCAGCGCCAGCAGCGCCAGCAACCCGGCGACGAGCGCGAGAAACGCCAGCGGCGTGAACGGATACCCTGGCACGCGCAGCGGCATCCGCGCTCCCGTTTCTTGCCGCCGTGCTCGAAAGATGCCGGCCACGGTCAGCCCCAAGAAGCACACCGCGGCGAAAATGAAATACGCGACGATCTCCTCGAACGTGCCCAGAGCGACCAGCAGCGAGGCCAGCCCCGCCTGTACGGCGATGGCGCGCGCCGGCGTTCGAAATCGCGGATGCACCTGCGCCACCTGGTGAAAAAACAGCCCGTCCCGCGCCATCGCGAAATAGACGCGGGGCGACAGCATCACCAACGCCGCCAAGCTGCCCAGCACGCATAAGCCCACCAGCGCCACCATGACGCCGCTCCCGGCAACGCCGAAGAGCCGTTCGCCC
Source organism: Terriglobia bacterium (assembly GCA_021323595.1). GTDB lineage: Bacteria > Acidobacteriota > Terriglobia > Terriglobales > SCQP01 > JAJPKR01. The sequence goes on along the minus strand of JAJPKR010000016.1, from coordinate 202,346 downwards.
GCCTGCGCCATGAACGTCAAGCCCGGCTCGATGCCGCCGATGGGGACGAGATAGAGGAACGCGCCGCTCACCAAGATGTATACCAGCGTGACCGCCGCCACGCCGAGCGTGAGCGCGCGCGGCATCACCCGCTCCGGATCGCGCACCTCCCCGGCGATCTTCGCCGCCTCCCACCAGCCACCGAAGGAGTAGAAAGCCGCCATCGCGCTTGCCGCCAGCGCCGGCGAGAGCGGAGGGGAGGCGGCGCGCCGCGCCATGAAGGGGATGAAGTGCGACCAGCTTCCCAGCCGCAGCGCGATCGCCCACGCCGGCAGCAGCGCCAGCGCGCCGATCTTCAGCCACGTCAGCGACTCCAAGAACGCCGCGCCCAGCCGGGCGCCGCGAATATTCGCCGCCGCCAAGCCCGCGATCGCCGCCACCCCCAGCCCCTTCTGCTCCAGCGGCGTCAGGCGCGCGGCCACCGCGGCATACGCCGCCAGCCCCGCGGCCAGCGAGGCCGTCACCCCGGGGTCCACCACCAGCAGTTGCATCCAGCCGTAGAGGAATGCCGTGCGCGCGCCGAATGCTTCGCGCAGATAGACGTAGGTCCCGCCGGCTTCGGGAAAATACGCCGCCAGGCCGCCGAAACAGAGCGCGCCCGTTACCGCCATCGCGCCCATCAGCAGCCACACCAGCAGCAGCCAGAAGGGCGATCCCAGCTGCCGCGCCATCTCCGCCGGCGTCAGAAAAATTCCGACCCCGATGGCTTCGCCGGCGGCGGCCGCGACCGCCGCTCCCAGCCCCAGCCGGCGCTGCAAATCGGCGGGCGCGCGCGCGGCCGCGCCGGCGCTAGCGGGCAGGCGCGGCTTCCCCGGCGGCCTGCGCTTCGGCGCCCGTCGCCGCGCCCTCGCGCCCCACCCCCAGCGCGTCCGCGACGCGGTTGATGTAGTTGAACCAGGCGGCGATCAGCGTGATCTGCAAGATCGCCTGGTCGTCGAAGCCGGCCGCGCGCAGCCGCTCATGGTGTTCCGGCCCGATCCGCGTGGCGTCTTTCGTGAGCTGCACGACGTACTCCACCATCACCCGCTCCGCCGCCGTGAGCGCGGCCTGGGTATAGTCGGTTGCGAGCGCCCGCACCAGCTCTTCATCCAGCGTGACCCGACGCAGAAACTCTGCGTGCGAGTCGATTCAATAGTGGCAGCGGTTGGTGACCGAGACCATCGTCGCGATCATCTCGTGCTGCCGCCGCTGCAGCGGCAGCCCCGCGGACATCAGCACGCCGAAGGTCGAAAACGCATGAAACAGCGCTTCCGGAATCAGGCTGTGCGACTCCACGATCTGCGCCCCGCCGCCCTCGGAAGGGTGCACCGGCGTCGCGTATTCGATCGGATAAAGCGCTCGCTGCGCCTCCATTGCCCGGCGCAGCGCCTCGCCCGCCTCCGCCATCGGCACGGTCTTGATCCAAGCCATAGTGTCCTCGTTTGTCCCGGTTGCAAACTGCGTTAGGCTATCTGCCGGCAAATCGCGCGAACGATACTCTGCGAAAACTAATCCGCTAATTTAGAGTGACTACCGCGCGCGCCCCGCCCAGGCCCCTCGTCGGCGGCGCCGGAAGGATCGTCGCGGCGCTCCAGCCAGGCTGGATTGAGGCGAGGCCCCGCGACTGCGCCGCGCTAGGGCCGATGCGAGAACCGAACGTCAGGCCGGCGCGATGGCTATTTCGATTCGGGAGAAGCGGATGCGGGAACGGCGGCGGTGGGCGCGGCGGCGGCGAGGACGGGCGTCGCGCCGGACGCGGGAGCCAGCCGCGCATCCACGGCGCGCCAAAAGGCGCGGAAGCTCGGGTATTGGTCGGGCTCGATCTCGGTCGCCGCTTGCGTCACGCGCACCGTCGTGGTCATCATGCCGGCGGCGCAACTGCGCGTGACCGCGAGCGCGCCGAAAGGACTCGTGAGCGAATCGGCAACGCCGCCCGCGCCGGCGCTCGCGGCGGCCGCGCGACCCGGGCAAGCGGCGACCGGCAGCGTCCAGCGGTCGGTCACTTGCCAGCGCACCGGCAGCCGCTTGGGTTCGCGGCGCTCGCGCTCGCTGGCAAGCAGGTTGGCGTAGCGGGCGGGGAAAAGCGTCAGGTCGCCGCTGAAGTCGCGGCGCGGAATCAGCGCGCGAAAATGCAGGCGCACCGCCCCCGGCCCGGGTTCCGCGCTGGTGGCCAGCAGCCGCGAGCGCGGGAAATACCCGCGCACCCAGCGCGCCAGCGCGGCGGTGTTCTCGGCGTAGATCTCGCTGCGCCAATCCTCCGCCTTGGCGCCGGTGGCGACGATCGTGCCGGTCATCTCCCATTGCTCGCCGCCGTGCGGCGTCAGGTGAATGTCGCGGGTCACGGTGTTGGCGTCGGCGGCGAGCACGGGAATGTGCCGCAGCCGGTCTTGCCCGGGCGCCACCACCAGCGCCAAAGCGCCTTGATCGCTGGCGGGCAGCTCGCCCACCGTCAAGTTGGGCGCGGTGGTGTCCACCCACAGCTCGAGCTCGGGCACGTAAAGAATGGCGTGATCGAAGGCGGCGATGGTGGCCGCGGCGTCGGCCACGCCGCCCATCTTCCAGGTGCGCACCAGCGCCAAGTCGGCGGGGATGCCGTCGGCGCGCAGCCACGCCGCCATCAGCAGCGCCCCGTCCTTGCAGTCGCCTTGGCGGGCGCGAAACACTTCCTCCGGCGGCGCGGGCAGAAAACCGTGCACGCCGGTCTCGGCGCCTTCATAGTCGAGATGCGCCGCCAGATAATTCCAGATCGCGCGCACCGTGGCCAGCGGCGTTGCTTGCGGCGGCACGATCGCGCGCAGGCGGGCGCGAAAGTCCGGGCTGAGCGCGCCGCGCGCCGCCAGCCGCGCGCTATACCAGTCCACCAGTCCGCCCCAGCCGCTGAAACTACCCGTCTGCACGTAGGGCGACGAGTCGGTGATCGAGGGGCCGTCGGCATCGGGCCAGTACGCCGGCTCCGGTCCGGCGCTCCAGAGATAGCGCGTCCAGCCGCCCGGCTCGCTCGCCGCCGCCGCCGCCGGCAGGCCTACCGCCGCGACGGCGATCGGCTGGCGCGAGCGCAGCACGTACGTCACGCGCTCGGCGGGGTAGGAGTCTTCGAAGGCGAAGAGATCGCCGAGATAGCCGGTGCCGAGCGTGGCCCAGGCTTGCGGCGCCACCGGCGTCAGCACGTACACGATGTCGATCACGTCGCCGCCGCGCAGCGGCGGCATCGCCAGCCCGCGGGCGCGGTTGCCCAGGCCGTGCGGATCGGCGTCGCCGGCGTCGCCGATGTCGCCGCTCGTGCCGTCCGCGTGCCGCACCACGCCTTGCCACAGGCGAAACGTCCAGCGCGAGGAGTCGTACCAGAAATCGTCGTTGTCGAAGCTGTGCGCCCCCGCCGCCGTGGGCAGATAAAAGACCCGCTGCACCACTTGGCTGGAGAGGCCGTTGGCCTCCACCTCCTCGTAGCGCAGCCGGTACAGCTCGACGACGTCGCCGCCGATGTCCTTCGCTTGCGCGGCGATCACGGCCGAGGCGGCGCGCGGCGCCAGGCTGTGCCACAGGTACGGATTGGCGCGGGTCACCAGCGCCGTCAGGCAGGCGTTGTCGTTGATGTCGCAGGGCGCCGCGGCGCGCGGCAAAGGCGCGGCCAGGACCGAGCAAAAAAGCGCAAAAGCCGCGAAGGCGATGCGCAATGCAGCGAGACGAAGCAGCAAGGCAACTCGCACGAGGCCGCGGAAGCGACGCTCGCTTTACTCTGCCCAGATCGCCTTGGAATTGCCATGAGGTGTTCACCTCAAAACGCGCATCGCGATGGCGTCGTTGATTCCTGGACGCGAGGACAGGACGCGTCCCTGCCTCGCCGTTCGCCGGCGGCGGCAGCCCTCGAGTCCACCACGGAAAATCCAGCCATCCGAGATCGAGAGACAATGCGCAGCGCAGCGTAGCGCCAAGAAAAGCCCCGCGAAATTCCGCAGCGCGGGTCCGTACCTGGTAATGACGCTCGAGCGGGACGAACCGCGGGGTCCCCAAGGCGCAGCGGCGCGCCTTGGGGTGGGAGAACGACGCCCTGCGCAGCTGATCGTCCCGCCCACCATACCGAGCACCCTCCGGCCCCGTCGCGGCTATTCCAGGTAGCGCACCGGATCTTTCGCGCAGGCGTAGAGGCAATAAGCGGCGGTGATGATGGTAATGCGCCGGAGATCTTGGGTGTTGGCCCCGAGTTCGTCGTCCTCGAGGCTGGGCGCGAAGAAGGCTTCGATGGATTGATCCACGCCCGGCAGCGACAGCGGCAGCTCCAGCGGCACGAAGCTGTATTGCCCGCGCTCATCGTGGGTCACGATCATGAACGTCAATTCGCGATCGTCGGCCGGCGTGGGCGGCTCGCAATGCGTGACGTAGATCTCCTTGACCCAATGTAGCGAGCCGGGCGCGCGCAGCGTCTGCCACCAGGCCGGCAGTTGCAGGCAGAGCGCCGGCGCCGGCGACTGAAACTGCGTCGTGTTGATGCGCAGCCAGCGCGGATCCGACAGCGTCTCCCCCAGCTCCGGCGAGATGGCGGCATGAACGGCGCCGAAGCGTCGATAGCAGGTCCAGGTATGCAGCATATGGAGGAAGAGGTTTTGGTCGCGCTCTGCCTCATGCTCGGCGGCATATTCGGTGAATAGCGGCAGGTCGAGATAACTGAGCAGATTGATCACCGGCATCCCCGCTGCGTCAATCGCCGCGATGGTGGCGTCGAGCTTGCCGTCGAGTTCGGGATCGTCTTGCCGGAGCAAATCGTAGATCGTGTCGGTGGGAATCTCCGGCCGGTAATGCGCCAGGCCGGCGGCGGGCGCGCCGGCCGCGCCGGCCGCGACCGCCAGCACCTCGGCCTCTATCTCTCCGGGCGTCGGCGGCGCCGGCTCCTGCGGCCGCGGCGGCCAGCTCTGCCAGTCGCCGCCGTCGGCGGCGACGAGTTCCATCGCTAAATTGGCGTCGTTCGAGCGCTCGTGCAGTTCCAGCCAGAAGGCGCGCGCGGCCTCTTCGCCGGCGAACTCCGCGCGGAGCAGCAGCCCGCCGTCGCCGCTCGTGCGCCAGGTCAGGCGGGCATTGTGCGCGGCCGCGATCGGCGCCAGCAGGGCGAGAAATTCGCCGGTCTCATCCTCGTGGACGTTGTGGAACGTCCAGCCAAAGCCGAGAGCGGGCACGCGAGGACTTTATCACGCCGCTCGCGGCCGCCTGCAAGCGAACCGCAGGGGGATTCCAACCCGTCCCACTCTCGCCTGCATCCTAGTCTTTATGGCCTTTATGCTCCCCTCGAAAGGCGGCGGCGTGTGCCTGCGGACGCCTCGCGGTGGCGCCCAAGATTCCAGCAGGCCGCACCCCACGTTTGGGGGAGGAGACCATTTTGATTGTTCGTCTCATTTTACAAGTGGATAATTATCAATAAGATACTAATCATCCCTAAAGGTTTGGTGGTCTCGTCGCCGCCATGCCGGGCGTAGCGCGGTCCGGCCTGCGGCGAGACGGCCCTGCGCCCAGGGCGAAGGCCGGGCGCTGCGCGAACTGCTATGAAAGGCGGATGGTAGACTGCACCCATGATGGGCCGCGGCAAGGCCATGGCGGCGTGGGGGAAGCGGGCGGCGGAGGGGGGCGACCCGAGCAGCATCCGCCCGTATTTCGAAGCCTTGCTCTTGCTGCTGCTGGCTGCCGGATTCTTCACCCTGGTGGGCACCGGCCGCTTGGAGCGGCCGGTCGTGCTGCTGGGCACCCTGGCGCTGGCGCTGCGCGTGATCCTGCCCGCGGCCGGCATCCGGCCGCGGCTGTCCAGCTCATTCACCAACGTAATCAGCGTCCTTTATCTCGCCTTTTATCCCATCGACGTTTACTACCTCTCCGGCGGGTTTCTGCCGGCGACCGTGCACCTGGTGCTGCTGGTCGCCGTGGTGAAGCTCTTTTCCGCTTCGCGGCCGCGCGATTACGCCTACCTCTGCGTGCTCGCCTTCCTCGAAGTGCTGGCAGCGGCGACCCTCACTGTCGGCTCAGTCTTTCTGCTCTACTTCACCGTATTTCTGGTGCTGACGGTCGCGACGGTGATCTCCTACGAGGTCTTCCGCGCCGAGAGCGCGGCGCCTGCGCGCGGCGAATGGGCGGAGGCGGGCGTGCCGCGGCGGCGGACGCCGAGCCTGCGCCGCGCCTTGTTCGGAATCTCCGTGGCGGCGGCGGGCTGCGTGGCCTTGTGCGCCGCCGGCCTGTTCTTCTTGCTGCCGCGCTTCGCCTTCGGCTATTGGAACCCGAACCCCGGCGTGGGGCGCCTCACCGGCTTCAGCGACGACGTGCGCTTGGGGGAGATCGGCGAACTGCAGCGCAGCAACGCGCCGGTGATGCATCTGCGCGTCGAGGAGAGCCTGCCCCCCGAACCGCCCGGCAGCTTCGTGTGGCGGCTGCAGGGAAGGGTGCTGACCGAGTTCGACGGGCGCAGCTGGTACGACCCCGACCGCCCGCGCGTCGCGCCCACCGAGTTCGGGCGGCTGCCGCTGCCGCCGCCGGTGAAGACCTGGAACTACGTGCACCGCTTCGTGCGCTATTCGGTCGCGCTCGAGCCCGTCGGCGCCGATGTGCTCTTCGTCGCGCCTCGGGTGCGCGATCTGCAATCCCGCCTGCCGAACATCGCCTGGGACGCGACCGGCACCCTGATGCCGCTGGGGCGCGGCTTCGGCGGCCTGGCCTATTCGGTGCTGAGCGACCTCGGCGAGCCCTCGGATCGGCAATTGTTGTCGGCGAGCCGCCATGAGCCGCCGCAAATCGCCAGCCAATACCTGGAACTGCCGCCCAATCTCGACCCGCGCATTCCGGCGCTGGCGCGCGCGATCGTCGGACGGCGCAAGGCGCCGATCGCGCAAATGCGGGCGCTCGAAGCCTATCTGCGCACGCACTATCGCTACACGCTCGACCAGCGCGCGAGCGGGCCCGATCCGCTCGCCGACTTTTTGTTTCGCGTGCGCGCCGGCCACTGCGAGTATTTCGCCTCCGCGCTGGCGGTGATGGGCCGCGCCCTGGGCATCCCCACGCGCGTGGTCAATGGCTTCGTCGGCGGCCAGTACAACGAATTCTCCGGCGAGTATGTCTTTCGCGGCCGGGACGCCCATTCCTGGGTCCAGGCGTATTTTCCCGCGCCTGGCGGCGGCGGGCTGTGGCTGCCCTTCGACGGCACCGCCGGCGACGCGGAGGGCGCGCCCGCCTGGAGCCGGGCCGCGATGTACTGGGACGCGATGCAAAGCTTCTGGCAGGAATGGGTCATCAATTACGACTTCTTCCACCAGATGCGCCTGGCGCAAACGGCGCGCGCGGCCATCAGCGGGCAGGCGCGCACCTGGGCGGGCTGGCTCGCCACCGCCACTGACCGGCTGATCACCGCCATGCGCAAGCCCTTCGCTGCTCTCGCCGCCGGGGCCGGCGAGCCCGGCGATGGGTGGCTGGGGTGGCTGTTGGCGTTGGTCGCGGGGACGGCGCTGGTCTGGGTAGTGCGGCGGCAATGGCCGGAGGGGCCGGCGCGCGCCGGCCGCCATCGCCTCGCCGAAGCCACGCGTTACTACCGCCGTTTGCAGCGGCAGTTGCGGCGCCGCGGCGTTCGCCCCGAAGCCGCTCTGACGCCGGAGGAACTCATCGCCGCCGTGCCCGAGCGCGTGCGCGCCTCCGCGCACGAGGCCCTGTCGCAGTTCATCGCCGATTATCAGCGCGCGCGCTTCGGCGGCGACAGCGCCGGTTTGTCGCGCCTGCCGGAAGACCTTCGCTGGGTCCGCCGGCAGCTCAGACAAGCGACAGCTCGAAGCTGAGTTCGCCGCCGGCGCCCAAGATAAGCGACCGCGCGAGGCTGTGCTCGCTTTACTTGCCCCGGCCAAGCTTCGCACCTTGCAGACAAAGCTGTTGCACGCGGTACGGATGCAATATACAGTATCCGTTTCGGTTCGCCTCCGGGCTCATTTCCCATGCACCGGCGCAAGTTCCTTCGTGACATGGCCGCCGCCGCCGGCTGGAAGGCCCTTTCGGTGACGGCATCGGGATCCCCGCCGCCGGATTCGCCCGCCGCGACCGCGCCCCGCCGGTCCGCGCCGCGAACGCGGCCCGGCCCCTCGCCCGATATCGCAGGCCATACCTTGCTGTGCGAGTTCCGCGAGCCGGATGGCGCCGGCTGGCGGGTTTACGAAGACCTGCGCCGGCGCGACGGTGCGATCACGTTTGTCGCCGACCATGGCGACAGCGTTGTGCTCGCCAAGACGGCCGAGCCGGCGTTCGCCACCGCCGCCGCGCCCTACCTCGGGCTGAGCCTGCGCGAGATCGGCATGTCGCCGCGCGATCTGCTGGCGGAGCGGCTGTTGGCCGGCGGCGAGCCGGATCCGGAGCAAGTGCGCGAGGCGGCGCCGCCGTTGGGATCGCCGCCGCCGGCGCCGAGCCGGTTTTCCCGTCGGCCGCCGTGGACGACCTTCGTCGGCAACAAGGCCGCGTACGATACCCAACCGGTGTTCCCGGGCGGCGACACGCGCACGTACCATCCCTCCCAGTTCGTCCCCGAGATCGCCGGGAGGGTCGAGCGCCGCTGGGAAGGGATCCTCGGCGAAGGCCTGCCCGCCGCGCGCAAGGTGATGCCGATCGAGCCCGCGGCCAGGCCGGCCGGCGCCGCGCCGCCGAGCGATGACAATCCGCCGGAATATTTCGAAGTCATCGTGTTCGCCGATCCGCGCCTGCGCGGGGAGTTCCAAGACAAGTTCATCGTGCAGACGTGGCATCGCACCTGCGAGGTGCGCCAGGGCCGCATGGCGCGGGTCGTTTACGGCCACACGTACCCGCCCTTTCCTCCGCGCCGCGCGGCGCCCGCACCCGAAGAGTTCTATCGCGCCCTCCTGCGGTTCGCTCAGGATTGGCGGCGCGAGCTCGGCGATATGTGCGAGGCGGCGCTTCCGGACCCGGCCTGGGCGGCGATGGCGCGGCACGCATTCGCCAAGGAGCTGATGGTCCGTCCTGGCGGCGTTTATCCGAAATATGGCGCCGTGGATCGCGACTATGCCGGCTCGGAATACGACGGCTTTCAAGACATCTTCACGATGTCGGTTGGCGCGAATCTCGAATGGGGCCGGTTCGAGATGGCGCGCGCCGTGATCGACCAATACTTCGGCGACTACACCGCGGCCGATGGATTGATCGACATGCGCGGGCCGGAAACCGGCCAGTACGGGCTGACGCTTTCGCTGGTGGCGCGCTATCTCGCTTATACGGGCGACGGCGCGCTGCTGCTGCGGCACCGGGAAAAGATCGAAGCCTGCGCCGGCCTGCTGGCGCAGCTGCACGACGAGGGCCTGCGCCTGCCCGCGAGCGATCCGGGCCATGGGCTGATTCACGGCTGGAGCGAGTCGGACTCTTGCCTGGCGCCGCGGCCGCAAGTGTGGTGGCTGCCGTATTTCGGCAACAGCGCCATGGCGGTGCGCGGCTGGCGGGACTTGGCGCAAGCCTGGCGCGCGCTCGGGCACGCGCGCCCCGGCGTCGGCCTGGCGCGGCCGGCGGCGGAATGGCAGCGCCGCGCGGACCGCCTGCAGTCGAGGCTGATCGCCGCCGTGCGCGCCGGCATTCGCCGCGATCTGACGCCGCCCTTCGTTCCGCCGTATGCGGGGGCGCGGCTGACGGTGTGGGAATCGTTGGCGCGGGAGCGGCCGAGCCCGCAGCGCTGGGCGCACCGCCCGTATTGCGAGCTGCTCCAGCCCGGCGTGCTGCCGGACGATCTGGCGAATGCCGTGATCGACTGCATGCGGGCTTATGGCGGCACGACGCTCGGCGTGGTGGCGAACATGGAGCGGCCGCATCCGACCGGCCGCGACATTCTCGGCTTCATCTCCTACGGCTACGCGCTGGCGCTCCTGCGCCTCGACCGCATCGACGAATTTCTACTGTTCTTGTACTCGCACCGCTATCACGACCACACGCCCGGCAGTTGGACGGCGGGGGAAGTGGCGGGGCTGACCGGCGGCATGCCGCTGTTTTGCATTCCCGCGCAGCAAACGATTCCTCTGCTCGTCCGCTGGATGTTGGCGCTCGAGCATCCCGACCGGGACCGTCTCGAGCTGGCCAAGGGCGTGCCCCGGCGGTGGCTGGCTTCGGGCCGTGAAATTCGCCTCGACGACGCGCCCACGCGCTGGGGGCGCGTGCGCCTGCGGATGGCGGGCGAACTGGCGCGCGGGCGCGCGGTTGCGGAGGTGGTCTGCGAGGGCCGCGCGGCGCCGGCGGAGCTGGCGGTCAAATTCCGGCTGCCGCCGGGGCGCGAGGTGCGCGCGGTGCGCGCCAATGGCGATGCGGTTCCGTTGATCGGGCGCAGCCGCGACACCGCCCTGGTCGCGACCGGCGGTCGCCGCCGCTTCGAACTGATCGCCGACTGCCGCTGACGCTGCCGGGGTCGCGCGTCGCCGCCGCGCCGCGGGCCTAAATTCGAACCGATTCGCCGGGGGGCCGGTGCGGGGCGGAAGAGCAAGACGACGCATTCGGCGACGGCCAGATCGTCCCAAGGCAAGCCTTCGGGCGTCTTGGCCTTGATCGAGACCTGGCCGCCGTCAATGCCGAGCAGTTCGGCGATGGATTCCTGCAGCGCCGCCCGCAGCGGGGCGAGCTTGGGGCGCGCGAGAATCACGGTGGCATCCACGTTGCCGACGCGCCAGCCCTGGCGCTGCGCCAGGCTCAAAGCGTGGCGCACGAACTGCGCGCTCGGGGCGTCGCGCAGCGCTTCGGCCTCGGGAGGGAAATGGGTGCCGATATCGCCGAGCGCGAGCGCGCCCAGCAGGGCGTCGGCCAATGCATGCAGCAGCACGTCGCCGTCGCTGTGACCGGCGAGGCCGCGATCATGAGGAATCTCGATGCCGCCAAGCCAGAGGCGGCGGCCGGCGGCGAAGGCGTGGGAATCCCAGCCGAAGCCGATGCGAAATGGGAAAAGCGCCGGCACGGCCGGCTACAGGCCGGGCGATGGCGGCGGCGCTGGCTTTGCAGCGGGCGGCTTCGCCGCCTGCGCGCCGGGCACTCGCTTCTCGAACTTCTCCAGGACCGCACGCTGCCGCCGATTGAGCTTGATCGAGTGCGGGAAGGGAACGCTGCGATGAACTTCATCGGCCAGCAATTGCTCGTGCTGGAGGCGGTCGAGTTCGTCGGGCGTGAGATTGCCGCTGGGAATCTTGGGCGCGCCGGGAATCGGGTCGTTGACGACGCTGGCGGTTACGTTCTGAGAATCGCTGTTCACGTCCGTGGCCTCCGTGGCCGTCGGCGTGACGACGCTGTTGGGATCTTGAAAACCGCCCGAGCCCACCGACTGCAATTGCAGGGCGCCGCTGGCGGCGCTGGGCCCGCCGGCGGCGGCGCCGGGCGCACCGGCCGAGGAAGCGCCGGTCAGTTGCGCCAACTCGGCTTGCGCGGTCATGGGCGCGGTATTCGAGGGCGCGCCCAAGGGCGGATTGCCGACCTTGTCGGCACGATCCAGTTCCGTGATCGGCCGGCCCCGGAACATGCCCGTCCAGCGCTCGAAGCGGGTCGGCTCGGTCCGGCTGGCCAGCTCGCGGCGATTGAAGGCCACCGCTTGCGGGGACGGTTTGGGAATGGGCGCATGCAGCGCCGCCAATTCCTTTTCCGCCGGCTTGACCTCCGGGCTCAGCGGATAACGCTCGATCAGCCGCTCGTAGTATTTTTCCGCGAGCGCGCGATCGTTGCTCTCGTTATCCTGCATCAGCTTTTTCATCAAGGGATTGAATTCGTACTTCACCGCCCAAGCGTAACGGCTGGAGGTGACAAGGTACGAATGCGCCAGCATCGCGGTCGCTTCGTCCCCCCGGCTGTAGAGGGGGTATTTCTCGAGCAAATCTTCGAGGCGGCTCTGCGCCGCGCGAAATTCGTCGCGCAGCATGTAGAAGCTGGCGATGCGGAACTCGCCTTCAGCGAGCACCTCGTCCACCTGGCGCAGCATCTCCCGCGCCTGCTTGGCCATCGGGCCGTCGGGATAATTGATCAGGAACGTGCGCAGATCCTGCTCGGCCGCCACGGCCTCGCTGTTGTCACGATCGGGCTTTTGGAGCTGGCGGAAATGAATCTCGGCGATCTTCAACTGCGCCTCTTGCGCCTCCTTCATGGTGGGAAAGAAGGTGATGAAGTCGCGGTATTCCGCCTCGGCTTGGGCCAGACCCTCGGTGCCGCCTTCACGGAACCAGCTATCGGCAATGGCCAGCTTGGCGCGCGCCAAGTACTCGCTATCCGGGTAGGAGTTGATCAGGGTTTGCAGCAGCAGGCGGGAGACGGTGAACTTGCCCTTCGCCAGGTCCGACATGGCCTTGTCGAAAAGGTCCTTGTCGGGCTGGGCGGAATTGACGCCGGCCAGGGGATTGATATTGGCGTGATGACCGAAGAGGCAGCCGGCGCTTGCGAAGCACAAGGCTGCCGCTAGGGGGAAGATCCAAAAACGTCTCATCGGCGCCGGCGCCACGCGCGACACCTCCGCGAGCCGAAGCGATGGAGGGTCCGCCCAAGGTGGCGAATTTACTTGCTCAGTTTACGACAAGTTGAACCCCGGCTGGGGCGAAAAGCGGCAAGGCTCTTCCGCTCGCTGTCGTCGCGGAACGGTGGGAATCGCCCCTCTGGGTCTCCGGGCGGCGCCGGATGCCCCGCACCGCGGTTCATCTCAGCCGTTCCGGGTGTCTCTTGAAAGCGGGTAAAGCGGCTTCAGGATGCGGCGGCGTGGGCTGCTGCGGATAGCGACGCGAGAGGTAGAACCACAAGATGGCCAGGCCGATGGCGGCGCCCAGGGTGTCGAGCAGCACATCGCTGAATTCGACGCCCCGGCCCGGGACGAAGCTCTGGTGCAGTTCGTCGCTCGAGGCGTAAAGAAAAACGAAGAGCAGCGAGCCAAGGGCGGAAGAAAATCGAAAGCGCGGCCCGCGATCGAGGGCCAGGGCGCGATAGGTGATCAAGCCGAGGATGAGGTATACGCTGAAATGGCAGAGCTTGCGGAAGGGCTCGTTCCAGGCGGCGATCCGCTCCGGTGTAGCGGCGTGGAAGAGCCACAAGAACCAGCTCAGAACTTCGGCGCTGTGACGACCGGAATTCGAGTCGCGCGACAGCAAGAAAATGGCCGCGCAAACCGCTGCCACCGGCGTCCATCCACGCAAGACACGACTAAGCCAGCTCGCGAATTTTTGCGGCAAAATGAGGGACCCGCCAAGCTCCTGCTTCAATTCTACGGTAAAGACGGCGTTCCCGAGGCGGGGAGCGGCTGAAAATCGGTGAAGGTTTGCAGTTTCGACTGCCGCAGGCGCTTGAACACCAGAATGGTGGCGTCGAAGGCGAAGTCGGTTCGGTCGGGCATCCATTCCCCTGGCGAAATTCTTTGCAGTTGCAGATCGAGATGCGCGGAATGGACGGTGGCGAGAATGCCCAAAAAATATTTCACCGGCTCGAACGTGTGCAAAGAGATGCGAACGACATGGAGGTCTTGGGCGTCCACCCATACCTCGCCCTCGGAGGAGAGCAGCACCTGCTCTTCGCGGGAGCGCGCCGGAGCGTTGGGGTTGGGAGTCACCGGGTAGATCCAAGTGGTGCGCCCGCGCCACTGCTCGACGCGCGCCGGTGCGTAGAGATAATCCCCTGCCAATTTGGCGAACGGATAGGCACGGCCGTTGAAGACTAGCGATCCAGAGGGCGGAGGGGGCCGGAGCCGCAGGTCGGCGGCGCGCATCTGGGCGGCGTGGCGCTCCTGGGCAAGTTGCGCGCCGCTGACCGCGCGGCCGTTGACGGCCAGCGTGATGCTGACCTGATGCCCGTTGACGTAATAGACCCAGAGCTTGCGGCGCGTGGTGCGGCCGTTCTTGGTAACGACTTCTGTCTCGAGATGGGAGTAGCGCCAGAGGTTCTCGGCATCGGCGCTGAAGTTGCGCACGGCGACGGCGCGAATGGACTCGGCGCTGGGCGGCGAGCCGGACGCGGGGCGCGCGGGCGAAGGGGCGGCGCAGAAGATGAGCGCGGCCAGCGCCGCGATCATGGGGCGACGGGCTCGGCCTCCTCGCGCTGCACGGGGCGGAAGCCCAGGCTGTCGTTTTCCAAGAACGCCTCGACGAAGGTCGGCCGCGGCAAATGGCCTTGGATGACCAGCTCCGAGAGCGGGTCCTCGAGGTACTTCTGCAGGGCGCGCCGCAACGGCCGCGCGCCGTAGGAGCGATCGGCGCACGTCTTCTCGACGATCCAGCGCTTGGCTTCGACCGGCACGGTCACGGTGACGTTCTTTTGCGCCAGATGCTGATTGAGCTGCTGCACGAGCAGCTCGACCACTTGCAACAAGTCTTCGTCGGTCAGGGCGTTGAACAGGATGATCTCGTCGACGCGGTTCAAGAACTCGGGGTTGAAGAGCCGCTTGACCTCGTTCCGCACCAGATCCTCGATCTTGGCCGCCTGATGCTCGTCGTTGGGCGACTGGAAGCCGAGTTGGTTGCGGCGCTCGAGATGGCGGGCGCCGATGTTGGAGGTCATGATGATGATCGTGTTCTTGAAATCGACGGTGTTGCCGAGGCCGTCGCTGAGCTGCCCGTCTTCGAACACTTGCAGCAGGATGTTGAAAACGTCGGGGTGAGCCTTCTCGATCTCGTCGAGCAGCACCACGCTGTAGGGCGCGCGCTTGACGCGCTCGGTTAACTGGCCGCCGTCTTCGTAGCCGACGTAGCCCGGAGGCGAGCCGATGAGCTTCGAGACCGAGTGCTTCTCCATGAATTCGGACATGTCGAAGCGCACCATGGCTTTTTCGCTCCCGAACAAGAAGGCGGCGAGCGAGCGCGCGACCTCGGTCTTGCCGACGCCGGTGGGGCCGAGGAAGAGGAACGAGCCGACGGGGCGGTTGGGATTCTTCAGGCCGGCGCGGCTGCGGCGGATGGCGCGGGCGAGCGCGGAGATCGCCTTGTCTTGGGAGACGATGCGCTTGTGCAGCTCCTCCTCGATGCGGAGCAGCTTCTGCATCTCTTCTTCCTTGACGGCGTGGACGGGCACGCCGGTCCAGCGCGCGACGACGTCCTCGATATCCTCGCGCGTGACCACGCCCGCGGAAGAGTCGTCCAAGTGATACTTCTCGCGCAGCGAGCGCAGGTTCTCGCGCTCCTTCCGTTCTTCGTCGGAATAGAAGCGGGCCTTCTCGAATTCATGGTTGGCGATGGCGCCCTCCATGCGATGGACGATGAACTTCAGCCGCTTTTGCACCTCGACCAATTCGTCGGGCAGCGTCGTCTGGCGCAGCTTCACGCGCGCGCCCGCCTCGTCGAGCAGGTCGATGGCCTTGTCGGGCAGGAAGCGGTCGGGGATATAGCGGTTGGAGTGCAAGACGGCGAAGCGCAGGGCTTCGTCGGTGTAGCTGACCGCGTGGAACTTCTCGTAGCGGTCCTTGATGCCCTGCAGCACTTGCACCGCTTCGGTCTCGTCCGGCGGCGGCACCTTGACCGCCTGGAAGCGGCGCTCCAGCGAGCGGTCTTTTTCGATGCTCTTGCGGTATTCAGCGGGCGTGGTGGCGCCGATGCACTGGATCTCCCCGCGCGAGAGGGCGGGCTTCAGGATGTTGGCGGCGTCCAAAGAGCCTTCGGCCGAGCCAGCGCCGACCAGCGTATGGAGCTCATCGATGAAGATGATGATGTTTTGATTCTCCATCAGCTCCTTCATGATCGTCTTCAGGCGCTCTTCGAACTGGCCGCGGTATTTGGTGCCGGCGACGATCAGCGACAGGTCGAGGGCGAGGATGCGCTTGTCGGCCAAGAACGAGGGCACGTCGCTTTCGGCGATGCGCTGCGCCAGGCCTTCCACGATGGCGGTCTTGCCCACGCCCGGCTCGCCGATCAGCACGGGATTGTTCTTGGTGCGGCGGCAGAGGATCTGCACCATGCGCTCGAGCTCGTGGCGGCGGCCGATCAGGGGATCGAGCTGATTCTCCATGGCCGCCTGGGTGAGGTCGCGGCTGAATTCGGCGAGCAAAGACGACTCTTTGGGACGGGAGGCGACCCGTTCCTGCGAAGCCCGCGCCAGCTCTTCGCGGACCTGCGCCAGGCGCAGGCCGCGGCCTTGCAGCATTTCCGCGGCAAAGCAGCGCTCTTCGCGCAGCAATCCCAGCAGCAAGTGCTCGGTGCCGATGTGCTTGTTGCTCAGCCGCTCGGCTTCCTCGGCGGCGTAGTTGAGCACGCGCTTGCACTCATGGCTAAGCGGCAGGTCCACCGAGGTGGAAACCTTCTCGCGCGGGGTGGTGCGGCCCTCGATCTCCTTGCGGATGGACTCGACCGTGGCATGGGAGCGGAGAAAGCGGTTGGTGAGGGCCTTGTCTTCGCGCAGCAAGCCGAGCAGCAGATGCTCGGTTTCGATGTAAGTGCTGCCGCATTGGCTGGCCTCATAACGAGCAAAGAAAATTACCCGCCGCGCCTTTTCCGTGTATCGCTCGAACATGGTCCCAGTCTTCCCCCGGCTCGGCCGCCCCTGGTTCGGCCGAGTTGTTTTCTAAGTTCCTAGATCGTGGCCGCTCGCAGCGGTCACCGGCTCCAAGGCGCCGTCGTGCAGCCGCAAGATCCGGCTGCAACGGCGGGCAAATGGCAAATTGTGAGTGACAAGAATGGACGTCAAGCCGTGCCGGCGATGCAGGTCTTGCAGCAGCGCGAAAACCGCTCCGGCGGTCTTCTCATCGAGGTTGCCGGTCGGTTCGTCGGCCATCAGCACGGAGGGCCGGTTCACCAACGCGCGCGCGAGGCCCACCCGTTGCTGTTCGCCGCCGGAGAGCTCTCCGGCGCGGTGCGCGGCGCGCGCCGCCAGTCCCACGTCCGCCAAAGCCGCACCCGCCAAACTCGCCGCCTCGCGCTCTTTGCGTCCACCCACCAGCAACGGCATCATGACATTCTCCAAGGCGGTGAACTCGGGCAACAAGTAGTGGGACTGCCACACGAAACCGATTTCCCGATTGCGAAACTCGGCGAGTTCGTCATCGTCGAGCGCGCCAAGACATCTTTGGCCAAAGTATACGTCACCGTCGGAAGGCCTGTCCAGGCCGCTCAGCAACTGCAACAGAGTGCTCTTTCCGGTTCCCGACTCGCCGACAATGGCCACCATTTCCCCCTTGAATACCTGGACCGAAAGACCGGTCAGGACCTCGAGCGCCGCGTCGCCCGAGCGGTAAACCTTCTTCAATCCCACGGCTTCGAGAGCAAGCTGACTATTCGATGCCGCAGCGGCGGCGGGGATGCGAGCGGCGCGCGAGAGGGCGGACATGGAAGAGCCGAATAGTCCTTGCTTTGATTATCCGCCGCGGGTAGCCTGCGCGTCCACGGCCGCCCGATCCCGCGGCAGCGGGCAGGGGACGCGGCCTGCGGCCGGAGGCGCGCCCGCCGGCGCCCGATTCGACTTAGACCCCGCCGCCTGCCGGCACGGGTAGCATGGGAAAGGGAGCCGGCAAATCGCCGGCGTGGCCGGCGAGGCGCATTCGCTTGTGAGTGAGCGCGCGGGCCAGCGGGCGGCTGCCGGTGTTCGCCACGCTCCGAGGCCACATGGGCTTTCCGTCATTCGTCGCGCTGCGCTACCTGCGTCCCAGACGCGGGCGGGGTTTGGTGTCGGTGGTGACGGCGATCGCGGTCTTGGGCTTTGCCGCCGGGGTGGGGGCGCTGATTTTGGCGCTGGCGGTGACCAGCGGCTTTCGCGACGCCTTGCAGCAAGAACTGGTGGGAGCGACGGCGGAAGTAAATCTCTTGCGCAAGGATCCGGCGGGGATCTCGAACTACCGGAATTTGATGAGCCGGCTGGCGGCGCTGCCGCATGTCCGGGCGGTGGCGCCGGCGGTCTACCAGATGGTGATCTTGAGCCGGGGCGCGCGCGTGGCGCAAGTCACGCTCAAGGGCATCGAGCCGAAACAGGAATTGCGGGTCAGCAACATGCTGGACCGCGTGCAGGTGGGCTCCTGGCAGCCGCTGGCGGCGAATTCGGCGGCGCACGACTTGGTGATCGGCGACGAGCTTTCGCGAACCTTGGGCGCGGGCGTGGGCGACTGGGTGGATGTGTATGTTCCCCAGGCGGTGCTGACGCCGCTGGGGTACGAGGGCCGCACCACGCCGTTTCGCGTGGTGGGCATTTTCCGCTCCGGCTTTTCCGACTTCGACGGCGGCTGGGCGTACACCGGTTTCCAGGCGGCGCAGCAGTTGGCGCCGGGCAGCGGCGATTTCGCCAGCGTGATCGAGTTCCGCCTCGACGATATTTATCGCGCCGATCCGGTGGCGGCGGCGGCGGTCCAGATGGCCGGGCCCGCCTTCACGTCCACGACGTGGATGTCGCAAAACCGCGCCATCTTCCAGGCGCTGAAAACGCAGCGGCTGGGTACGATCATCGTCATCGGCTTGATTGTCTTCGTCGCGGGCATGAACGTGCTGATCTTGCTCTCGATGCTGGTGCTGGAGAAGCGCAAGGAGATCGCGGTGCTGCAAAGCCTGGGCGCGCGGCGGCGGCAAATCCGGCGCATTTTCGTGCTCCAGGGCGTTTTCATCGACCTGGTAGGGACGGCAGTGGGCTTGGCGGCGGCGTATGGCTTCGCCTGGGCCGCAAATCGCTACCACTGGATTCATATCTCCTCCGCCGTCTACGCCATGGATTACGTGCCCTTTCACGCGCGCTGGAGCGACGGGGTTCTCGTCGCGGTGCTGGCGCTGGTCGTGAGCGTGCTGGCGAGCGTGTATCCGGCGGGGCGGGCGGTGCGAGTGCGGCCGGCGGAAACGCTGCGCTACGAGTGACGCCGCCGGCCGCGGCGCGCGCGGGCGGAGCTAGCGGCGGGCGAGGCGGGCGAGCAGTTGGGCGCAGGGCAAGGTGTTGAGGACATCGGCGGCGCGCAGCCAGCCGCGGCGCGCGGTGGCCACGCCATACCGCATGAAATCCAGGTGACGGGGATGGTGGGCGTCGGTGTTGATCACCACCGCGACGCCCTGCTGCGCGCAGGCGCGGGCCTGCACGTCGTTGATATCCAGGCGGTCGGGCGAGGCGTTGATCTCGATGGCGACGCCGTGATCCCGGCAGGCGGCGAGCACGCGCGCAAAGTCGAACTGATAGGCGGGGCGGCGCAAGAGCAGGCGGCCGGTGGCATGGCCGAGCACGCGCACGCTGGGGTGGGCGACGGCGCGCAGCAGGCGTTCGGTCATTTGCGCGGCGCTTTGGTCGAAGCGGGAGTGCACGCTGGCGATGACCACGTCCATTTCCGCCAGCACATCGTCGGCAAGGTCGAGACGGCCGTCGGCGAGGATATCCACCTCGATGCCGGCCAGGATGCGCAGCGGCGGCGTGCCGGCGGCGAAGACGGCGTCGGCGGCGCGGATGCGGGCGATGTGCGCGCGGGCGCGCGTTTCATCGAGGCCGTGCGCCATGGCCAAGGCTTGAGAGTGGTCGGTGATGGCGATGTATTCGTAGCCGCGCGCGCGCGCCGCCTCGGCCATCTCTTCGATGGTGGCGCGGCCGTCGGTCTCGACCGTGTGCATATGCAAATCGCCGCGCAGATCGCCGGGCGCGAGCAGCGCGGGCAGCGCGTGCGCGGCGGCGGCTTCGATTTCCCCGGCGTCTTCCCGCAATTCAGGCGGAATCCAGTCCAGGCCGAGCTGGCGGTAGATAGCGGCTTCCTCGCTCCCTTCGGCCAGGCTGGCGCCGGCGGCGTCGAAGAGGCCGTATTCGTTCAGCTTGGCGCCGCGGCGCTGGGCGCGCTGGCGAAGTTTGACGTTATGGCTCTGCGAGCCGGTGAAGTACTGGAGGGCGGCGCCGAAGCTGGCCTCCGGCACCAGGCGCAAATCCATTTGCAGCCCGTCGTGGCGGCGCACCGAGACTTTGTTTTCGCCTTGCGCGAGGGTCTCCGCCAGGCTCGGCAGGGCGAGAAAGGCGGCGATGACCGGCGGCTCGGCGCCGTGGCCCAGGTCCGGGCCGGCGACGAGGAAGTCGAGATCGCCAACGGTTTCGCAGCCACGGCGAAAGGAGCCGGCGACGGCGGCCTGCCGGACTTCGGGCCGGGCGCGCAGGCGGGCGACAACCTCCTCGACGATCGGTTCGGCCGTGGCGCGCAGGGTGCGGCCGCGCACGGAGCGATAGTTGGCGATGGCGCGCAGGATCTTCTCCTCGGCTTTGGCACCCAGGCGCGGCAGCTCGCGCAGGCGGCCCGCCCGCGCTAATGCCTCGACCTCGTCGAGGGTGGCGACGCGGTGGGTCTGCCAGATGAGCGAGACGGTCTTGGGGCCCAAGCCCTGGACCTTCAAGAGCTCCAGCATGCCCGGCTGGTAACGCTCGATCAGCTCCTCGCGCAAGCGGAGGCGGCCGGTGCTGACCATCTCGGCGATGTTGTCGGCCATGCGCGCACCGATGCCGGGAAGCGCCAGCAGGCGCTTGCGATCCGCGCACAGATCGGCCAGCCGCTCCGGGCAGCTTTCGACCGCCTCCGCGGCTTTGCGATAGCTGCGGACCCGGAAGGCGTCTTCGCCGGCCACTTCCAGCAGGTCGGCAGTCTCGCGCAGCAGGCGGCCCAGGTCCTGATTCTCCATCTGGCTCTCAGTATCCAGCCTTCGCCGGTCTTTCGGGTGGCATC
Source organism: Terriglobia bacterium (assembly GCA_021323595.1). Taxonomy (GTDB): domain Bacteria; phylum Acidobacteriota; class Terriglobia; order Terriglobales; family SCQP01; genus JAJPKR01. Next base: position 181,747 of record JAJPKR010000016.1, on the reverse strand, counting down.
TGTTGTATCATCGGTTGATTGACGGAGGCTGAACGCCGCCTTGGACGCTTTGACTCAAGATGTGATCTCCATCATCGCCCGCGAGCAGCGCGTGCCGGCAGAATCGATTAGCCCCGAATCGACGTTCGAACAGCTCAAGATCGACTCGTTGGACGGCGTCAACATCGTGTTTGCGCTGGAGGAGAAGTACAACCTCACCATTCCCGACGAAATTGCGCGGGAAATGAAGAGCGTGCGCCAGGTCATTGACGCGCTCCGCCAGCAGTTGAACGCCACGGCTTCGCCGGCCCCCACGAGTTAGGGCGCGCGCCAAGCGAATGGAAAAAGTCGTGATCACCGGCATGGGCGTGCTCAGCGCCTGTGGCAGCACTCCGGCCGCGCTATGGGCCAGCCTGGCGGCGGGGCGCAGCGGCTTGGGACCGGTGACCCGCGTCGAAAGCAGCCGGCTGCAAACCGGCGTCTGCGGTGAGGTGCGCGACTTTCAACCTGAGCAGCACTTCGGCAAGGAAGTGGATTTTCTCGACCGCTTCGCCCAGTTCGCGGTGGTCTGCGCGCGCGCGGCGCTGGCGGATGCCGGCTGGCCGCGGCGGCTGGACGCCAATGGGGGTCCGCCGCCGCACCGGGTGGCGGTGATCACAGGCACGGCGCTGGGCGGAGTCGAGAGCGAGGACCAAGGGTTTCATCAGTTGTACGCGCGCCAGGCGACGCGGCTGCATCCCTTCAGCATCCCGCGCATGATGTTCAACGCCGGCACCTCGCATATCACTATGGATACGGGCGCGCGCGGCATCAGTTTTGCGGTTTCCACGGCCTGCGCATCCTCCACGCACGCGCTGGGCGAAGCCTGGCGCATGGTGCGCCACGGCCTCGCCGACATCGCCCTGGCGGGCGGCTCCGACGCGCCCCTGACGCTGGGCGTCTTCAAGGCGTGGGAAGCAATGCGGGTGATGGCGCCGGCCAACGGCAATCCGGCCGCGGCCTGCCGTCCCTTCAGCGCCGATCGCGCCGGGCTGGTACTGGCCGAAGGCGCGGCGATTTTCGTGCTCGAGCGCGAGAGTCTGGCGCGGCAGCGGGGCGCGCGCATCTACGGCGAACTGGCCGGCTATGGCGCCAGCGCTGACGCCGGCCACATCACCCAGCCTTCCGTGGAAGGACCGCTCCACGCCATGCGCCAGGCGATGGAGAGCGCCGGGCTGGCGGCCGAGGACTTGGACTACATCAACGCCCACGGCACCGGCACCAAATTGAACGACGCGACCGAGACCACTGCCATCCGGCAGTTGCTGGGGGCGCAGGCCGACCGCGTTTCGGTGAGCTCGACCAAGTCCATGCACGGGCACGCCATGGGGGCGAGTGGCGCGCTCGAATTGGCGGTGTCGCTGCTGGCCCTGCAGAATCAGGTGGCGCCGCCGACGGCGAACTTCACCCGGCCCGATCCCGCCTGCGATTTGGACGTGACGCCCAATCAAGCGCGGCCCCGGCCGATTCGCGCCCTGCTCTCGAATTCCTTCGCGTTCGGCGGCTTGAACGCCGTGCTGGCAGTTAAGGCCTACCGGTAGCCCGCGTCGGCGATTGCGGATTGCCGGCCGCGCCGATGGGCGCGGCTAGGCATGCGGCGCGCCAGCGCCGAGCAGTGCGGCGGCGGGCTGATCGGCAATAACCCAAACGTCGCGTCCCTGGCGCAAGAAGGTGGCAGGCACGTCGGGGCCGATCGGCCCTTCTAACGTCCGGCGCAGAATCGCCGCTTTGCGCTCGCCATTGACCAACAGCACCAGGCGCCGCGCCTGCAGCAGCGTCGCGATCCCCGTGGTGACGCCGTAAGCGGGAACTTCCTCGCCCTGCCAATACTCTTCGTTGGCTTCGCGCGTAATCGCGCTGAGGCGGACCACGCGAGTGTGGGAATCGGCGGCGGAGCCAGGCTCGTTGAAGCCGATGTGACCGGTCAGGCCCAGGCCGAGCAATTGCAGGTCGCAGCCGCCCCAAGCCGCCAACCGCGCCTCGAAGTCGGCGCAGGCGGCCTCGATGCCCTCGGGTTGCGAAGGGATGCGCAGCAGCCGATCGGGGCCGATGCCGGCCGGCCCGAGAAACCGGCGCTGGAGCCAATGGTGAAAGCTCATCGGACTATCGTCGGCGCCGAGGTATTCATCGAGCATGACCGCGCGCATGCGGGAAAGATCGAGCGCGCCCGCGCGCTGCTGCGCCAGCAGGTATTCATAGACCGGAATGGGAGTGTTGCCGGTGGGGAGGCCGACGAGGGCGGCGGGGTTCTCGCGCAGCAAGTCCGCCACCAGCCGGCCCGCGGCCGCGCCGAAGTCGGCGGGCGGAACGATGCGCAAGTGAATCGAGGGTTCAGCCATCGGAGACTTTAATATAACAACCTGTCTCGCGGCGACTCATACCGCGGTGGCGAGAATTTCGCCCATTTTCGCCTTGCGCCGCGGCGGGGCCGAGGGTATATTGAGTGGGACAATTGAATACGGATCTGGATCGCCACCCGGCGATTCGGATCGCCCTGAATCATCCAGAGTGGCTGAGGGATCAGGCCCGAAGAAGCCACGGCAACCGGTTTTTGGTCCGGCGCAAGCCGGCTCGGAAACGTCGAGGTGCCAATTCCTGCCCGGTGAATGCTGGGGAAGATGAGATAGGGGCTGAGCCAAAGTTCAGCCATCCACGCCCTCTTCCTCGCGAAGAGGGTTTTTTGTTGCTCCCCTCGCAATCCGGGCAGCTTGCAGGCGGGCGCGCCGCGCGCCGCGGGAGAAACGAATGTCGTTCGAGCTGGGATTGCGCTGTCGGGATTGCGGGAAGGAATTCGCTTCGGCGCCGCTGGCGGGCTGCGACGAATGCTTTGCGCCGCTGGAGGTGGCCTATGATTTGGGCGCCGTCGCCTGGGGGGTGCGGCGCGACGATCTAGCCGCGCGCCGCGCCGATATGTGGCGCTATCGCGAGTTGCTGCCGGTGACCGTGGCCGGCGACCTGCCGCCGGTCGGCGGAACGCCCTTCGTGGCGACGCCGAAGCTGGCTCGCGCGCTGGGCGCGAAGCAGGTCTTCGTCAAGAACGATGCGGTGAACTATCCCACCCTGTCGTTCAAAGACCGGGTGGTGGCGGTGGCCCTGCGCAAGGCGCGCGAGTTCGGCTTCGAGGTGGTGGCGTGCTCCTCGACCGGCAATTTGGCCAATGCCGTGGCGGCACAGGCGGCGGCGCTGGGCTTGACCGCCTACATCTTCGTGCCCGAGGAACTGGAGCCCGCCAAGGTGGCGAATACCCTGGTTTACGGCGCCAAGCTGATCAAGATCGCCGGGAACTACGATCAAGTGAACCGGCTCTGCACGGAAATCGCGGCCTCGCTGCCCTGGGGCATCGTCAACGTCAATTTGCGTCCCTATTACGCCGAAGGCTCGAAGACCGTCGGCTACGAGATCGCCGAGGCGCTCGGCTGGCGGCTGCCGGCCGCGGTAGTCTGTCCGATGGCGGGGGGCGCACTGATCGGAAAAATCGCCAAGGCGTTCGAGGAGCTGCGGCAGTTGGGCTGGGCGGAAGGCGACACCCGGTTCTATGGCGCGCAGGCGACCGGCTGCGCGCCCATTAGCGCCGCGATCAAGGCTGGTCGCTGTGAGATCGAGCCAGAGCGGCCGCGAACGATCGCGCGTTCGCTGGCGATCGGAAACCCGGCCGATGGCTATTATGCGGCGCGGCTCATTGGAGAGAGCGGCGGCTGGGCCGAAGACGCGAGCGACGAAGAGATTGTGGCCGGCATGCGCCTGCTCGCGGAGACGGAAGGCATCTTCGCGGAAACGGCGGGCGGCGTGACCGTGGCCTGCGCCCGCAAATTGCTGGCGACGGGCAAGCTCGATCCCGACCAGCCGATCGTGCTGGTGATCACCGGCAATGGCCTCAAGACCCTCGATGCCGTCGCGCCCCGCGCCGAGGAGGCGCCGGTGTTCGCCCCACGGCTGGCCGACGTGCAGGCGTATTTAGATACAGCCGCGCCGGCGGAAGTGACCGCGGTTTAAGGAACTCAGCCATGTACACGGTACGCATTCCCGCGCCCCTGCAGCGCTTCACCGGCGGCGCCGAGCAGCTTCGTTGCGAAGCCGCGGATCTCCACGGATTGCTGGTGGAACTGAGCGGGCGCTATCCCGAACTGCGCGACCGCATCTGCGAAGCCGACGGGCGGCCGCGGCGTTTCTTCAATATTTACGTGAATGAAGAAGACATTCGCTTTCTCGGCGGCCCCGAGTATCGCTTTCGCGACGGCGACGACGTCTTGATCCTGCCGTCCATCGCCGGCGGCTCGCGCTAGCGGCGCACGCGCAGCACCGGCTCGAGCGGGCGGAGGCGAGCCGGCCTCGGCGCGCGAGCCCGCGGCGCCCTGCGTACCGGAGGGTCAGGGGCTCGGCGCACGATTTTCCGTTTGACGCTGGGGCAGCCATTTGTTAGGTTTCAGGATTACCCCGTCCGCAGTGTGCCCGAGGCCGGCGAGGCGCGGGATTACCGGAAATGATCGCAAAACAGATTTTCCTCTCCAAAGGGGTGGGAAAACACCGCGAGCGCCTGACGAGCTTCGAATTGGCGCTGCGGGACGCCGGGATTGCCGCCTGCAATCTCGTGCGGGTGTCGAGTATCTTTCCGCCGCGGTGCCGCCTGATCCCCCGCTCGGCCGGGCTGAAGCTGCTGAGCCCGGGCGAGGTGGTGTTCGCGGTGCTCAGCGAGAATTCCACGCGCGAGCCGCATCGCTTGATTGCCGCCTCCATCGGGCTGGCGCTGCCCGCCGACCGGGACGCGTATGGCTATCTTTCCGAGCATCATTCCTTCGGCGAGACCGAGCAGCAGGCCGGCGAATACGCCGAGGAGCTGGCGGCGGAGATGCTGGCAACGACGCTCAACGTGGATTTCGACCCCGACCGTTCTTGGGACGAAAAAAAGGAAATCTACCGCATCTCGAACAAGATCGTCCGCACCACCAATATCACGCAGTCGGCGGTGGGCGATAAGCGTGGCCTGTGGACGACTGTCTTGAGTTGCGCCATTTTGATCGGCGACTAGCCCGGACCCGTGACCCTAGCGCGCGAAATTCTAGCTTTACTGGCGCCGCGCAACGATAGGGAAATGAATTTTCCGGCGATCTATATAATGTTGAACACCGCCCCGGGCGGAAACTACCAAGAGCGCTATAGCGAAGCCGAGATTCAGCGCACGCTGGTGGAGTTGGTCGCGGGCGGCGCGATGGCCGAGGAGTGCAATGCCGACCAAATCGTCACGTACCGCATTACCGCGGCGGGCCGAGCGCGATTACGGGATCGGGAGGCGGAATGAAACGGTACCCGGCAATTCTCGCCGCGACCGGGTTGATTTGGTTGTGGACCTGCCGGCCGGCGCCCGCTCAGGACAACTACGAGATTCAGGTTTATGGTTCCGACACCGTGCCCGCAGGCCACACGATGGTGGAACTGCACAGCAACGTGGCGCTCGAAGGCAATAGCGACCTCTCTATTCGGCCCACTCAGGATGCGTTTCACGAAACGATCGAGATCACGCACGGCTTCAATTCCTGGTTCGAGACCGGCTTTTACATTTTCACCAGCGTGCGCAATGGCGACGGTTGGGACTGGGTTGGCGATCACATACGGCCGCGCTTTCGGATTCCGGAAAGCTGGCATTGGCCGGTCGGCGTCAGCCTATCGAACGAAATCGGCTACCAGCGCCGCCCCTTCTCGGAGGACACCTGGACCTGGGAAATCCGGCCGATCATCGACAAGCAAATGGGGCGATGGTATTGGTCGTTCAATCCCTCCTTCGACCGGTCTTTTCATGGCCCGGGCGTCCATCAAGGGTTGGTGTTTTCGCCCAATTTCACGATCAGCTACGACTTCAGCCATTTGGTGAACGGTGCGCTGGAATACTATGGATCTTTGGGGCCCATTACCGGATTCGACCCGCTTGCCGAGCAGCAGCAGCAGATCTTCCCCGCCATCAATCTGAACTTCTCGCCCAAGTGGGAATTCAATGCCGGGGTGGGCGTGGGCATGACGCGAAGCACTGACCATCTGATCGCGAAGGTCATTCTCGGCTATCGCTTCGATTTTTAGGGGAGGTGGGATGGCCACCCCAGCGCGGGAACCGGCGCTCCCAATCAAGCAGCAGGCAACCGAGGCCACTGCTTTGACCAATGCTGATTTGACGGCGTCTCTGGCCGGAGCCCGCATTCTGGTCGTGGACGATGACGATATCGGACGCCAGCTCACCATGGACATGCTGGCCCTGCGCGGCTACACCGTCGAAGGAGTGGCTGACGCGGCAAGCGGCCGGCGCCGCGTTCAGGACTGGCATCCGGACTTGGTGTTGCTGGATGTGGTCCTTCCCGATCAGAGCGGCATCGCGCTCTGCCGCCAGCTCAAGGACAATCCGCAGACGCGGCTGATCCCCGTCATTCTGATCACCGGCCTGACGGACCGCAATTCCAAGCTGGCCGGGATCGAAGTCGGCGCGGACGATTTTCTGAACAAGCCGATGGACCCGCAGGAATTATTCGCGCGGGTGCAGAGCCTGCTGCGGCTCAAGCGCTTCACCGACGAGCTGGAGAACGCCGAGGACGTGCTGTTCTCGCTGGCGCTGGGCGTCGAGGCGCGCGACAGCTATACGCAGGGGCATTGCGAGCGGCTGGCCAACTACGCCGCCGCTCTCGGCCGGCGCTTGGACCTGCCGGAAGAAGACGTTCTGGCACTGCGCCGCGCCGGCGTGCTGCACGATATCGGCAAGATCGGCGTTCCGGACGCGATTTTACGCAAGCCGGGCGGCTTGACAGCGGAGGAATGGCGGGTTATGCGGCGTCATCCGATCTTGGGGGAGGAGATTTGCCATCCCTTGCGCTCGCTGACGCGGGTGCTGCCGGTGATCCGGCACCATCACGAACATTGGAACGGCCGCGGCTATCCCGACGGTTTGGAGGCCGAGCGCATCCCCTTGCTGGCGCGCATCTTGCAGGTGGTAGACGCCTATGATGCGCTGACCACGGAACGGCCGTATAAGCCGGCCTGGCCCCACCGCCGCGCGATCGACCAGATGCGCCGGGAGGTCGAGCAGCAGTGGTGGGACCCGGTGGTGGCGAGGGAATTTTTCAAGCTGGCGGAGGAGCAAGGCGCGCTCCTCGGGCGAGGGCAGACATGACCGCCACCGAGTCCAGCCCGCCCGCCTTGAGCGTGATCATTCCCGCCTATAACGAAGAAAAGCGTTTGGGCGCCACCCTGCTGGCAATCGAGGAGTATTGCCGCACGCGCGGCGTGGCGGCGGAGATTCTTGTCGTCAACGACGGCTCGACCGACGCTACGGCGCGGCTGGCTCGGGCCTTCGCCGCGCGGCAGCCGGTGCGCGTGCTGGAGAATCCGGGCAATCGCGGCAAGGGATACAGCGTGCGCCACGGCATGATGGCGGCGCGCGGCCGCGAACTGCTGTTCACTGACGCCGATCTCTCCGCGCCCATCGCCGAAGTGGAGAAGCTGCGGGCGGCGTTGGCGGCGGGCGCCGATATCGCCATCGGCAGCCGTGCCCGGCGCGAATTGCTGCGCGCGCGCCAAAGCCGCTGGCGGGAAACCGCCGGCCATCTATTCCACTGGGTGGTGGTGGCGCTGCTCGGGTTGCGCTTCGCGGATACCCAGTGCGGCTTCAAGCTTTTCCGCCGCGAAGCGGCGGCGGCGATCTTTCCCTTGCAGCGCATCGAACGCTGGGGATTCGATCCGGAGTTGCTGTTCATCGCGCGCCGCCAAGGGTGGCGCGTGGCGGAGGTGCCGGTCATCTGGTCGCACGCCGAAGGCGCCAAGATTCACCTGCTGCGCGATGGCGCGCGCATGTTCTTGGACGTGCTCAGGATTCGGCTCAATGCCTGGTGCGGGCGCTATCGCGCCGCGCCGGAGCAGCGCGCCGCCAGCATCGCCTAGCGGGCCGCGGGCGCGCCTGACCGCAGGTAGGCGTCGCGCTTGCCCAGCCAATCGGCCCGCGGCGGCGTGAAGATGTCGAGGTCGAGGGTGTCTTCGATCGCTTCCGCTTGATGGGGCAAGTTCGAGGGAATGGTGAGCACCTCGCCCGCGCGCACCACGATTTCGCGATCCTCGATGCGAAAGCGCAGCGCGCCTTCGAGGATATAAGTGACCTGCTCGTTGACGTGGCTGTGCAAGGGCACGATCGCGCCCTTCTTCAACCGGATGCGCGCCACCATGAGCTGATCGCCGACGATCATCTGCCGGTCGAAGAGCGGATTGACCGCCTCGGGTTCCAGTTCGTCCCAGCGATAATGGCGCAGCATGCCGCCCAGAATATCACTGCGCGCGCGCCAGGGTCAGCACCTCGCCATCGGAGAGCGAGCGCAGGTAGAGCAGGCCATTGGCATAGTTGGGCTGCCAGTGTTCGTGGCTGAGCTGGGGATTTTCCGGGCCGATCGCGACCAGATCGCCCTCGATGCGGTACTCGAGCCGGCGCGTGACGCCGCCGTCGCGCAGTTCGAGCGTGGCGCCGCCGTCGCGGGCCGGCGCGAAGATGAGCTGCCGCCATGCGCTCACGCCGGCCATGTCGGCGGAACGCCGGATCAAATTGCCGGCGTAGGTCGGCGATTGCGGCGCGAGGGCGGCGCGGACGTCCCAGGTCCCCGGCAAGAGCGTGGTCCAGTCGGGATGGGCGGGGCTGGGCGCTTGCGCCAGGGGCCGGCTGCCGGAGGGAATGCGGTAGGGCGCCGCGCAGCCGAGCACGCCGGCGGCGGTGGCGGCGGCAATGCCCGCCAGCAGCAGCCAGCGGCCAAGGCTAGAGCTTGTAGAGACGCTGGACATCGTGGACGCCGGCGATCTTCTTGAGCCCGGCTTGGATGGCTTGCAAATGCTGCAGGTCGCGCACTTCGAGCACCACGTCAATAGTGGCTTGGCCGGAGCCGGTATTGGCGGCGATGTTGCGGATGTTGGCGCCGCTTTCCGAGATGACGGCGGTGATGCTGTTGAGCATGCCGGCGCGATCGTCGGTGAAAATCGCGAGCTTGACCGGTTGGGGGGATTCGGCGCGCGGCGCCCAGCCGACGTCAATGCGGCGGTCGGACTGGTAGATCAAATTCTGCACGTTCGCGCACTGTTCGGCGTGCACGGCCACCCCGCGGCCGCGGGTGATGTAACCGACAATCGCTTCCCCGTGGACGGGATTGCAACAACGGGCGCGGTACACCATTAAGTCGCTGAAGCCGCGCACCAGGATCGCCGCGCCGCTGGGCGCGGCGCGCCGGGGAGTGGCGCGGGGCGGGCCCGCCAGCGCCGCGCGCTGCTCGGGCGGCACCAAACGCGCCAGCACCTGGCGCGCGGAGAGCTTGCCGTAGCCGATGGCGGCGTAGAGGTCTTCGGAGCGCAAAAAGCCGTATTCCTGGCCGGCGCGCACCCAGTCGGCCTCCTTGTACGGCTTGAGCGCGATGTCGTGGCGGCGGGCGTCGCGCTCGAGGGCGCGGCGGCCGATCTCCACCGCGCGGCGGCGCTCGTTGAGGTTGATCCAGTGCTTGATCTTGTGGCGCGCCCGCGAGGTCTTCACGAAGGCCAGCCAATCGCGGCTGGGCGCATGGCCGGCTTGGGTGAGGATCTCCACGATGTCGCCGCTCTGCACGCGATAGCGCAACGGCGCGATGCGTCCGTTCACCTTGGCGCCCACGCAGCGATTGCCGACCTCGGTGTGGATGGCGTAGGCGAAGTCCACGGCGGTGGCGTCGCGGGGCAGCCGGATGATCTGGCCCTTGGGAGTGAAGGCGAAGACTTCTTCCGGGTGCAGATCCACCTTGAGGGTGGCGAGAAATTCCGCCGGATCGCGCATCTCGCGCTGCCACTCCACCAGCCGGCGCACCCAGGCCAGCCGTTCGTCTTCGCTTTCCGGCGCAAGCTGGCCGTCCTTGTATTTCCAGTGCGCGGCGATGCCTTCTTCGGCGGTGCGGTGCATCTCCTCGGTGCGAATCTGCGCCTCGAAGGGCTGGCCGGATTCGTGAATCACCGAGGTATGCAGGCTTTGATAGCCGTTGGGGCGGGGAATGGCGATGAAATCCTTGATGCGGCCGGGCACGGGATGCCAAGTGTTGTGGATCACGCCGAGGGCGGCATAGCAATCGCGCACCGAGCCAGTGATGATCCGCAGCGCCAGCAGATCGTAAACTTGTTCGATCTCGATGGCCTGGCGTTGCAGCTTCTGCCAGATGCTGTAGAAGCGCTTCACCCGTCCCTCCACGCGGCAGCGAATCTCGTGCTCGGCCATCACCCGCTCGACGCGCTCGCGCACCTGCGCCAAGAACTCTTCGCTCACCTTGCGCCGCCCTTCCACCGCGCGCCGCACCTGTTCGTAGGCATCGGGTTCGAGAAAACTGAAGGCCAAATCCTCGAGTTCGCCCCGCATCTTGCCCATGCCCAGGCGATGGGCCAAGGGCGCGTAAATTTCCATCGTCTCGAGCGCCACCGCGCGCTGGCGGTCGGGCGGGAGGTGGCGGAGGGTGCGCATGTTGTGCAGGCGGTCGGCCAGCTTGATGAGGATGACCCGAATGTCATCCACCATGGCCAGCAGCATCTTGCGCACGTTTTCGGCCTGGCGGGCGCCTTGGCTCGAAAAGTCGAGGCGGTCGATCTTGGTCACTCCGGCCACCAAATGGGCGACCACGGGACCGAAGGCGGCGCGGATCTCTTCGTGGGTGGCGGGGGTGTCTTCGACGGCGTCGTGCAGTAAGCCGGCGGCGATGCACACCACGTCCATGCGCATTTCGTGCAAGATCGTGGCGACCGCCAGCGGATGCATGATGAAGGCTTCACCGGAACGGCGCCGCTGATCGGCGTGGTGGCGCCAGGAAAACTCGAAGGCCCGCTCGAGCAGGTCCAAGCGCTCGCGCGGCCGCGCCTCCGCCACCCGCGCCAGCAGCGCGCGGAAGGCGGCCTCGACGGGGTTGGCCGTGAGCGTGGAGTCGGAAGGGGACACGCGATGCCGCGGGCGGCGCCGCGCAGACTCGCCGCGCGGCCAGGTAACCGGCCCGCTACCAGCGGGCGGCGGCGCCGCCCAGGTCCTTGCCAGTATTATAAAGTCCGAAGTCGAATCGAGGTCCGATGCCGCAGCCGCCGGAAGAGTCCGCAGTCGCGCCGTCCCCGCCGCTTGCCTATCTGAACAAGGCGTTCCTCGACAGCCCGGAAGCGCGCTCGTTGCGCATCTTGGCCGAGTATCTGGAACCGCTTTACCGCTTGCGGCGCGAAAACGTGCAAGATACGATCGTGTTCTTCGGCTCCGCGCGCATCAAGAGCCGGCAGGTGGCGCAAGAGGAGCTGGCCCGCTATTTCAGCGAGTTTGAACGGCAAAACCGCCTGGCCGCCGAGCGCGAAGGCCGCCCCAGCGCCGATCAACTGGCGCTCGAGCACGACCGGCAACGCGCGCTCGAGCTCTCGCAGTACTACGAAGATGCGCGGGAGCTGGCGCGCCTGCTGACCCGCTGGGCCGATGCCTTGCCCAGCCGCCGCCGCCGATTCGTGGTCTGCTCGGGCGGCGGGCCCGGCATCATGGAAGCCGCCAACCGCGGCGCCAGCGAGGCCGGCGGCAAGACCATCGCCCTGAATATCCACCTGCCCTTCGAGCAACATCCCAATCCCTATATCAGCGAAGCCTTGGCCTTCGAATTTCATTATTTCTTCATGCGCAAGTTCTGGTTCGCCTATCCGGCGAAGGCGCTGGTCGCCTTCCCCGGCGGCTTCGGCACGCTCGACGAGCTGATGGAAATTCTGACCTTGGCGCAAACGCAAAAGCTGGCCAAGAAAATCCTGGTGCTGCTCTACGGCAGCCGCTATTGGAAGCAAGTCCTCAATTTCAACGCTCTGGTGGATTGGGGGACGATCGCGCCGGCCGACTTGGAGTTGTTCCGCTTCGCCGACACCCCGGCCGAGGCGTTCGAGATGCTCAAGGCGGACCTGGAAAAGTACTTCTTGCGCCCGGCGGCCGCAATGGAGGAAGAAGGCGCCCCCGCGATTTCGCGCACGCGCTAGCGGCTCAATAGCGCCAGAGGTAGGAGACTTTCAGAAACAAGACGCGCCCGTCGTTGAGGAAGTCGGGACCGCGCAGCAGGCCGTCGGGTCCGAGCGTCAAGGGCCGCACGAAGTTTTCGTTCAAGCTGTCGTAGCCCAAATAGACGGCCGTGCCCGGCGTCACCAAGTAGGTCAGCAAGCCGTCGAAGTCGAGCTGCTTTTGGTAGGGCGATGCCGTCAAGGAGGCGTTGGGCAGGGAATTTTGGTATTGCAGGATGTAACGGAATGAAAGCGCGCGGTTGAACTGGTAAAGCCATTCGCTGCGCCAGATGTTCTCGTTGAAGATATTCCGCCCCGCAGGCTGGCCGGTGCGCCCCGAGGTGACCAGCCGGTTTTGGAAGTAGAGATTGGTGATGTCCAAGCGCGGCGTGGGGCGAAGATCCAGCGACAGTTCCTGCAGCAGGAAGTTGCCGACGAACGGGGCCACGCCGGCGGCAGGGAAGAAGTTGATATTGGTTCCGATTTCTTCGCCGCCGGAGAGCTTGAACCAGGTGCGCCAGGGCACGTCGAAGCCGATGACTTGGGCATGATGGCGGTACCCGACGCCCAGGTAGCGTTCGAAGCGGTCGTCGAGGAGGTATTCGGCGTCGGTGTTGTGCGGAAACATCACGTAAACGCCGGGCTCGATCGTCACGTCCTGCACGACGCCGCTGTGGTCGTAGTTGCGGCGCAAATGCAATTGCGGCTGGAATAGCGCGAAATAGCGGCGGCCGAAGAAATTGCGATAGAGATCGGCATGCACGTCGCGGATGTCGGTGCGCGGGATGTACCCGAGGTCATCCTGAAAATTGGCCGAGAGGTCGTTGTAGTTGACGTCGCCTTGCCAGTCTTTGGTGGCGAAAGAGAGGCTGCCATAGTAGGCGGGCGCGCCCGCCAGGCGGCTGGGCGGCGGGTTCGAGAACAAGCTCGCCGCGGCGGGGTCTTGCTCGCTCGCGAGATCGTGGCCGCGCGTGAAGCTTTCCTGTGCCGCGCCGGAAAAGCGAAGCGAGCGGCTCAAGCGCAGATGGGCGTCGGCCTCGAACACGTCGTTTTCCCGGTCCATGAAGCGGCGGGAGGTCCAGAGCGCGCCGACCGAGGAGTCGGAGAAAATGTCTTCGGTGACCCGTGCGGTCCCGAAATACGCGCGGTGGCCGAAGCGCGGATCGCCGCTGGCGACGAGCTCGCCGGGACCGCGGTCGTCGGCCCACAGCAGGCCGACCGTGGTCCCGCCCTGTTTGCCGGTGAGGCGGCCGCCGTATTCGGGATCGAGAATGCGCCGGCTGAAAAACAGCTCGTTGCCGGGGGTGTTGAAAATATCGGACCGCTCCTCGAAGAAGGGCCGCTTTTCCGGATAGACGACCTCGAAGCGCTGGTTGGTCGTGGGCAGCGGGCTGTCGGATTCGACCTCGCTGAAATCCGGGTTCAGCGTCAAGTCGAGGTTCATATCGGTGAGGAAGGTGTATTTGGTGTCGAGCCCGTAGCGCTGCTGCAGACGGTGGTCCGCGAACTGGCCGGTGTCAGGGTTCAACGAGTGATTGGCGCGAAAGACGCCGTAGGGAATGAACTCGAGATTGTGCGGCGCCTCGAGCCCGCTGAGGCCTCCGGCCGTGCCTTCTTGGCGGAGCAGGCCGTTGATCTTGCGCGTCACGCTCGGCCAGTAGCTGAGCTCGCCGTCGCGGTAGATATAGCGGAACAGCAGGATTCCCCAGGTCTGCACGGGACGGTGGGGAAACCGCAGGCTGCTGAAAGGAATGGCGATGGCGACGCGATAGCCGTCGCGCAGCCGCGTCACCCGCGAGCGCCAGTTGGTGTCGTAGGTGTAATCGGCGGCCTGCAAATCGTAGGAGATCGAGGACTGCTGCGCATCTATCATGCCTTGATCTAGCAGCCCGTCCTGCTGTTGCCCGCCGGCATCCACCATGAACACCACGGCGCGCCGCCGATCGTCTTCAGGATCGAGGATCAGGCCGACGTAGTCGTCGCCTAAGACGTCGTCGCGGCGGGTGATCTGCGCCCGAATGGCGCCGGGATCGGTGTCGCGGCAGTCGAAAACCACGTAGAAATTGCGGCTATCGTAGGCCAAAAAGGCCTGCGTCGGCTGAGAAACCGGCACTCCCTCCCGCGGGTCGTGCTGGACAAATCCCTGGACGGCGGCAAAACCGGCGGGCGGAAAGCTTTCGAGCAGGGACGCCAGCGAGGGAGACTGCGCCAGCTTCGGCACTGCGACGCTTCGCGGCGGCGGGATGGCGCTGGCGGCCAGCCCCAAGACCAGCGTAACAATGATATATCTTATCCGCATTCAGAGTACCGCGTTAGAAATAGCACCAATGTAGCCGCCCCAAAAGAATAAGGCAAGGGGTGGAATTTGGCGGGTCAAGACCCCAGCCAACCGCCAGGGTCCCGGTTCCCAACGGCGGAAGGCGTGCGGCCGCCGCCGGCGGCGCCATCTTGAAAATAGCTGCCAAAGTTTTGGCGCCGGCGATAAGACCTTTTTCCACCCGCCATCTTCCAAGTTGCAGGCCGCGAACACGGAACGCCTTGCGTCCGTGGCCGGGCCAATCGCAGGCGTTGGGGAGGTGGGTGATGCGTGACAATCCGAAATTGCGGTCGGCGGTGCTGGGGGCTTTGTGGCGCAATCCGGTATTCGGGCTGGCGGTCTTTGAGGGGAGCCAGGCCGTCTTGCGCGAGGCCAATAACGTGTTCTTGGAGCTCTTGGACAGCCGCTTCCGAACCAAAAAGACGCTGGGCATGCCGCTGCAGCAGTGCTGGCCGGAATTAGCGGCGAGCGGCGTGCTGGAGGCGTTGCAGCGGGCGAGCGGCGCGGGCGCGCCTTGGCACATGGAAAACATCAAAGTGAGCCGCGGGCAACTGGGCCAGGCGAGCGTCAGTTGCACGATCGTGCCGCTGGCCGATGAAGGCGAGGGGGGCGGGGAAGCGGCCCCGCAGGGGGTGCTGCTGATCGTCAGCGAGCGCGCGGCGGTGGCGCCATCGCCCGAACAGATGAGTTTGCTCGATCATCAGACCCGGCACGCGCTGGGGCAGCAGTACCGGCTGAGCGCCCGGGAAATCGACATCATCTCCGAGTGCCTGCAGGGCAAGAAGAACCGGCAGATCGCGCAGGACTTGCACATCGGGATTTCCACCGTCAAACGCCATCTCGAGAGCGCCTATCGCAAGATGGGCATCACGAGCTCGCGCTCCTTGCCGCTGGCGATCTTGGGGGTGGCGCGGGGCCTGGCCGCGCGGACGGAGAGCGAGAGCGCGGCGGCGGGGCAGCGCTCGCATGCGGCCTGAAGCGCGGCCGCGCCCCGCGGCCGCCCGCGGGCAAAAGCCGGCCGGAGGAAGGAATCACCGAAACCAGAGAAGCTCCTTTTCCATCTACAATGGAAAGCATTAGCAGGTTGCTTGGGTGGGCCGCTGAGTCCTGTGGAAGGAAAGGAGACTCATTTGAAAACTCATCGCCTCATTCTGGTGGCGGTTTGCGTCATGGTCCTGGCCGGCGCGGGCGCGGCGCAATCGGTGGATGCCTTCTTCGGCTTCAACACGCTCACCGCGAACCACAACGATCAGTTTCCCTACATGGGCGGCGGCTTCTTCCCTAGCGTCGGCGGCGACCTCGTGCTCTTCAATACGCCGCTGATCGGCGCCTGGGGCTTTGGCGGCGAGGTGGCTTGGCGCGGCAAGCAGATGGCGTACATCAACAGCTTCGGCGTCTTTCCCGTGCGTCCGATCTTGTACGACTTCAACCTGGTTTGGGAGCCGGTGAGCCTGCCCCGCATCACGCCGGTCATCGAACTGGGGGTCGGCGCCGAGAGCCTGCGGGTTTATTCCTCGCAATTCACCTGCGGCGCATTCACCGGCTGCACCAACTATCAGAGCTCGAACCACTTGATGGGACATTTAGGGGTGGGGGTGCGGTTGTACTTAACCGACCACATCTTCATTCAGCCGGATGCGCATTTGTACGTCATCCGCCACAACATTGAGTTCCAAGTCCCCAATGCCCGCCGCTTCGGCATCGCCATCGGCTACACCTTGCGGGCGTCTCCAATCTAGGGGCGGCGGCGGCTTCGCAAATTTCTCGATTTAGCTTGCGAACGCCGGCCGGGGGTGGGACGATGGGAGCAACTGGTTCCGCGGTGCTCCCGAAGCCGCGTTGGAGGTAGGCGATGATTTACAAATTGTGCGCTGTTTGCCAACGCTATTTTTCCGGCGAATTGAACGGAGCGTACGTCTGTCCCCAATGTGCCAGCGTCCAGCAAGCCGCGGTGACGGCGCCGGCGCCGGAGGTGCTCGACCAGAACCCGCCGCCGCATCGCCCCGCAACGCCGCAGGCGGCATGAGTTCTCGCTAATGGCGGCCCTGCTCGCCGCCGCCGCTTGGAATTCTCAGCTCAGCGAAGCCGCGCTGGCGCTGCACAGCGTGGGGGAATCGGTGCTGGTGCTGGCGCCGGAGGCGGCGGCTTGTCCTTCGGCGTTATGCGTGTGCGCCTCTGATGCGGCGGTCGCGGCGGCGTGGGAAGAAGGGCGCCTGGCGGCGGCAAATTGGCTTGCCGGCGAAGCCTTGCCCGGCTGGCTCGTCCTGGCCGAGTTCGATCGTGTGTTGCTGCTGGCCGCCCGGGACGAGCCCTTGGACTTCGGGGAATCGGCCCTGCTGCAGGCGCTTTGGGAGGCCGGCGCCGAGGCCGTGGATGTTCTGTCCTTCGATGGGGCCGGGAAATTGGCGCAGAGTTGGTCCAGCGGACGGCGCGTCGGCCGGCGCCTGTTGAGTCCCGCGTGATAGATCCAACGCTGGGTGCGTGCGGGCGCGCGGCTGCGGACCAGGCGGGCGGCTGCCGCATGCCTGCGCTCGCCGAAGGCTCGCGTAACGATGGGATGAGCTATTCTGCTGGCCGTGTCCCTCTCGCGTCGCCAATTCCTTCGCGCGGCTTCCGCTCTGGGATTCGCCGCCGCATGCCGGTCCCCGCTCGCCGCCGCTCCTCCAGGTCGGGTGCAAATCGGCGTTTGCGCTTCGCCTGCGCATCTCGATGACGTGGTTCGCTACGGGTTCGGCTACTTGGAACCGGCGGCCGCGGCGATCGCGGCCATGGACGAGACGACGTATCAGGACTTCAAGTCGCGGGTGCGGGCTTCGCCGGTGCGCTGCCTGGCGTTCAATAGCTTCATTCGGCAAAGGGAGTTGAAGGTTGTCGGCGACACTGTCCCGCGCCTCGAACTGATCGGCTACATGGAAGAAGATCTGCAGCGCTGCTCGGAGCTGGGCGGGCAAGTGGTGGTATGGGGCAGCGCCGGCTCGCGCAATGTGCCGCCGGGATTTTCCCGCGCGCGCGCCTGGAATCAGATCGCCGATTTCTTGTGGATGGCGGGCGATATCGCCCAGCCGAAAGGCTTGTTCATCGCCATCGAACCGCTGCGCCGGCAAGAGAGCAATATTCTCAATACCGGCGCCGAGGCGTTGCGCATGGTCCGGCAGGTGCGGCATCCGAACGTCAAGATGATCATCGACTACTACCATCTCAGCCAGGAGCGGGAGTCGCCGGAGATCCTGTGGGAGGCGCGCAAGGAGATCGTGCATTTCCATTTCGCCAACCCGCATGGCCGGGTTTGGCCGCGCCGGCTCGACGAGGACGCCGGCTACCCAGCTTTCTTCGCGCAACTGCGGCGCTTGGTCACGAAGGCCCATTGGCGCGGGGGACTTTCCATCGAGGCCCGCGGCAGTTTCGCCCAAGACGCCGCCGCCAGCCTCCAGTTCTTCCGCCGGGAGCTCGGCCCTCTGATGGCATGAGTTCGCCTTCCTGGGGCAACCGCCGGGGGCGCGGGAACCACGGCGAAGGGCGCGGGTGCGCCTTGATCGCTGCATGTCAGGCCTTCGAGCCTGGCCCGGCGCGCCGCGGTCGCCGGGAGGTCGACTCGATACAGTCGCGGCGCCTCTGCAGCCGGTATGGCGGCAAGAAAAAATATCCCGCGTGGGACCGGATGCTAGCATGGCGGGATGGATGCGAATCCTGAGCAGAACCAAGCGCCGACGCCCGAACGAGTGTTTCAGGCGCTCTGGGCCTTCCACCAGACCAACGCACTCCGCGCCGCCATCGAACTCGGCCTGTTTACGGCGGTCGGATCGGGCGTGACTACCGCGGCGGCGCTGGCGCGCGAGCTGCGCGCGCAAGAGCGCGGCGTGCGCATCTTGTGCGACTTCCTCGCCATCCACGGTTTCTTGACGAAGAGCGGGGCGAATTATGGGCTCGCGCCCGTGGCGGCGGCCTTTCTCGACCAGCGCTCGCCCACCTACATGGGCACCATGGCCGATTTCGTGTGCGATGCGGAGGTGCAGCAGACGGCGATTTCGCTGGCGCGCATCGTGCGCGAGGGCGGCGACGAGAGGGCGTTACAGCCTAATTGGGAGGGTTGGCTGCGGTTTGCGCGCTCGATGACGCCGATGATGGCGCCGCAAGCGGCATTCATCGCCGAGCGGCACGCCGGCCAGGACGGGGGCAAGGTGCTGGACATCGCCGCCGGACACGGCTTATACGGGCTGGCGTTGGCGCGCCGAAATCCGCGCCTCGAGATCGTGGCCGTCGACTGGCCGGCGGTGCTGGAAATCGCCAAGGAAAACGCGGCCAAAGCCGGCGTCGGCGCCGGCCGCTACCGCGTCCTGCCGGGCAGTGCGCTCGAGGTGGACTTCGGCTCGGGTTATCGGCTGGCGCTGCTGACGAATATCTTGCACCAGTTCGACCGAGCCACGTGTGTGCGGCTGCTGCGCCGGGTGCATGCGGCGCTGGCGCCCGGAGGGAAAGTTCTGGCCCTCGAGTTCGTGCCCAACGAGGACCGCATCTCGCCGCCCATGCCGGCCAGCTTCAGCATGGAGATGCTGCTGCACACGCCCGCCGGCGATGCCTATACCTGGGCGGAGTACGTACCGATGCTGGAGCAGGCGGGATTTCGCGATGCTGCGATCGAGCCGGTGCCGCATTCGCCGCAAAGCCTGATCTCGGCCGCGAAGAGCTAGCCCGGCGCGCCGCGGCTGCGCGCGTTGCCGCTGGCGGCGGCAGCCGCATTGCCGCTTGACGGGTCTTCGAGTGAACGTGTGGGCAGGCATTCCCGCCTGCCCGCAATTCGTTGTGCGCGGCTCACGGAGTGGCGCCGGCAAAGCGACGATTCGATTTTGGTGAGGCGGCTGGGACTCGAACCCAGAACCCTTGCCTTAAAAGGGCAATGCTCTACCGATTGAGCTACCGCCTCCGGGGAAGCCGCGTGGCGCTCGTCGCGCGCGAGCGGCGCGCCGGCGAGCGACCGTTCGGCGTCGCGCGCGCGGGCCTTCAGCCATGATAACCGGCAGTCCGCCGCCGCTTGCCATCGCACGCCGCTGTATGGGGCGCTCGAGCCGGCGGAAAACTACCATCGCGGCTTCCTCGACGCCGGGCAGGAAAAATTGCTGGGCGAGGGCTGCGAGTTTCATCGCAATTACAGCCCTCGCTCGTTGCGGGAACGGGTGCTGGCGGCGGCCGCGGGCAAGTGGCGCGTCGAGATCTACCGGACCGTGAACCTCGGCGAGATTCGCTCGCTCTTGCCGCCGCACCAGGTGCTGAACAGCAACTTCATCCTTTTTATGACCCGGCTTTAGTTCTCCGGGCCGCTCGCGCGCGGCGGGACGCGTCCCGAGCGCGGCATGCTGCCGCGGCCTCCGGGCGCGAAGCCGCCCCGGCGCGCGAAGCGCCGCCGGACGAGTTGCCGCAACGTCTGCCGCTGCGCCGGGGTGAGCATCGAGCGCAGGCTCAGCCGGTAATGAATGGCCGCCTTCTCTTCCGCGAGCCGCAGCGCGCTGAGCGATTGCAGTTGCTGATCGATGGCGCCTTCATCGGGCTGCGCGGCCGTGAGCGCGTCGCGCAATTGCAGGCGGGCAATCTGCTGCTGGGCGCGGTTGTTGATGCGGGCCTTTTGGAAATCGAGCGTTGCCGCTTCGATTTGGCGCGCCTGTTCGTCGCTCAGGCCCAAGCGCTGCCGCGCTTCGGGGTTGCGCGCGATGCGATCCAGCCACAATCCCTGGCCGCCGAATGCCCCCCATCTCATGCCGCGGGCCCGGATGAACCGCGTTGTGGCGAAGCGGCCGCCGCGGAGTCGCGAACGCCGCGCCATCGCGCCCGCGAAGCCGCGCGAGCTGGCCGGCGCCGCTTGCGTGGCCGCGCTCGTCCTGCTGGTCGGCGCGAGCGATGGGGCGCGGCTCGCGCGCGCAAAGGACGGCAAAACCGCCGCTGCGGCGAGCAGCGCCGCGGCGGCGAGAAAACGTTGACTCCCCATGGCGAATACCTCCTGCTTTCGTTGCTTTAGGAAACGCGCACGGCGGGGCCGAGGTTACCTTCGTGGTGCCGGGGCCGTGCCGCCGGAGCGGCGCGCAACCGCTCCGCGATGAGGAAACATCCAGCGGGTAATATACTCCGCGGAACGTGCCACTGATCACAGATGCTGCATTGTCGGCGTGCTCGAGCACTCCCGCCCGCTTCGTTCGCATGCGCGGGCGGCCTTTAGGGGCGTTGCTGGTGCTGCCGCCGGGCCAAAAATACGATCCGGCGGCCGACAAGATCTTCGTGATCGGGCGCCGCGGCCCCGCCGTCCTGCGCGATCCGTTGGTGGTCAACGGCAGCCCGGAGCCGCCCGTGCAGTTTCTGCAGGCGGGCCGCCGCTACCGCTTGCGGTTTATCAACATCACGCCGAGCGACGAGCCGGTGACGGTGACGGTGCGCGCGGTGGGCAAGTTGGCGCGGTGGCGGGCGATCGCCAAGGACGGCGCCGACCTGCCCGCGCCGCAGGCGTCCGCCGGCGACGCGGAAGCGCCGCTCAGCGTGGGCTCGACGAGCGATTTCGAGTTCACGCCTGCCGGCGTGGGCATATATTCGCTGCAGTTCTCTTCGAATGACTTCGTCCTCGGAGCCGGCGGAGTGACGGTCAAGCTCTTCGCCGTGCCCGGCGCGGGACCGCTGAGCGGCTTTCTCCAGCCGCGGAACTAGGGCCGGGCGCAGCAGCGCCGGCGCGATCGCGGTATGCTGGCGCACATGTCCGCGCCCCCTGGCGCCGTCGCGCCTGCGCCCGCGCTGCCCCAAGCGCTGCGCCGCCGCATCGCGCTGCGGCTGCTGCCCTATTTGTTCGTGATGTACGTGATTGCCTTCTTGGATCGCGTGAACATTTCCTACGCGACCCTGGACATGACCCGCGATCTCGGCTTCAGCGCGCGCGTCATGGGCTGGGGCATGGGGATCTTCTTTTTCGGTTACTTCATCCTCGAAATTCCCAGCACGATCTTGGTCGAGCGCTGGTCCGCGCGGCGCTGGATGGCGCGCATCATGACCACTTGGGGGATGATCGCGATCCTGCTCGGGTTCGTGCACACCGCCCGCGGCTTCTATCTGCTGCGCTTCTTGCTCGGCGCCGCGGAAGCGGGCTTTTTTCCCGGCCTGATCGTCTATCTCGGCCACTGGTTTTGCGACCGCGACAAGGCGAAGGCGGTGGCGCTGTTCATGGCGGCGCTGCCGGTTTCCTTCATCATCGGCTCGCCGCTGTCGGGCGCCATCCTGGGCGTGCATTGGCTCGGCTTGAGTGGCTGGCGCTGGGTGTTCATCATCGAGGGCGTGCCGGCGGTCGTGTGCGGCGTCTTGAACCTTTGGCTGCTCACCGATTGGCCCGCGCAGGCCCGCTGGCTGTCGGCGGAAGAAGGCGCGGCGGTCGAGGCGGCGCTGCGCCGCGATTGGCGCGGCAAGCCGGCGCACCTGGGCGCCTGGCGCTATTTGCGTCATCGCGCCGTGCTCGTGCTGGCCGTGGTGTATCTGTTGATCTGCTCCGCTTCCTACGGCTTCGGCTTATGGCTGCCGACGATGTTGCAGCATGTTTCGAGCTTGGGCGACTTCCAGGTGACGCTGTTGGCCCTTTTGCCCTACGTGGTCTGCCTGGTGAGCATGCTGATCTTCGGCTGGAACTCCGATCGCAGCGGCGAGCGGCGCTGGCATTCCGCCGTGCCGCTGTGGATCATGGCTGCGGGCTTGTGCATCGGCGGCTTGATTCCAGTGCACGGGCTGATGTGGGTGGTTGCGGGCTTTTGCTTTGCCGGCGCCGGCGTCTACAGCTATATGCCCAGCTTCTGGGCCTTGCCGTCGGCTTATTTGACCGGCACGGCGGCGGCGGTGGCCGTCGGCTTGATCAATTCCATCGGCAATTTGGGCGGATTCGTGGGGCCGTATTTGATGGGGTACATCCGCACCCGCACCGGTTCGTTCGAACTGGCGATGGCGATTCTCGTGGCCATGTTGCTGGCCGGTGGCGGACTGGTATTCGCGCTGCCCCGGGTCTCCGCTGCGGCCCAGCCGCCCCTCTGAAGCGCCTCGCGCCTGGGCCTTGGGCCGGGCACGCCCCAGTGGGGTCACTCGCGGTTGGGTAACACAGATGACCTGTATCGCGTAGTATGAAAGGAATGAAGCGTGGGGGACGTAGCGGGGGTTGGAGGCGGGCCACTGAGGCCCGCTGGCTTATAGCGCTGCTGGTGGTACTGGTGGCGGTGGCCGGCGTGCTCGCGCCCTTCGCGACTTCCATTCGCCATCGTCCTCACCGTCTCCAGGCCCAGTGGGTTGCGGCGCCGCCGCTCTCGTCGGCGCTTCGCGTCGTCGTAACCGGCATTCGTTTCTTGCCGGCCTTGATTGTCCCTCGCCGTTCTGCTGCGTTTTCCCGCCACGCGGTCTCCCGCCCGCCCACCGCCGTCTGAGCGGACCTGGTCTCGAATACCCCTCATCAAGGAGAGATTGCTTGGGAAAAACTGTGTGGCTCGCCGCCAAGGCGGGCGCGGCGATTACTCTAGCTGTCACCGTCATCGGGCCCCGCGCGCGGGCGCAAGCCGCTCCGGCCTCCGGCCCGCTGAGTTTGGTGGAAGCCGTCCGCCAGGCTTTGCGGCAGAATCCGTCGGTCGCGGCCTTTGAGTACGGTGCTGGCGCCGCGCGGTCCCAGATCGGTGTCGCGCAAGTGGCGTTCCTCCCGAATGCCGGCGTGACCGGTCAATTCGACCGCGGCACGGACAATGCCGCGCTCGGGCTGTCGTTCGCCAGCCCGCTGCCTGCGATCAGCGGCACGGTTCCGGTGAGCGACTATTCCTGGCGCAGCGCCTGGACGAGCGCGGCGGGCGCCTATTTTGCCTGGGAGTTTCTCGACTTTGGACGCCGGGCGGCCAACGTCCGCTACTACCAGGCGCTGGCATCGGAAGCCGCCGATGCCTCCGAGCTGGCCCGGCTGGACGTTGCCGCGCATGCCGCCGACGGCTTTCTGACCGTGCTCGCCGGAGAGCAGCAGGCCAACGTGGCGCGTGCCGACGTGGCGCGGTGGCAGACGGCGGCGCGGATCATCGAAGCTCTGGTCCAGCAGCAGCTCCGCCCGGGCGCCGACGCCTCCCGCGCGCAAGCGGAATTGGCGGGAGCGCGGATTCGGCTGGCGCAAGCGGAACGCAACGTGGAGCTGGCGCGTGCGGCGCTGGCCGAAGCCCTGGGCGTCTCGGCGCCGCTGCCGCCGCTGGCCGGCGGCGGGCTGCTCGGCGCTGCGCCGCCGGCCGCCCCGCCCGGCGACGTCGCTGCGCATCCGCGCGCTCGCGCCGAGGCGCAGGCTGTCGCCGCCGCCGGCGCGCGCGCGAGCGAGCTCGAGCGCGCCGGGCTGCCGCGCTGGTACCTGCTGGCGTCCCTCTATGGCCGCGGCACGGGCGTCCGGGCGCCCGGTAACTTGGCCTCCGGCCTCGCCGGGCTGGCGCCCACCGGCGCCGGCAATTACGCCGCGGGCGCCGGCATCGATTTTTCCTTCACGCGATGGCTGCAAAGCCGCCGCGAGGCCGCCGCGGCGCGTCTGCTGGCCCGTCAGCAAGCCGCGCGCTATCGGCAGATCGTGCTGCAATTGGCCGCTGCGCAAACCCGCGCGCAGGCGGATCTGCGGGCGGCGCTCGCCGTGGCCCGCGAATCGCCGGCGGAATTGGCCGCGGCGCGAACCGGCGAGGCGCAGGCGCGGGTCCGCTATCAAGCCGGCCTCGCCGGCGTGGTGGACTGGGCCAACGCCGAGCAGTTGCTGGCGCAGGCGGAAAACGACGCCGCCTTGAGCGACTTGCAGGTCTGGCGCGGCTTGCTCGAGACCGCCTACGCCAACGGCGATCTGGCGCCGTTTCTCGCCGCCGCGGGAGGCCGTTGAAATGGGCGCGATCCGCGCCGCCTTGCGGCGGCCCTACACGGTCATGGTGCTGGCCGCGGCGCTGGTGGGCGCCGCCGTCATGGCCGTGACGCGCATGCCGATCGACGTGTTCCCCCGCTTGGACGTGCCCGTCATCTACGTCGCGCAAACCTACGGCGGCATGTCGCCGGCGGAGATGGAGGGCTACATCGTCAACTATTACGAGTCGAACTTTCTTTTCATCAGCGGCCTGGATCGCATCGAGTCGCGCTCGATCCAGAACGTCGCCCTGATCAAGATGACGTTCCATCCCGGCACGGATATGAGCCAGGCCGCCTCGGAGACCGCGGCCTACATCTCGCGCGCGCTGGCGTACATGCCGCCGGGCACCGTGCCGCCCTTCATCATGCGCTACGACGCCGGCAGCGTCCCCGTCGGCGATTTGATTCTCTCGAGCCCCGAGCGCGGCCAAGCCGAATTGGACGATTTGGCGCAAACCCGCGTGCGCCCGCTCTTTTCGGCTCTGCCCGGAGTCTCCGCGCCCCCGCCTTTCGGCGGCAATCCCCGCAGCATCATTCTCGACCTCGATCAGGACGCGCTCGCCGCCCATCGGCTCGCACCCGATGACGTGGTGCGCGCGCTCACGCAGGGCAACGTGGTCTTGCCGGCGGGCAACCTGCGCATGGGCGACCTGAACCGCATCGTGCACGCCAACACCGTCGTCAGCGCCTACCAGCAGCTGCTCGATTTGCCGCTGCGCACCGGCGCCGGGCCGCCCGTGCTCATGCGCGACGTGGCCCGCGTCGAAGACGCCGCCGACGTGATCAGCGGCTACGCCGAATTGAACGGCAAGCGCGTCGTGTATATGCCCGTGACGAAGCATGCGGAGGCCTCGACGCTGCGGGTCGTGAACGAAGTGAAGCGCGCGCTGCCCTTAATGGCCGAACAAGTGCCGCCCGACGTGCGCGTGCAGTTTGCCTTCGATCAATCCACCTACGTGCGCGAGGCCTTGCAGGTGCTGCTGCTCGAGGGGCTGATGGGCGCCGGCCTGACCGGCCTGGTCGTGTGGCTCTTCTTGCGGGACGGGCGCAGTTCGCTGATCGTCGTCCTGACCATTCCCTTTGCGCTGCTGGGGGCCGTCGCCGGTTTGTGGGCGCTCGGGCAAAGCCTGAATGTCATGACCCTGGGCGGGCTGGCGCTGGCGGTCGGCATTCTGGTGGACGAAGCGACGGTCGCCGTCGAGAACATTCACGCCCATTTGGCGCGCGGCGGCGGCGTGGCCCAAGCCGTGATCGCCGCCGGCGGGGAGATCGTGGCGCCGCAGGCCCTGGCGATGCTCAGCGTCGCGGCGGTCTTCTTGCCCTCCGTTTTCATGGTCGGGATCAGCCGCTCGTTGTTCGTGCCGCTGGCGATCGCCGTGGGGCTGGCGATGCTGGTCTCGTTCGTGCTCTCGGTCACGCTGGTGCCCGTGCTCGCCGTGGTCTGGTTGCGGCATCGCCATCCGCGCAACGAGGCGCTTGCGCCCCAGCGCAGTTTGGCGCTCTGGCAGGGCCGGGCGCGGCGCGCGGCGGGGACGATGCTGGCGCGGCGGCGGCGTGTAATCGGCTTGTACCTCGGCGTCGCCGGCCTGTTGCTGGCCGGCTTGGTCGCCTCCGCCGGCACCGATGTCTTTCCCGCCGCCGATACCGGCCAATTCCAAATGCGTTTGCGCGCCGCTCCCGGGACGCGGCTCAAGCGCGCCGAGGCTGTCTATCAAGCGGCGGCGGAGATCGTGCGGCGCGAGGCCGGTCCCGGCAACGTCGTGACCACGCTCGGCTTCGTCGGCACGCAGCCGCGCTCCTACCCGGTGAACAACATCTATCTCTGGACCAGCGGTCCCAACGAAGCCGTCATGCAAGTGGCGCTGCGCCCGGGCGCGGGCTTGCGCTTGGCGCGCTTCGAGGAGCGGCTGCGGCGGTCCTTCGCGCGCGAGCTGGCGGGCGCGAGCGTCTCGTTCGAGGCTGGCGACATCATCGGCCAGATCATGAATCTGGGCTCGCCTGCGCCCATCGCCATCAACGTCACCGGCTTCGATTTGAGCGCCGATCATGCCTATGCCGAGCGCATCCGGCGCGCGCTGGCGGGGCTTCCCGAGCTGCGCGACGTGCAGTACGGCCAGCCCTACGAGGTGCCCGCCGTGTTGGTGGAGGTGGACCGGCAGCGGGCGGCGGAAATGGGCATCTCGCTGGCGCAAGTGGGTCGCTCGCTCACCGTCGCCACCGCTTCGAGCCGCTTCGTCGCGCGAAATTTTTGGCAGAATCCCGCCACCGGCATCACCTATCAAGTGCAGCTGCTCGTGCCCCCCGCGGCGATAACGAGTCTCGATCAACTGGCGGCGGTGCCGCTGGCGGAGCAGCCTTCCGCGCGCGATTCCCGCGCGGATCCGCCGAGCAAGCCGATTTTGCTGGGCGACGTGGCGCGCCTGGACCTCGGCTCGGTGCAAGGCGAATTTGACCACTTCGATATGCAGCGCATGGTCAGCCTGACCGCCAATATTTACGGCGCGAGTTTGGGCGCCGCGGCGCGCGACGTGCAGCACGTCTTGCGCGCCCTGCCGCCGCCGCCGCGGGGAACCCGCGCCGAAATCGTGGGCCAGGTCCAGCCGATGCTCGAGACCTTGGCGGGGTTGCGCGTCGGCTTGGCGCTCGCGGTCTTGGTGATCCTGTTGCTGCTGACCGCCAGCTTCCAGTCGTGGCGTTTGGCGCTGACGGTTTTGTCCTCGGTGCCCGCGCTGCTCGTGGGGGCGCTGCTGGCGCTGCGTCTGTTTGGCTCGACGCTCAATATCGAGTCCTTCATGGGCCTGATCATGGCGATCGGCATCTCCGTCGCCAACGGCATTCTGCTGGTCACGGTCGCGGAAAGCCGGCGGCGCGAGCACTTCCGGCGCGCCATGGAGCCGGCGGCGGCGGCGCGCGCGGGCGCGCTCGACGCCGTCGAGTCGCGGCTGCGGCCGATCTTGATGACCGCGACCGCGATGATCGCGGGCATGACGCCGATGGCGCTGGCCTTGGAATCGGGCGGCGAGCAATCGGCCCCGCTCGGGCAGGCGGTCATCGGCGGTTTGCTGGCTGCGACCGCGGCGACGTTGCTCTTGATGCCGGCGGTTTTCGCCGCCCTGCAGCAGCGCCAGGGATTGGGGGTACGACTCGATGAAGACTAGGACGGTGCGTGTGGCGATGCTGGCGGCGCTGGCCGCAGGCGCGGCGCTGGCCGCGGGTTGTCGCGCCCAGGCGCGGCCGGCGGCCGCGGCGGAGGGAGCGCCGGTCGTGCGGGTCGCGGCCGCGCGGCTGGCGCGGCCGCGGCTGCTCATCAGCTTGCCGGCGGAGTTGAGCGCCTACCAGGATGTGCTGCTGCAAGCGCGCGTCGCCGGCTTCATCCGCCGCCTCGACGCCGATCGCGGCACGCGCGTGGCGCGAGGCCAGCTCCTGGCGACGATCGAAGCGCCCGACTTGGTCGCCGAGCGCGCCGCCGCCGAGCATCGCCTGAGTTCGGCGGAGGCGCAGAGCGTCGAAGCCGAAGCCGCGCTCGAGCGCGACCAGGTGACCTTGGCGCGGCTGCGCGCCGCGGCGGCGGCGATGCCGGGCGCGGTCGCCGGCAACGACATTCATGTCGCCGAGCAGGCGGTGGCCGCCGATCGCGCCGAGGTGCGCTCCCGCCAGGCCGCGCAGGCGGCGGCGCAGCAGGCCTTGCGCTCGCAAATCGCCCTGGAAAGCTACTTGCGCGTTACCGCGCCGTTCGCCGGCGTCGTCGTGCGCCGGGCGGCCAGCGAAGGCGCTCTGGTCGGCCCCGGCGGCGCGCCCCTGTTCGAAGTGCAGCAGCTTGACCCGCTGCGCTTGGTCGTGGACGTGCCGGAAGCGGAGGCCGTCAATCTGAGGACCGGCGCGCAAGTCGCCTTCACGGTCGCCGCCTTTCCCGACCGAAGCTTCAGCGGCCGCGTGGCGCGCATCGCGGACAGCCTGCGGCGCGAAACGCGGACGATGCCGGTGGAGCTGGACGTCGCCAACCCGCGGCTGACGCTGGCGCCGGGCATGTACGCCCGCGTCGCCTGGCCGGTCGAGCGCGAGCAGCCCACGCTGTTCGTGCCCGCGGCGGCGGTGGTGAGAAGCACGGAGCGGACGTTCGTCGAAACCATTCGCGGCGGCGCAGTGGCGTGGGTGGACGTGACCACCGGATTCACCGACAACGATCGCGTCGAGGTCTTCGGGGCGCTCCAGCCCGGGGAACCCGTCATCGTCCCCGGCGATGAAGAACTGCGCCCCGGCAGCAAGGTTATCCCCCGGCCGATGAAATAATGGCGCCGTGGCCATGGCGGTGGCGATTTTGGCCGGCGGCGCGAGCCGCCGCATGGGGCGAGACAAGGCGCTCTTGCCCTGGCGCGCCGGCACCCTCCTCGAAGCCATGCTGGCGATTGCGCGCCGCGCGGGCGCGGACGCGCTGGCGATCGCCGGACCGGCGGCGCGTTACGGGCGGTTCGGAGTGCCTTGCATCGAAGACCACTGGCCCGGCCGCGGCCCGCTGGCTGCCATCGCCGGCGCGCTCGAGAGCCTGCCGGGCGAGCGGCTATTCGTCCTGGGCTGTGACATGCCCTTCGTGCCGCCGCGGCTCCTGCAGTGGCTCTGGACTTTGGACGCGCCTGCCGGGGCCTGGGTCGTACCCGCGCCCGAGCCCGGCCGCCTGGAACCGCTCTGCGCAATCTATGCGCGCGCCCTGCTGCCGGTGATCCAGGCCGCCTTGGAAGCCGAGACGCTCAAGATTGACCGCGCTCTGGCCGCCGCGCCGCGCCGCGTCGTGCGCGCGGAGGAGCTGACGGCTGCGGGTTTCGGCCGGGAAGCGTTTCGCAACCTCAATCATCCGCGGGATTATGAGGTCAGCTTGATGTCGCCCACGCCGGTGTGAGCGGTGAGGCGATAGCGGCCCTGTCCGTGGAAGTCGAGCGATTTCCCCACGAAGCCGCTGGCATTGCCGAACGGCCCGCCCGCCACGTCGCCCACGCCGGTGGATGCCTCCACGCTCCGGTAGTTGCCGGCGCCGGCTACGGCGGCTTGAATATCGCCGACGCCGGTTTCGAGGCGCAGGTCGCCGGCGATTTGCCGCACGCGAATGTTGCCGACGCCGAGGCGCACGCTTAGGTTCTCCTGGCTCGGAATATCAAGTTCGACCTCGATCGAGCTCTTGTTGCCGCCGTTGTCGTCTTTGAATTCCACACTCGCCTGATTCCCATGAACCTCGAAGCGCAGGCGAAGATTCGCCAGCACCGACGTCTCCGAGCCGAACCAGCCGGCCTTGGGCTTGACGCGATAGTGGAGTTCGATGCGGCTGTCCTGCGTGCTGACCACGTGAACGTCGCCGACGGGCAAGGTGACCTCAATGGACCCGCCGGGTCTGAACGCCCGGCTGTCGGCGCCGGTGCGGGGAATGGCCCATGCGCA
Organism: Terriglobia bacterium; assembly: GCA_021323595.1. GTDB lineage: Bacteria > Acidobacteriota > Terriglobia > Terriglobales > SCQP01 > JAJPKR01. The sequence goes on along the minus strand of JAJPKR010000016.1, from coordinate 152,070 downwards.
GGCGCTCAGCACCAGGCCGGCCGCCAAGGCACTGCCAAGGAATCTGCCCTTCATGCCGTCAAGTACGGTGCCAGGCAAGGAAAGTTCCCTGCAGTCTCGTAAACTGAGCTTTGGCCGACCTCGCCTCAACCGCCGTCCCGGTTCAGTACTATCCGCTGCTCGTCGAGCCGCCGGCGTATCGCCCGCGGCGCTGGCTGCCGATTTTGTTGCTGGCGGCCACGGCGCTGAGCACGATGGCGATCGGCGCCCGGCTCGAATACAACTTCGGCCTGGGCTTGCCGGCTTATCGCACTGACACCGACATTTTTCCTTTCCTTTGGATCTGGCGCCATCCGGCGCTGCTGGTCCTGGGCGTGCCCTTCGCGGCGGCGCTGCTCGGAATCTTGCTGGCCCATGAACTGGGCCATTATCTGGCCTGCCGCTATTACCGGCTGGATGCGACGTGGCCGCACTTCATTCCCGCGCCCACGTTGATCGGGACGCTGGGCGCGTTCATCGCGATTCGCTCGCCCTTTCGCAACCGGCGCGAGGTTTTCGACGTCGGGGTGGCGGGGCCGCTGGCGGGATTTGTCGTCGCCGTGCCGGTCCTGCTCCTCGGGCTGGCGCGCTCGCCCGTGCAGTTGGGCCATCCCGCCGGCGCATTGGAATTCGGCTGGCCGCCGCTGCTGGCGTGGATCTTGCATGCCGCCAAGCCGGGGGCCGCCCCGGCGGCGTTGGTGCTCAGCCCGCTGGCGCGTGCGGCGTGGGTGGGGCTGCTGGCAACCATGCTGAATCTGATCCCCAGCGGGCAGCTCGATGGCGGTCATCTCCTTTATGCGTTTTTCCCGCGTTTGCACCGCTGGGTTTCCTGGGTGATGGCCGCGCTGATGCTGTACATGGGCTGGCGCTTTTGGACGGGCTGGTATCTGTGGGCGGCCTTGCTGGCGAGCATGCGCGCCCGGCATCCGTACGTGCCGCCCGGCGCGCCCCTCGGAGCAGTGCGGGTGGTGCTGGCGGTGGTGGCGTTGCTGATTTTGGCGGCTACCTTCATCGCCACCCCTTTCATCCTCGCCTAGCGCGTTCGGGGCCGGCATTCCCGCCTGGCGGCGTGAGGCAGGTCCCGTTCGCCGTTTTCCGTACTCCCGGCTCTATACTTGGCAGTAAACATCTATGAAATGCCCCTTTTGCGGCCACCCCGAGGACAAGGTGGTGGATTCGCGCGAAAGCAAGGAAGGCGAGGCCATCCGCCGTCGGCGGGAATGCCTGTCCTGCGCCAAGCGCTTCACGACCTACGAGCGCATTGACGAGATTCCCTACATGGTGGTGAAGAAGGATGGGCGGCGCGAAAAATTCGACCGCCAAAAGGTGCTGAACGGATTGCTGCATGCCTGCGAGAAGCGGCCGGTGTCGATGGGCAAACTCGAGGCGATCGTGAACGAAGCGGAAGCCCTGGTCGTGGATTCGCCCGATCGCGAGGTGCAAACCAGCCAGATCGGGGAGCTGATCATGAAGCGCTTGCAGCAGCTCGATAAAGTCGCCTTCGTGCGCTTCGCCAGCGTCTATCGCGACTTTCAGGATCCGCGCGAATTTCTGGAAGAGCTTAAGAAAATATGACGCGCCGGCGCCGGCGTCCGGCAGGCGTGCTTCTCCATTCTTAGGGGCGGCGGGGATCGCCAAAGAGCGGCACGCGCAGGCCGGGGAAGAGCGGCGACGCGAGAGCGCCTTCGGGCGCGATTTCGATCGCAGGAGCGTAGCCGCCGCCAAGGCAGGCGTCAATTCCGCCCGTCGGCGACCAAGGGGCCTGTCACTCCGTCCGCAGGGCAGGCATTTCTGCGCCAGCAGCCGATGGACCTGGGCGCGGCTCCGTGGGCAGGCATTCCTGCCTGCCACTAAGAAGGGCGGCGCCGGCCCGCGGCGCTTTCTTGTCACGTGTGTTGACGCTTTTGGTCCAATGGCGACGCGCGACGGCGTTCGCGCGCCGCGCTAGCCGGCGCTGCACCTGGTCGCGCGGCCAGGGCGCGATTTGGTAAAGTACTGAAAACAGCGTCCCGGACCTGGCCTCGCCGGATGAGGGCCGCAAGCGCGCGTGATCGGCGGTCTGATTGCAGGGTAGAGCGCGAGACCCGACATCGGATCGCATGCCGACGAGGGCACCAAGGAGATTGCACAGATGATGAATCGCAAGAAGCGCTCGCAAGGCTTTTCGTTGATCGAACTGCTGATTGTGGTGACGATCATCCTGATCCTCGCCGCCATCGCCATTCCGAAGCTGCTGACCGTGAAGCAGCAAGCCAATTCCACCGCCGCCGTCGCCAACACCAAGTCGCTGTTGAACGCGCTGACGGCGTATCAGTCGCAGTACACCAGCCAGGGCTATCCGGCTACGATGGCCGCGCTTGGCGGCGCGGATCCCTGCACGCCGGCTCTCGCCAACGCCTGCCTGGTTGATAACTCGCTGGCGACGGCCACGGCCGCGCCCGGCTATCAGGGCTACATCTTCACCTACGTGGATGACGGTGTCGTGCCCAGCCAGGCGTTCACGCTGAACGTTGATCCGGTGTCGGCTGCGACGAGCAACCGCCACTTCTTCACCGACAACACCGACATCATCCGCTACGCCGACGGCGGCGCGGCGAAGGCGTCTTCGCCCGTTATCGGTCAATAGGATTGTCCACTTCGTCGATTCAGCGGCGGGCGCTTTGCCCGCCGCTTTTTTTTGTCCTATCGGGCAACGGCGAAGCCGGCGCGGCGGCCGTATTTGGCGGCGAAGCGGGCCATGCGCTCGTCGTAGGTCACCAGGGGACAGCCCAGTTCAATCGCGGTGGCGATGAGCAGGCGATCGGCTGGATCGCGCGACTCGAAACCCGCTAAATCGTAGGCCCGCGCCGCGGCCCATGGCGAAAGCGGCGCGGCGGCCAAGCCCGCCCGATCCAAGAAGCTTTCAACCCATGCCGCCGCGGAGTTATCGACCGCAATGCGGCCGCGGAAGACCAGCAAGGCGATCTCCCACGCCGCAACGGCGCTCAGCAAGAGCTGGCCGCCCTCCTGCCAGCACCTATCCAGCAGGCTGCGGGTCGTAGGCTGCAGGCGCTCATCGCCGCTGTCGAGCCACAGGGCGATGTGCGTATCGAGCAGAAGGCGTGCCATGTTCGAGCTCGCGGCCCGTTTCGGCGTCGGGGATCACGTCTAGCGCCGGCGCCAGTGGATCCGCGCCGGCGGCCCAGCGCACCGAGCCGCGATGGCGGCCGAACAACGAGCCCTTGCGCTCTTGGTTCTGGAGCAGACTCCGCATCGCCTGGGCCACGGCTTCGGTCTTGTTGCCGCCCGTGAGCTTGGCGGCCGCCTCCTCGATCAGCGCGACCACGTCGGGACGATTGATGGTAATCACGCTCGCCATGGACATCATTATAGTCGTAATGATTCAAAAACCGGATTGCCCGCGTGGTGACAATCGGCGTCGCCGCGGCCGTGGAATGGCCAGAATCGGCCTCCGCCTGTCGCCATAAGTTCTTTAATTTCAAGCGCGAATTTCGGCAGATCAAGTGCAGCGCACAGGGTCGATGCGCCACGCCTCCCAAGCTGGTTTCAGCTTGATTGAGCTGCTGATCGTCGTGACGATCATTTTGATCTTGGCGGCGATCGCGATTCCCAAGCTGATCGCGGTCAAGATGGTGGCGAACGAAGCCGCCACGGTCTCGAACATGCGCTCGATCGACAGCGCCGAAACCGCGTACATTGCCCAGTACCCCGGCATCGGCTTCAGCGCCTCGCTCATCGTGCTTGGCGGCGCCGGCGTCACGCCCACCAGCAACGCGGCGCTTCTCTTGGATGAATCGCTGGCCCAGGCCAAGCCCACGAAAAGCGGATACACGTTCACGTACACTCCCGGCGGCGGCGCGCCCATCGCATCGTATGCTCTCAACGCCGATGCCGCGATTCAGAATGTCACCGGCGTTCGCCATTTCTTCACCGACTCGAGCGGCATCATCCATTACAAGGTCGGCGCTCCCGCCACCGCGGCCGACCCCGCGCTCGGCTCCTGAGCCGCCGCCGTTCCGAGCGCCTCGCTCGGAAGGGCTCGTGGTTGCCGCCGCTGGCACCTGTCCTTGGGAGCGAAGCCTCGCCGCTCTCGCCCGCCTATACTGAAAGCAGATTGCGATAGACAGATTGCGCTGTACAGATTGCAATGGTTGCGATCGAGTGCCAAGGGCTCACCAAGGATTTCCACGTCGGCTTTTGGCGTAAGCGGCCGGTGCGGGCGCTGGACGCGCTCGAGCTGGAGGTTGCCGAAGGCGAGATCTTCGGCCTGCTCGGCCACAACGGCGCCGGCAAGACGACGACCATCAAACTGCTTCTGCGGCTGATCTTTCCGACGAGCGGAACGGCTCGCATCCTGGGCCGGCCGCTGGGCGCGCCGGATCTGGCGGCGCGCATCGGCTATCTGCCGGAAAATCCGTATTTCTATGATTACCTGAAGTGCCGGGAGCTGGTCGAGTACTACGCCGAGTTGGCGGGTGTGCCGGCGGGCGAGCGCCGCGCGCGCGCCCAAGAGGCGCTTGCGCGCGTGGGAATGGCGGAGGCGATGGAGCAGCCGCTGCGCAAGTGCTCCAAAGGCATGGTGCAGCGCGTCGGCCTGGCGCAGGCCATCGTGCACCGCCCCCAGCTGGCGATTCTCGACGAGCCGATGAGCGGGCTCGATCCCGCGGGCCGCGCCGAAGTGCGCGATCTGATCTTGGAGCTGCGGCAGCAAGGCGCCACCGTGCTGTTTTCCACCCACATCTTGAGCGACGCCGAGCAGATCTGCGACCGCGTCGCCATCTTGAAGCGCGGCCGGCTTGCGTTCGCGGGGCCGCTCGATGCGGTCGCGGGCAGGGAAGAAAGCGAGATCGAGATCGTCTTTCGCGAGCGGGCGGGCGGCGGCCTCGGACTCGTGCGCCGCGAAACGATTGCTGCCGCCGAGCTTTGGTCCAGGCTCGAGGCGCTTCGAGCCAAACAGGCTCAAATTGTTTCCGTCAACCCGGCCCGCCGGCGCTTGGAAGATCTTTTTCGGGCGGAGCCGGCGGAGCGCGCGGCCGGCCGCGGCGCGGGACAGGGGAATTGACGATGCCGGCAGCCGGCGCCATTCTCTCGGTCAGCCGCAACGCCTATCGCGAGGCGATCCGCGACCGCATTCTTTTCAGCCTGCTGTTTTTTGCCGTGCTGATGGTCGGCGCCGCGGTCTTGTTCTCCCAAATGTCGTTCGGGATCAGCGCCGACTCGCTGATTAATTTCAGCCTCGCGGCGATCACCCTGCTGGGCGTGATCATCGCGGTGTTCCTGGGCAACCAGTTGGTCTCGAAGGAAATCGAGCGCCGGACGCTCTACACGCTGCTGGCGCATCCGGTGCGGCGCACCCACTTCTTGCTCGGGAAGTTCGCCGGGTTGGTTTGGACCTTGGTGGTCAATTGCGGCTTGATGGGCGTGGCGCTCTTTCTCGCCTTGCTCTATGTCTTGCCCGCGCATGTCGCCGCCGGGGAATGGTCGCTGCTGGCAGCCCTCTATTTCATCCTGCTCGCCTTGGCGGTTCTGACCGCCATCGCGCTGTTGTTCTCCTGCTTCGCCTCGCCGGTGCTGGCGGCGGTCTTCACCTTGGCGCTGTTCGTGATCGGCAACTTCGACGACAATCTGCGCGCGCTCGGCGAAAGCTCCCGGCAATGGCTGGGCGGGCACCTGGCGATTTGGATCTCTTATGTGTTGCCGAACTTCGGCGACTTCAACGTCGCCACGGCCGCTTCCCATTTCATGCCGATCGGCTGGCGGCTGATCGGCCTGAACACGCTTTATGCCTTGGTCTATTGCGGCGTAGCGCTGGCGATCGCCGGGGCGATCTTCGAGAACAAGGATTTGAAGTAGACGGCAAAAGCGGCCCCCACTGAACGCAGTTTGTATTTCGAGGAAGCGCTTGCGGCATGAGAAAACCGAACCCCAAGGCGATAGGCATGGCGGCCGCGCTCGCGATCGTTCTGTTGAGTGCGGGCGCGGGATTGCAGCGGGCGATCGCGCCGCTCACCCCGCAAATGCGCGACAGCGGGCCCTCGGTGCCGTCCCGCGCGCTGGCGCAAAGCCTGTTCCTCGGCTACAACGGCCTGGCGGCGGATATCTACTGGACCGATGCCATCCAGTATTTCGGCCAGCGCCGCATGGCGCAGAGCTGGGATTATCCCAAGCTGGCGCCGCTGCTGAACTTGGCTTACGATCTCGACCCCAACTTGATCGCGGCGGCGCAATATGGAGCCTTCTTTTTGGCCGACGATCCGCCGGAAGCCGCCGGGCAGCCCCAAGCGGCGGTCGCGCTGCTGCGCAAGGCCATCCACGATCATCCCGACGATTGGCATTTGTATTTCAACTTGGGCTTCGTGGAAGCCTTGAACATGCACGACCCCAAGGCCGCCGCCGAGACGTTCTACGCGGGATCGAAGGTGCCGCACGCGAACCCGGCGCTGGCGGTGCTGGCGGCCGACTATTTCGCCGATGTCAACGAGCGGCAGCTGGCGCGGGTGCTTTGGACGGAGATGTACCGCGATGCGCCCAACCCGCAATTGCGCGAGAATGCGCTCGATCACTTGCAGGCGTTCAAAGTCGAGGATGACCTGGCGAAGCTCGGGAGTCTCGCGCAGGCCTACCATCAGCGCACCGGCGTTTGGCCGCAAGCCTGGCGCGACCTCGAGCGCGCCGGCTTGTTGCCGGGAGTGCCGCTCGACCCGCAAGGCCATCCCTATCGGTTATTTGGCGACGGCCGTTTCGGCCTTGACCCCGCGACCAAAATTCTCGCCCTGAAGGCTGCTCATTAAGCGCCGCCTAACGCTGTGCGGCGGGATCGGAAGTCGCGCCGGCCGCCGGCTGTGCGTTCTTTCCCGCGTCATCCGCCCCACGCGCGGGCGTTCAGCGCGAAGCCGCTTGCCGCTCGTGCGAGGCCGCCGCGGCATTCGCCGCCGCCGGCGCGGGGCCGCGCTCCCGCCTCTTGCGCGCGCGCCAGGCCAGGCCCAGCATGAAGAGGCCGAAGACGAGCAGGACCACGCCCCAGACCAGATCGATATCGATGCCGGTCGGCATGAAGGCGGCGGTGCGATGCAGCCAGCCGAAGGCGGTCAGCAGCACGCCGACCACGGTGAAGAGCCAGCCGATGGGGGTGCGAAGATCCATGGAGGAGCGCTCAGGAGAATTGTACAAGCGGTTTCATGAAACCGCCGGCTCGCGTCGCCGCCGGCCTCAGCGGAAATACCAGTTGAGCGCCACTAGAATCACCAGCACGCCGACGCCGAGATAAGCGGGCCGGCGAAACCAGGCCAGGTGCTTCTCTTCCAGCCGCGGCGTGAGGCTGCGCACCAGGCCCGCCAATTCCGCCTCCGGTCGCGGCGCGCTGGCCAGGCTGACCATCACGGTCACCGCGAAACAGGCGACAAAGGCCCAAATGGCGCCCCAAAAATTCTGCGCCATGCTGCTGGAATACGTGTGCAGATGGGCGATCCAGCCGCCCTTGCCTTCGGCGACGGTGAGCGAATAATGGGCGGCGGCGCCGAACATGCCGCTGAGCAAGCCCCAAAACGCGCCGTGGCCCGTCGAGCGCTTCCAGAACATGCCCAGCAGGAAGGTGGCGAACAGCGGCGCATTCACGAAGCCGAAAACCAACTGCATGTAATCCATCAGGTTGTCGAAATGGGTCACCAGGTAGGCGCCCCCGACCGAAAGCACGATGCCGATGATCGTCGTCCAGCGGCCGACGGCGAGATAATGCGCGTCGCTGCCATCGCGCTTGATATAGCTTTGATAGATGTCGTAGGTCCAGACGGAATTGAAAGCGGTGACGTTGCCCGCCATGCCCGACATGAAGCTGGCCAGCAGCGCCGTCAGCCCGAGGCCGAGCATGCCCGCCGGATAAAACTGCTGGATCATCAGCGGCAAGGCTTCGTTGAAATTGATCGCGCCCTTTTGCAGCGGCCAGTGCGCCGCCGGAATGAGCGCCAGCGCCAAAATGCCGGGCACGATCACGATGAAGGGAAACAGCATCTTCGGCACCGCCGCGATCAGCGGCGTGCGGCGCGCCGCCGCCATGTCTTCCGCAGCCATGGCCCGCTGCACCACCAAAAAGTCGGTGCACCAGTAGCCGAACGACAGCACGAAGCCCAGGCCCATCACCAAGCCGAACCACTCGACCCCCATCGGATTGGAGCTGGGGTGGGCCATGTTTTGCCACAGATGCAGGTACCCGCGATCGCCCATCGCCAGCAGCCGGCCCTGCAACCCGTGCCAGCCGCCGGCTTCGCGCAATCCGAGCCAGGTGAGCGGCGTGAAGCCGAGGACGATAAGAAAAAACTGCAACACCTCGTTGTAGATCGAGCTGGTCAGGCCGCCGCTGGCCGTATAGAGCAAGACGATCCCCGCCGACAGCCAAATGCTCAGATCGAAGCTCCAGCCCAAGAGATCGCGAAACAGGATTGCCATCGCGTAAAGGCTGATGCCGCTCATCAGCACCGTCATGATCGCGAACGTGAAGGCGTTCAGGGCGCGCGTCTTTTCGTCGAAGCGCAGGCGCAGGTACTCCGGTACCGAGCGCGCCTTGCTGCCGTAGTAAAACGGCATCATGAACAGCGCGACGAAGATCATCGCCGGCACGGCGCCGATCCAGTAGAAATGGCTGGTCAGCATGCCGTATTTCGCGCCGCTCGCCGCCATGCCCATCATCTCCAGCGCGCCCAGGTTGGCGGAGAGAAACGCCAGGCCGGTGATCCAGCTCGGAATGCGGCGGCCGGAAAGGAAGAAATCGTCGCTCGTGCGCATCTGCCGCTTCAAGCGCCAGCCGATGCCGAGCACGAACAGACAGTACAGGCCGAGGATGACCTTATCCAGCCAGTTCAGGGAAAGGTGGAGGAGCATGAGCGTGGGGATCGGAGATCAGGGACAGGGTACAGTATGCGCGCGCCGGCGGCTAGGGCGCGCCGCTCCGCCGCGCGCTGCCGGCCGCCTTGCGCGCTAATGAGCCGCCGAGGCGGCGGCGAGCGCGGCCTGCTCGCGGGCGCGGCGGCGGGAATAGAGGGGGAAGGCTTCGGCCAGCTCCAGCACTTGGCGGCGGATCTCGGCGAGCACGGCGGGTTCTTGATAGTGCCGCAGCGCGCGCGCGATCCAGGCGCCGATCTGGCGCATTTCGCCTTGTTTCATGCCGCGCGTGGTCAGCGCCGGCGTGCCCAGCCGGATGCCGCTGGGGTTGAGCGGGGGATTGGTGTCGAACGGGATCGCGTTCTTGTTCACGGTGATGTTGGCGGCATGCAAGGCGTTCTCCGCGTCCTTGCCGCGAATGCCGTGGGCGAAAACATCCACCAGCATCAAGTGAGTATCGGTGCCGCCGGAAATCACGCGGAAGCCCTCGCCCTGCAAGGCGGCGGCCAGCGCCCGCGCATTGGCGACGACTTGCGCCGCATAGGCGCGAAATTCCGGCCGCAGTGCTTCGCCGAAGCAAACCGCTTTGGCGGCGATGATGTGCACCAGCGGCCCGCCTTGCAACCCCGGAAACACCGCCTTGTCGATGGCCGCGGCGAACTCGCGGCGGCACAAGATCATGCCCGCGCGCGGGCCGCGCAGGGTCTTGTGCGTCGTGGTGGTGACGATCTGCGCATGCTCGACGGGATTCGGATGCGCGCCGCCGGCAACCAGGCCGGCGAAATGCGCCATATCCACCATCAGCACCGCCCCTACCTCGTCGGCAATGGCGCGCATGCGCGCGAAGTCGATGATCCGCGGATAGGCGCTGCCGCCGCCGACGATGATCTTGGGCCGATGTTCGCGCGCCAGGCGCGCCATCTCCTCGTAGTCGATCGTTTCCGTCTCGCGCGTGACGCCGTAGGGAATGATCTGGTAGTTCTTGCCGGAAAAGTTCAGCGGATGGCCGTGCGTGAGGTGCCCGCCATGCGCCAGGCTCAGCCCCATCAGCTTGTCGCCATGCTGGAGCACGGCGGCATAGGCGGCGGCGTTGGCTTGCGAGCCGGAGTGCGGCTGCACGTTGGCGTGCTCGGCGCCGAAGATGCGGCACGCGCGCGCGCGCGCCAGCTCCTCGACCCGGTCGGCGTTTTCGCAGCCGCCGTAGTAGCGCTTGCCGGGATAGCCCTCCGCGTACTTGTTCGTGAAGGTCGTGCCGGCCGCTTCCAGAACGGCTTCGCTGACAAAGTTCTCCGACGCGATCAGCTCCAAATGCTCGTGCTGGCGGAGGGTTTCTTGCGCGGCAGCGGCGGCGACTTCCGGATCCGCCTCGAGCAGGCTGGCTTCGCGGGCGACAGGGTCCATAAAATCATGATGGAACAGAAGCGCGAAAAAGGGGACAGCCTGATCTGCGCAGGTTTTTCCGATCGCGCCCAGGCCCTCGTGGACCGCTACCACCGCCGTGGACATTGAGCCGGCGGCCGGGGCCTCGCGCGGCACGCCGTTTCAAGAATTGGAAGAGCGGTCGCGGCGGCGGCAAAGACCAAAAAAACGCCGGAAGATCAGGGGGATCTGATCTTCCGGCAAGTGGTCGTTGCCCCGTAGGGCACGGTCAAGTGTGTGGATATTGGAAATCTAGCAAAAAATTTCTCCAAAAAATAGAATTTTTTTGTGAGCGCTCCGATTATTTGCCAAGTCGCTTGCTTTCAGTCCCTTGCTCAAAAGCGACCGCCTCTTCCAGAAGCCATCGGGTATTGACGGGTGAGGAACGGAGGGCGACATCGATACGCTGGAAGCGGGCGATCCCGTCCATGAGCTGAACCGTGGAAAGGCCGTGCGCCAAAGCCAGGACCAGGTCGGCGGCAAATCCGGGCGGCTTGAGTCCGGCGGGAAGGGTGGCATAGAGGGAGCGGCGGTCGCGGGCGCGCGCTTCGCGCGCCACCAGAGCCATCTTATAGAAACGACTGAGTTGAAAGACGAGAGGAATGGCGGCGGCGTCGCCTTCGGCATCCCAGATGGCGGCAAGGCAACGCAGGGCGGAGGCGCGCTGGCCGCGTGCCATCTGGCGCGCGAGGTCCAAGGCGGAGCTTTGCCGCTGGCCGGCGACGAGCTCCGTGACCATGGCGGCGGTAATCGCGCCCGGCGCGGCAGCGGTTGCGCTCGGGCTGCCGAAGCCGGCGTAAGCGGCCAGTTTGCCCAACTCCGTGGCGGCGATGCCCAGGTCGGCATCCACGAGTTCGGCGAGCAACTGCGCCGCCTCCGGCTTGATCGGCCACTGCCGCTGGCGGGCCAAGTCGGCGATCAGATCGGCGGCGGTGGCGGCGTCCACCCGGGCGCAGCGCACGACTTCGCAGAGGCGGCCGAGCGTCGCCTCGATGCGCTCCAGCCGGGAGCGGTCTTCGAAGCTGATCTGCGCGGGGTCGGCCGGCAAAGTCAAATGATCGGCGACGAAGACCAGCGTCGCCAGGGTCGGAGCGCCGGCGAGATAACGCTCGAGATTCGCGGGAAAATCGTGGCTGCGCGCGGTGCGGCCGTAGAGTTCCTTGACGTTGCGGATGAAGAAGACCTGGCGGCCCGCCAGCAGCGAGGGCGTGCGCGCTTGATCGAGAATTTCGTCGAGCGGCGTCACCCGCAGGTCGGCCGAGATGACGGAATATTCGCGCGCCTCGGGGGGAATCGCAGCGAGAATCTGCTCGCGAAAACGGTCGCGGAAGTACACCTCATCGCCGAGCAGCAAATAGGCCGGCGCCTCGCCGGGCGGGCGCGCCATGCTCAAAACCCCTCCAAGATCGCCGAGACCACATCGGCGGCGATGGTGCGGCTGAGCCGCTCATAGGCGGCGGGGTCCTCCTCGAAGAGCGTGGCGGACTCGGAGCTGATCTGGTACTGGTCGTGGAAGACGAGATCGTCGTTGCGATAGAGATCTTTGCCCGTGAGTTGATCCACCAGCCAGACGCGCAAGTGCACGGTCAGCTCGACCGTGGTGGCGTGGCCGTTGTTGGGGTCGAAAGTCACCGGCGTGGCGTCGAGGGCGGTGACCACGCCGCGGAGAACGGCATCGCTGCCGGCGAGACCGGGCTGGACGCGGTAATGCGTGCGGCGCACCAGCTCGTCCACGATGCCGGAGGAGATCATCTGCGCAAGGCGCGGGACGCGCGTGCGGTTGGCCAGCCCGGGAACGGCGATGCTATGCACGTTCGGGGGCAGCGCATGGACGTGATCGGCCAGCCCATAGCCGCAGCCGGCGAGCGCCAGCGCGCCGCAGAGCGCGGCGCAGAGCCCGCCCCGCCGCGCCCAGCCCTGCGCGCCGCGCGCGCCTAGGCGCGGCGGCGCGGCGCCGTCACGCCGCGGCATGGCGGTGTTCCCAGGCGGCGGCGGCCAGACGCAGCGCGGTCAAGGCGCGCACGCGCAGATTGTCGAAGGCGATCTGCAGCCAGAGACTGCGGGCATCGAGCGGGTCGGGCTGCAGGGCGCCGACGTGAATCTCGCTCTCGCCGGCGACGCTGAGCACGTCGGGCTGTTCGGGTGGGTCGCCGAGATAACGCAGCGGCGCGGCGCGCAAGGCGCGCGCCACCGCCGCCGGCTCGCAGGCGGCGGCAAAGCGCGCCGCGAGCGCGATCACATGAGCATGGAAGAGCGGCGCCTGCAGCAGGCGCACGGCGGGCAGCGGGAAGCGCGCCGCGCCGCCCGGCGCGATCGCCAAGCCGCGCAGATCGGCGGCCAAGGCGCCCTGAATCTCCGCCAAGCTGGGATGAATTTCCTCCGGCAGCTCGGCCTTGACGTTATAGGCGATCTGCCCGCCGAACGTCTCGGTGGGAATCGAGCCCAAGGACAGGAGTTGCAGGCTCTGCGACTGCAGTTCGTTCAGCGCGGCCATGCCGCGTTCGCTGGCCGGCTCGAGCACGAGCGCGGTGGCGGCGAACTCGCCCAGCGGCGCCAGCGCCACCAGCACTGCGGCGAGGGCGCGCGCGGCGGGGTGCGGCACGCGCAGCACCGCCGCCAGCGGCTCGGCCCCCGGCGGCGCGGCGACGTCGAGCACGATGGCGGCGCCGCGCGCCGGCGCCGCGGCGGCCAGAGATCGCGCTTCTGCGTGGGCGCTGGCGAGCAGGATCAGATCGAGGTCGGCGAGGGCTTCGTCCTTCAGGGGATCGAGCAGGGCGGCTTCGTCGGCGAGTGCGGCAAGACGATGCTCGCCCGCCGCGACGGCGGAAGGCGCCGCCGCCAGCAAGTGCAGGCGCGCCGCGCCCCAGGGCATCTCCTTGGCCTCGGCGAAGACCTGCGCCAGTTCCTTGCCTAGCAGGGTTTCGGCGCCGATGATTCCGATGCGGGTAGGCACGGATGCCGTATTCCTTCAGGAGGCGGACGGGCCGGAGGATCGCTCCGGCGGCGCCGGGCGGTAGCGGCGCGTCGAGCGCGGGCGCAGGTGATGGCGCGCGCGCCAGACCATGGCGCTGACCAAATAAGCGACGGCGAGGATCAGCAGCGTGACTTCGGAGAAGTACCACACCGCGGCCATTAGCGCGCCCAGCGCCACGGTGATTTCGAACGGATGGCGGCGGCGCAGATCGATGTCCTTGAAGCTGTAAAAACGCCAGGTCGAAACCATCAGATACGAGATGCCGAGCACGAGCGCCAGCCAGGCGATGGCCCAGATCCAACTCGGATTGGTGGCGGCGAAGACGAAATTCGGCGAGCTGAAGAAGTGCACGAAGGCGGCGATCAGGCCGGCGGCCGCCGGAATCGGCATGCCGACGAAGTATTTCTTGTCCGGCTTGCCGGGATTCGAGGGCACGGCGTCGGCCGGAGCGATGTTGAAGCGGGCGAGGCGCGCGGCGCCGGCGATGACGAAGAGAAAGGCGATGAGCTGGGCGGCGTGATCCAGATAATGGAAGCCGCGCGACGCGAGCGGCAGATCCACGAAACGCACGCCCCAAACGTAGGCGAGGAGGCCGGGGGCGACGCCGAAGCTGATGACGTCCGCCAAGGAATCGAATTCACGGCCGAAATCGCTGGCGGCGTTAGCGAGGCGCGCGATGCGGCCATCCAGCCCGTCGAGCAGAATCGCCCAGCCGATCGCCTTGGCGGCGGTGTCGAGGAACGGCGCCGGGGCCACGCTTTGCATCGCCGAGGCCGTCTGCTGGATGGCGAACCAGCCGAGGCCGACATTGGCCACGGTGAATAGCGACGGCAGCAGCCCGATGCCGCGGCGCGCGCCATGGCGCGGCGGCGGCGCTTGCGGCGCGTCAATCTCGGAGTCGGTGGCGGATTCAAATCGATGCATGCTGCGGTGGCGCCGGCGCGCCCGGTGCTGCGGCCAGGACAGGGAGACGCGCCAACGGCGAGCGGCCGCCCTGCACGCGCTCGCCCCGGCGGACCATCAACTCGGCCGCCGCGGGCAAGAACACGTCCACGCGCGAACCGAATTTGATCAGCCCGACCAATTGGCCGCGCTCGACCCTTTCTCCTAGTTTGGGCCAAAAGACGATGCGGCGGGCGAGCAGGCCGGCAATCTGGACGAAGGCGATGCGCCCCTGCGGCGAGTCGAGGGCGACGTAGTTTTGCTCGTTCTCGCGCGCCGAGGCCGGATCCATCGCATTCAGGAAGCGCCCGCGGCGATAGCGCAGTTCGGCGATCTCGCCGCTGGCGGGAGCCCGGTTCACGTGCACGTCGAAGATCGAGAGGAAAATACTGATGCGGTGCGCGTAACCGGCTTGGCCGGCGGCGGGCGGCGCCAAAGTTTCTACTGAGGTCACCTTGCCGTCGGCGGGCGAGACGACGAGCGTCGGATCCGTGGGCGGCAGGCGGCGAGGATTGCGAAAGAACCAAAGGAAAAAGGCCGCAAGCACGAAAAGCGGCCACGCCCAGGGCCAGCCCGCGGCCCAGGCGAGCGCGACGCCGACCGCTGCGGCAGCGGCGGCATAGATCCAACCCTCGCGAATCACTGGCCTGATTATAGCCTTCGGGCGAGACCACCCCCATTGGCGGCGCGACTCGGGGTCGCGGAGTAAACCCCGTGGAATCATGCGAGTAATCAGCAGGCGCGAGGGCGGCGGCGTGTGCCAAAGTGGTCTCGTATCCCAACGGGGGAGCCAAAAAGGGTGGAGTCGAGGCGCCGCCGGCGCTCCCGGTCGCGAGCACGCAGCAAATGCAGGATGAGGTGGATGAACACGGCGGCGGCGAGACTCCTACTAAAGTTTGATTCCGAGTAGCGCGCCAGAGTTGGCTGGCGGAGCGAGCCTCCGGCCAACTCCGCTGCCGCGATCCGAATCCTACTTACGGGGCTCCCCAGTGGCAGCCTCTGCGGGTGCGCGCTTGGGCGCGCCTGCCGCTGTTTGACAATCTGAATTTGGCCGCGTTGCGCCAGGCGCAGGGAGAAGGGCGTCGCCCGCACGCCGTTTCCCTTCTTTCGGGTGCCCGGTGTTGGGCACCCCCCGTTGGGAAGCTCAACAGTGCGAAGCGCGGTTTGGCTTCCGCGCTCAGGTTGTAAGCGCAAGCACCGCAAAGGGTTGGACGACAGCCACTGCCGCTCGCGGCGTCCTGGGTGTTGACCTGTCCTTCCGGCCAGGTCGAAGCCGCCGCCTTCGCGGCGTTCGGAGTTGGCGGCGCGCACGGTTCGCGCCAGCCCCGGTCTCCGATTCCCGGCCCCCGACCCCGCTGCTTGTTCCTGGTAGAGTAGGGCGGCATGGAACGTAAATCTTGGGTTCGCGCCGCCGTCGCGGTCATGGCGCTGGCGATGGCAGCCATGGGGCAGCACGGGCAATGGGTCACCTTCGGGCATGATGCGCAGCGCTCGGGCTGGGCGCGGGACGAGCACGCGTTCACGCCGGCGAATGTCGGCCGCATGGGGTTGGCTTGGTCGGCGGCGCTGCCGGTGCAGCCGCGCGCGCTGACCGCGCTCACCGCGCCGCTCGTCGTCAACGGCGAAGTGATCGTCGCGGGCGCATCGGACCATGTCTTCGCGCTCGATGCCGCGGCCGGCCGCGTGCTCTGGACGCGCGCGCTCCCGATCTCGCGCAAGATGCCAGGCCCGCCGTCATGGCTGTGCCCGAACAATCTCAATGCCACGCCCGTCGCCGACCCCGCCCACGACCGGCTTTTCGTGCTCGCCAGCGATGGGCGCCTGAACACGCTCAGCCTGCGCGACGGCCGGCCGCTGCTGCCGCCGCTGCGCTTCGTGCCCGCTTACGCCAAGGATTGGAGCCTGAATTACGCCGGCGGCATGCTCTACACGACGACTTCCCAGGACTGCAACGGCGCGCATTCGGCCGTTTATGCCATGAATCCCGACGCGCCGGGCCATGAAGTCACCGTGTTTTGGAGCGCGCAGAATTGCCCGCAGGGCGGTTTCTGCGGCGCCGGCATTTGGGGCCGCGGCGGCGTTGCCGCCGATGGCGACTGCTCGATCTATGCCGCTACTGGCGATGCCGCGTTCGATCCCGGCGCAAACGAGTTCGGCAGCAGCGTGCTGCGGCTGAGCATGAGCCTGGCGCTCCAGGACTACTTCACGCCGGCGGACTGGAAATATTTGACCGACAAGGACCTCGACATTGGGAACAGCACGCCGGTCATATTCCCCTGGCAAGGGCGCACGCTGGCGGCGGTGGGCGGCAAGGGCGCCGTGGTCTATTTGCTCGACGCGCACGCGCTCGGCGGTCCCGATCACCATCGCGGGCTCTATCTGTCGCCGCGCATCGGCAACGACGCCCAGCTTTGGGAGCTCTACGGAATTTGGGGCGAAATGAGCGCTTGGCGCGACGCCCACGGCCAGACGTGGCTGCTGGTGCCGCTGTGGGGTCCGACGGCCAGCGCCTGGCAAGCGCCGCGCGAGAATGGGCCGGCGCCGGACGGCAGCGTGGTGGCTTTTCGCGTGGTGCGCGGGGAAGATGGCGGCGCGCGGCTGGCGCCGGCCTGGCGTTCGGCAAATCTGAACGTCCCCGATCCGGTGGCGATCGCCGGCGGGGTCGTCTTTGCGCTGGCTACGGGAGAAGACACGCGGCAAGCGATGCATCCGGTCTCGCTCGAAGAGTTGGCGCGGAATCACTACCGCCAGGTCATCGAGAAACGCCAAGACCTGCAAGCGGGCCATGCCGAGCTGCTGGCGCTCGACGGCGAGACGGGTCGGACGCTGTGGTCGAGCGGAGCGACGATCTCCGGCTGGACGCATTTCAGCGGCACCGTAGTCGGGGCCGGCAAAGTGTTCGTGACCACGCACGACGGGCGCGTATTCGCGTTCGGGTTGGGGGGCGATGCGCAGCCCGTGGCGCCGGCGGCGGCGCCCGCCGCCAGCGTGAACCAGCCTCCGGCGCCGGCGCCGGCTGCCGCCAGCGGCGAGGCGAAGGGCGGCGGCGGCGCGCTGTGCGGCTGGGCGAAAGAGACGTTCGCGGCGGTCTGCGCCAACTGCCATGGCGCCGACGGCAAGGGCTATGCGGCGCTGCATACGCCCGATTTCACCGACGCGGGCTGGCAGGCGGCGCATTCCGACGCCCAGCTCGTGGGCGCGATCACGCATGGGCTGCGGCAGGAAGGCTATATGCCGGCGTTCGGCACGTCCTACTCGGCGGCGCAGATTGACGCACTGGCGCGTTGCGCGGTGCGCTCCTTTGCGCGCTAGCTAGAGGCCGGCGGCCGGCGCTTGCCAAGCGGGAATGGCAGCGGCGGCCGGGCGCCGGATCGGTTTCCGTCGCCCGCGCCCTAGCGCGCTTCGGGCTCGAAGCGCAGCGCGGCGGAGTTGATGCAGTAGCGCTGGCCGGTGGGCGGCGGGCCGTCGGGAAAGATGTGGCCCAGATGCGAACCGCAGCGGCGGCAGCGGGCCTCGATGCGGCGCATGCCGTGGCTGAGATCGGCGGCGGCGAGAATCTCGGCCGCGGGCAGCGGCTGGAAAAAGCTGGGCCAGCCGGTGCCGGAATCGAATTTCGCGTCGGAGCCGAAGAGCGGCGCGCCGCAGGCGACGCAGCGATAGACGCCGCGCTCATGATGGTTCCAGTAGCGGCCGGTAAAGGGCGGTTCGGTCGCGCTGCACCGCGTGACTTGATATTCCTCGGGCGTGAGTTCGCGGCGCCATTCGGCGTCGGATTTTTCCACCGGAAATTTCTCTTCCGCCATCGCTTAATAGCGTAGCAAGGCGCGCGCGGCCTGATAGACGTCCTCCGCTTGCGGCAGGATGAAGTCCTCGAGCGCAGGCTGATACGCGCAGTAAAGGTCCTTGCCGGCGACGCGGCGCACGGGCGCGTCGAGATCGTCGAAAAGTTCGTCGGCGGCGCGGGCGGCGAGCTCGGCGCCGTAGCCCCAGCTGATCATGTCTTCGTGCGCGATCAGCAGGCGCGAGGTCTTACGTACCGACGCCACGATGGCATCCCAGTCGTAGGGGCTGAGCGAGCGCAGGTCCAGGATCTCGATTTCGCCTTCGCCCTCCTGCGCCAGGCGCTGCGCCGCCTGCAGCGAGCGCTGCACTAGCGCACCGTAGGTGACGAGGGTCAGGTCGCCGCCGGCGCGGACGCGGCGCGCCTTGCCGAAGGGGATGCAGAAGTCGGCTCCGGGATTGGGAGCGCGGTTGAAGGGCTCGCGGTAAAGGCGCTTGTGCTCGAGAAAAAGCACCGGATCGTCGGCGCGCAGCGCGGTGCGCAGCAGGCCGTTGGCGTCCAGCGCATTGGCGGGCATGACGACGCGCAGGCCGGGCAGATGGGTGAAGATGCTTTCGCCCGATTGGCTGTGGTAAATGGCGCCGCCGGTCAAGTAGCCGCCGATGGGCACGCGCAAGACGACGGGGGCGGCGAAGCCGCCGTGCGAGCGCCAGCGCAGCGTGCTGAGCTCGTTGCGAATCTGCATCATCGCCGGCCAGAGATAGTCGAAAAACTGCACTTCCGGCACCGGCTTCAGGCCGCGCGTGGCCATGCCGATGGCGCGGCCGACGATGGCGGCTTCCGCCAAGGGCGTATTGAACGCGCGGTCGGCGCCGAATTTGCGCTGCAAGCCGGCCGTGACCTTGAAGACGCCGCCCTTGCCCTTGACTTCCTCCAGGACCTCCTCGCGGCTGGCGTCGGCGACATCTTCGCCGAAGACCACGATGCGCGGGTCGCGCTTCATCTCGTCCCTGAGGCAGGCGTTGATCAGATCCACCATCGTCTGCGGCTCACCGGAGGCGGGGGCGGCGGCTTCGGTGTCGAAAGCCGCCGCCGTGGGATCGACGCTGGGTGAATAGATGAAGTCATAGGCGCCGGCGGGCGCGGCGGGCGCGGCCGCGAGCGCGCGATCGGTGGCGGCGAGAATTTCGGCTTCGACCTCGGATTCGAGGCGTTCGAGCTCGCCCGCGCCCGCGATGCCCTCCTGCTGGAGGTAGGCGGCGAGGCGGCGCAGCGGATCTCGCCGCGCCTCGGCCTCGCGCTCGGCCTCGGGCTTGTACAGGCGTTCGTCGTCGGAGAGCGAGTGCGAGTAGGGGCGCACGACGTGGGCGTGCACCAGCGCCGGGCCGCGGCTCGCGCGGCAATGCGCGATGGCGCGCTCCAAGGCTTGATAGCTGTCGAAGAGATCGCAGCCGTCGCACTCGACGAGAAAAAGATCGGGCATGCCGGCGAGCACGCGCGAAATGCTGGCGCCGGGCGTCTGCACTTCGACCGGGACCGAGATCGCGTAGCCGTTGTCCTCAATCAGGAACAGGACGGGCAGGCGCTCGCGCGCGGCGCACGAGATCGCTTCCCAAAACTCCCCTTCGCTGGTGGCGCCCTCGCCGGACGAACAGTAAACGACTTCGTCGCCTTGCCAGCGCGGCGGCAGCGGCGCGGGATGGGCCTCGAGCCAGGCAGCGATCTCGGGATGGCGATTGTAATAGCGGCCGGCTTCGGCGCATCCGACGGCCTGCAGGAACTGCGTGCCGGTGGGGCTCGAGCTGCTGACGATGTTGAGCGCGGGCGCGCTCCAGTGGGAGGGCATCTGGCGCCCGCCGCTGCCGGGATCGTCGGCCGCCCCGACGGCTTGCAGCAGCATCGCCTCGGGCGTCACGCCCAGCCGCAGGCAGAGCGCGCGGTCGCGGTAGTACGTGTAAAACCAGTCGTAGGCCGGCCGCAGCAGGTCGCCGGCGGCGGCGAGCACGGCTTCATGGCCGGCGCCGCTGATCTGGAAGAAGATTTTTTGCTGGCGTTTGAGAAGAATTTCGCGATCGTCCAAGCGCCGGGAAAGCAGCATGACTCGATACAGGTCGAGAATGCGCTGCGGGCTCAGCCCGGAAGCATTGGGCTTGAGCGGCGAGGCGATGCCTTCGGTTTTCGTCGCCATGGGGACATTTCATTATTGAAGGCGGGCAAGCGCGGGTCAACGGCAACGGCGGTCGACGGCTCGTTACTGACCGGTCGGGCGGATTCGGCGCACGCCGGCACGACCCGAATCGGAAGCCGGCGCGAACGATGCCCGCGCCGGCCGGCCCGCGCGCGGTTGGCGATTACAGGTTGAAGAGGCCGCGCAACTGGCGGCTCTGGGTGCGGCTGACGGGAATCTCGGTTTGTTTCTTGTCGTCCATGCGCAGTTGATAGCTGCTGTTGAACCAGGGGACGACTTCCTTGATGCGATTGAGATTGACCAAATAGGAGCGATGGGCGCGCCAGAAGAGTTTGGAATCGAGCGCGGCCTGCAGCTCTTCGATCGTGCGGCAGTTGGCGGTGCCCTCGAGCTGATTGGCGACGACGGTGATCACGCCGTCTTCGATGCGGGCATAGATCACCTCGTTCTGGTCGAGCAGAAAATGCCGGCCGTTGGCCTTGACCGGCAGCTTGGCGAGCGCGGGCGGGCCGTGGCGGGTTTCGAGCAGTTCCAGCACGCGATCGATCTTCTGCGCCGAACCGGCGGGGGACTCGAGGTGGCGCATGGCTTTTTCGAGCGCCTGCGCCAGCCGGGCCTTGTCGAAGGGCTTGAGCAGGTAGTCCACGGCGTTGACTTCGAAGGCCTGCACGGCGTATTGGTCGTAGGCCGTCGCGAAGATCAACTGCGGCATCGGCAGCTTGCGCTCGCGCAGCCGCTTGACGACGCCGAAGCCGTCGAGACCGGGCATCTGCACGTCCAGGAACAGCAAGGCCGGCTGATGATCGCGTACGAGATGGACGGCCTCGACGCCGTTGCGCCCTTGCGCGACGACCTCCACCTCCGGAAACGAGCGCAGCAGATAGGCGAGCTCGTCGCGCGCGAGCTGCTCGTCATCCACGATGATGGCCGAGATGGGCATCCGCACAATGATGCTAGGTCAACGCCGTAAGGATGCGCAACCGCCCCGGCGAGCGAACGACCTGTTCTCCCTCGCCCCGACGAGCACGACCTTGGATCGACGCGCAACGCGCACGTTCCAGCGCCGCTTCCACCTCGTGGTTCCCCTCTTAGCGTCGAACCGGTTGATCGTCGGTGCGAATCCGACCGCATCGGCGCATTTCGCGCACCTTTAACGTCGAGGCGGCTTGGGTCTCGCTACCGCCATCGGAGCCTTTGGCCTCCTAGCCGGGAACGGTTTCTCCAAATCGGTGTTCACTCGACTAAGGGATTGCCTAACGCAATGAGCCATGAGCTCCTTCGGTCAGCGGTTTCGGCCTTTCGTTCACAAGCTTTTCGGCGGCATTCATGGCGGGCAGGTGGCGGGTGTTGTATTCGAGGCGGTAGCGCAGCAGGGCGACGGAGACCGGGTTGTGCGGCGGCGTCGGGTAGGGAAGGCCGTGCAGGGGCAAGGGGCCGACGGTATCGGGGTGCGCGTCGAGGAAGTCGCGGCCTTTGGTGAAGGCGTCAGCGCAAAAGAAATAAGTCCGCTGCCAGCCGGGCGGCAGCGGCGGCAGGGCGGACGCGTCAAAGCCGACGGCTACCTCGTCGCCGGGCGCCATGATGGCGTAGCGATCGTCGGTGGCCGCGAGCAGGTCGCGCACATCGCCGTAGCGCGTGTAGTTGCCGGCGGGGGCGCGGAAGCCGACGTCCTGCAAGACCTTGTCGTAGTCGTACACCTCGGGCGAGGAAGCGACCTGATCGGGAAAGCCGAGCCAGCGCAGCGTGGCGCTCGCGGCGCGGAGATGCTCGACGCGCAGCGGCGGCTGCGGCGGGTCCACGCTCACGAGCGCGCGATCCCAGTAGATGGCGAGGTTGGTGCGCAAGCGCAGGCGCGCGTCCCGCCGCGCCAACGCGCCGCGCGGGCCGAGCCAGGGCGTGAGGTCAATCACCATCCAGCGCGGCAGCCCGGCGGGCGCGCCGACCGAATTCACGACGGTGCGCCAGCCGCCGTGCCCATCGGGCAATTGCAGCGCGGGCGGCACGGTGGGAATGCCGGCGTAAAAGGCGGTCCAGGCGGTGTCGGGGAAATAGTAATCGGTCCAGCCATGGAGCAAAAGCTGCGCGGTGTGGGCCTGACGCAGATCGCCAAGGTCGAGGGTCAGCGTGTGCAGGCCGACGTAGCCCGGGAACGGCGAGCGGGCGGCAATCGGCGTGTAGCGGCCGGGATGTCCCGGCAGCAGATACGGCAGCAGGTCGCGCCCGCTTTCGTCGGTGGCGGCGAGCGGCGGATGAGCGTGCGCGACGGCCCAGAGGCGGAACGCGGGCGGCGGACCGTCGGGCTGCCAGCGGTCGTTATCGAAGACTTCGATCCCGGCAGGGTGATCCACTGCCATCAATCCGACGCGATCGAGGTAAATGACTTCTTCCATCCCGTCGGTGAAGCGAAATTCGAGGCGCCCGTGCCGCGGCACGACGGAGCCGGCGGGCAGGCGGAGACATTCGGAGGGCTGCGGCGAATCGTATTGCCCCGGACCCGTCCACTCGCCGATCACGCCCGGACCGGTGATGTCGTCAATGAACTGGAAGCGCCGGCCGTTCCAGGAGTAAAGGACCGGGCAAGAGCCGCCTTTGCGGTTGAGCTCGACATAATGAACGCTCGACTGGCCGGCGGGGGGCAGTTCGGCTTGCAGCACGCCGGTGGGCCAGCGAATGGTCACCGAGTCGGCAGGGCCGGAGCCGCCCAGGCCGAAGAGCTGGGCGGGCGGATTTTCGCCGAGATAGCCGCTGCCGCCCTCGACTTCGGTCTTCTGCGCCAGCCCGGCGGCGCGCACGGTGACCTTGCTGCCGATGCCGAGCTTGTTGTCTTTCAGCCCCTCAAGTTTCACTTTAAGGAAGCGGTTGGGCGCGGCCGCCGCCGATGGAACATTGCGCAGCAGGATGGCGGGACCGCCGGCCTGGGTGACGACCAAGCCGGGACGGCCGTCGCCCGCCCAATCCACCGCCAGAACGGTGCGGGCGTCATGGAGGGGAATGCGGTCGAGGCCGGTCGCGGCGGTAGCGTCGGCGAAGGTGCCGTCGCCGAGGTTGCGATAGAGGAAGAGCGATTGGCGCCCGTGGCGCGAGGCGATGAAGGCGAGGTCGGCGAAGCCGTCGTTGTCGTAGTCGAGCGCGGTGGCGCCCCAGCCGTCGCTCAGGCCGGCATTGGCGGCGGGCAAGGGAACCGGGCGAAAGCGCTTCTCCCCGGTGGCGCCGAGCAACACCGGCGGGCCGGCGATGCGGGTGAAGAAGAGGTCCATCCAAAAGTCGTGGTTATAGTCGAGGGCGAGCACGGCGCGAGCACCGCTAATCAGCGGTGTTACCGCCTGCGCCCAGGGGCGGACCTCGGCGAAAGCGCCGTTGCGCAGGTTCGAGAAGATCGAAGCGGGACCGTTGGCGCGCGCCAAAACCACGTCAATGTCGCGGTCATTGTCGAAGTCGGTGGCCACCAAGCCCTGATAGGAAGCCGGCGACTGGCCGATCCGCGAGGAGGCGGATATGTCCTTGAAATGGCCGGTGCCGAGATTG
Organism: Terriglobia bacterium; assembly: GCA_021323595.1. Taxonomy (GTDB): domain Bacteria; phylum Acidobacteriota; class Terriglobia; order Terriglobales; family SCQP01; genus JAJPKR01. The sequence goes on along the minus strand of JAJPKR010000016.1, from coordinate 128,349 downwards.
TGGAAGACATGAACGCGGCCGCCCGCGGCGGCGTCGGTGACGACGATATCGAGGTAGCCGTCATGGTCGAGATCGATCCAGGCGGCCGCCAGGAAATCGGGGTGAGCGGAAGCGGGCACGGCGAGGCCGACCTGGGCGGCGACTTCGGCGAAGCGGCCGCCGCCGAGATTGTGGAACAGCAGCAAGTGATGGGCCTCGGTGACCAGCAGATCAGGCCGCCCGTCGTTGTCGTAGTCGCCGACGGCGCAACCGAGGCCGTGCATCGGCTGCTCGAGGCCGGCCGCGCGCGTGACGTCTTCGAAGCGGCCGCCCCCCAGATTGCGGTAGAGGGCGGGCGGGCCGTCGCCGTTCACGAAAAACAGGTCGGGACGCCCATCGCCTTCAGCGTCGAAGGCGCAGGCGCCGGGGCCGGGGAAGCGGGTCGGCGTATGGCTGCGAAACTGCACGCCGGCGGCGGCGGTGGCGTCCACGAAGCGGACCGGCTGCGCCCGCGGCGCCGGCCGCAGCCCCGGCGGCACTGTCGCTGAAGCCATGGCCAGTTGCCCTTCATCGCCATAGACGAGCGAGGCGGCGGTATTGAGCGGCGAGGATTGCCGCACTTGCTCGAATCGCTTGAAGTAAGCCATCGCCCGCGGCATGTCGTGCTGGGCGCGATAGGCGTTGGCGAGGTTGAACAGCGCCGAGACATCGTTGGGATCGGCTTCCAGAGCGCGGTTCAGATAGCCGATCGCGTCGGCCGGACGGCCGAGCCGGAGCAGGGTGTAGCCGGTGAAATAGTTGGCGCTCTTATCGCGGGGCTCGCGCCGCACCACGTAGAGAAATTGATCGAGGGCGGCTTGATACCGGCCGTGGTTGCGCGCGATCAGGCCGAGCACGTAATGGGCGCGGAGATCGCCGGAGTCGTGGCGCAGCGCGGCTTCCAGCACGGGCTCGGCGGCGGCGTCGTTGCCGGCGGCGTAATAGGCGATGCCGAGATTGGTGCGGGCTTCGAGCAGCGAGGGGTCGAGGCGCAAGGCGGCCGTGAACTCCTGAGCCGCTTGCGCGAAAGCGCTGCGATCCATGTAGGCGACCCCGCGATTATTCGCGCGGACGGCAGCTTCGGGATTTGCGGCGGCCGCCGCCGGCGCGGACGCGGCCGCGCAAAGGAAAACGCAAGCGAACAGGGCGGGAAGACTCAGGCGGCGCATTGCAGGGACCTCATCAGCGTACACGAGTCAGGCATCGCAGATCGGGGATTTGGGGCCGCGTGACGCTTGCAAGGGCCGATCGGCCGAAAGGCTCACGCAGCGGACAGCGGCCAGGCGGCGAATCGGAGCCGCTACCCGCCTACTCGGAATTCGTGCGACGCTGGGCGCAGGCGTCATGAGCGAGGCGCTTTTATCGGCAAGCCGGGCGGCCGAGCTGATCGCGGCGGCTGGCGCTCACTGTTTGGGCGTGCGCGAAGGGTCAGTGTGGCTGAACGATCCGGTGACACGCACGACGCTGGCGCTGCCGCTGCGCAACCTGACCTTGCGGCGGCTGACGGCGGCGCTCTACCGCAGCCGCAAGCAGTTCATGGCCGCGCAACGGCGGGCGCGGCAGGGGGAGCGGCTCGCGGCGGAGCGGCGGGCGCCGGCTAAAACGGGGTGATGATGCCGCCGACGGTGAAGGTGTCGCACTCGATGGCGCGCAAGTCGCCGACGCGCAACGGCGTGGGACTGATGAACGGCTCGCCGTACTTGACGCCGACCATCATGCCGAAATGGCGCGCCAGGGCTTCCACGCGCGCGGCGACGTCTTGGTGCGGCGGAAAGATCTCTTTGCCCGCGTTCTGATCCGAATATTGCGAATGGTAGGCGAGGAGCGATTGCAGGCGCGCCTCGAACTGGTCGGTGATGTCCACGACGAGCGTGGGGCGCTCGTTAGCGTACAGAGAGGCATAGAGCACGGTATGCGGGCGGAAGGCGCCGCCGGCGTCGGCGGCGACGGAGAGATTCTTCAAGCCGGCGACGAAGGCGGCTTCGTAGGCGAGGCGGCCGCTAATGGCATGGTCGGGATGGCGGGCCTGAGGAAAAGGCGCCAGCAAGATGCGCGGCTGAGTGGCGCGAATGACTTCAGCGATGCGGCGTTTGGCATCCCAAGAGAGCTCGAGCTGGCCGTCGGGGAGGCCGAGATTGCCGCGCCACTGCACGGCCAGCAGGGCGGCGGCCCGCTCGGCCTCGACGCCGCGCTCGATGGCGGTGCCGCGGGTGCCGGCTTCGCCGCGAGTGAGATCGAGGATGCCGGTCACCATGCCGTGCTGCGCCATTCGCAGCAAGGTGCCGCCACAGGTTTGCTCGACGTCGTCGCGGTGGGCGGCCAGGGCGAGAATATCCAGCTTGCGAAGCGGGCTGGCGCCCCATTTCTTGCCGCTGGGGTCGCTCGGGCGCTTGATCGGGGGCATAGAAGACCCAGCGTAGCGCGGACCCCGGCGGCGCGAAACGCTCTGGAATCCGGCTTACAACCGGCCCAAGGAAGGGGGTGGAGGGCAGCCGCGGGCCGCGCCGGGCGGCGGCGTCGGGCGCCGGTGTCAGCTTGCTTCGGGCAGGCGGTGCGAAAGCGGGCCGAGATTGGCAAGTTCCGGCACCCGGCCGCGAACGCTGTCGATGATCTCCTGATCGAGCGCGGCATCGAGCCGGGCCAAATCAGAGTTGAGCTGAGGCGGATCGAGCCGGGCGTAGTGCTTGTCCACCAGCACATGCATTAAGCGGCGCAGTTCGATCAAGTCGGAGAGCGTGCCGGCCAGCGAGACAGACTGGAGGCGGCGGGTCTCGCCATGATGTTCGGCGCTATGGTCTTTTTTTCGCAGCGTGAGCACTTCGTCGAGGATGTCCGAGAGGTGATCGTTGCGCTGCTGCGGCGTCAAATGCGCGAGCGCGGGATCGCTTTCGCGAGCCCGCCGCCATTCGTCGAGCAGCCAATCCCGCTGCTCACGGATCAGGTCAATCAATCCCATGCGGGGGAGAGGCCGCATGCCGGAAACATCCAGCGCCGCGGTGAGTTGCTGGGCGGAAAACGGCTTCAGCAGAACTGTATCCACGGCTTGCTCGACGTGACGCAGAGCTTCGGGCAAATCGTACGTGCCGGTGGTGAGGATGACGCGGACACCGGGATGCAGGAGTTTGGCGGCGTCGGCGACGATAAAGCCGTCGGCAGGGGTTTCCATGCGAAGATCGGTGACGACGAAATCGAAGTTCTCTTCGGCAAGCCGGCGCAGCGCGGCGGCGGGCCCGGCAGCGATGCTGGGGGCAAGCCCGAGCCGGCGCAGAAGCGCGGCGTTCATCTCGAGCTGCTCGCGATCATCATCCACCAACAAGACCGATTGCGGGCTGGAGCCGGGCACCTACATTAAGATGCGCAAATCGCGCAGGTTGGTGCCGGTGCGGCCGATCTCGATGGAGTCGCGCAAGGCGGCGAGCAAAGGATAAGCGTCGAAGCGCGCCAGCGCGCGGGCGGGATCGAGGCCGCGGGCGGCGGCGCGAGCGCAGGTCGTGCCGTCCACCAATGCGCCGGCGGCGGGGCTGTCGCCGTCAATGCCGTCGGTGCCGAGGCTGAGGACGCAGAGCGGCTCGCCGGCGATCAACCGGGCGCATTCCAGCGCGAACATCTGGTTGCGTCCGCCGCGGCCGGCGGGGCCGTTCAAGGCGACGCGGACCTCGCCGGCGGCGATCAGGCAGGCGCGCGGCTGATCGCGCTTCAATTCGCGAATGCGTCCGACCAAGTAAGCGGCGGCGGCGCGGTAATCCCATTCGTCGGCGGCATGATCGAGGGTGGGGACGCAGCCGGCGTCGCGGGCGCGCGCGGCGAGGCGCGCGGCGGCGCCGCGATCGTCGAGGAGCAGATGCCAAGCGGAGCGGGCAAAGGCCGGATCTCCCGGCTTGGGCGTCTCGGGCAGGTGCGCCAGCAACCTTGCGATCGCGGGCGGCAGGGGCGTGGGGTGGGCGGCGAGCATGGCGCGGCAGTCGGCGACGGTGCTGGGGTCGGGCAGGCTGGGTCCGGAAGCGACGCTGCTCAAGTCGCCGCCCGGCACATCGGAAAGGATGAGGGAAAGCTGGTCGGCGCTGGCGGGAGCAGCGGCGGCGAGGCGGCCGCCCTTGACGGCGGATAGATGTTTGCGCAGGGCGTTGATTTCGTGAATGGGCGCGCCGTTGCGCACCAAGGCGCCATACGCGGCGCGCAAATCGGCGGCGGAGAGCTCGGCGCGCAACGGAGCTTCGAGCAAAGCCGAGCCGCCGCCGGAGACCAAGTGAACGATGAGGCTGCCGCCGGGTGCGGCGGCCACGGCGGCGAGCATGGCGTGAGCGGCGGCAACGCTGGCCTCATTGGGTTCTGGGTGGCCGCCCACGAAGGATTGCACGGCGCCCCAAGGCGCGGGGTTCTGGCCGGGTGCGAGAAAGCGTTCGGGGGCGGAAACGATCAGGGCGAGGGGACCGGCGCCGTGCAGCAGCGGTTCCATGGCCCGCGCCATCGGCACGGCGGCTTTGCCGTAAGCCAGCACCAGAATCGGACGGTCCAGCGGCCAGGCGCGATCGTCCACGTGCAGCTCGCCGCCGACCCGCCGGCACTGGGCGGCGATCAGGCGCCCAGGCGCCAGATCGGCGAGCACGGCCAGCGCCAGCTCGCGCAGCAGCTCGCGTTTCGCCGCCAGTTCCATGCATCGAGCGTACATCGAGGGCGCTCACCGCCGGACGGCGGAGCGGCTACACTCGGAGCAGGGACATGGGCGCCTACGACCAGCTACGGCGCAAGCTCGAAGCCCGTTTTGGCCGGGCCGGCGTCATCGGCGATCCGGTCGGGCGCATGCTCTATGAATACGACGGCGGCGTGGACCGCGCCACGCCCGACCTGGTCGTGTTTCCGCAAACGCGCGAAGACGTGATCGCCGCCGTCAAGCTGGCGCACCAGGCGGGCGCGCCGCTGATCCCCCGCGGCGCCGGCACGGGGCTGAGCGGCGGGGCGGTGGCGCGCGAGGGCGGTGTCATCCTGTCGCTCAATCGCATGCGGCGCATCGTGGAAGTGGACGTCGAGAATCTGCGCGCGCGGGTCGAGCCCGGCGTCGTCAACCTGGAGTTTTCCGACCAGATCGCGCCTACCGGCTTCTATTTCGTTCCGGATCCCTCGAGCCAAAAGGCCTGCACCATCGGCGGCAACGTCGCGGAGAACAGCGGCGGCCCGCACACGCTGGCCTACGGCGTGACCGTGAATCATGTGACGGGGCTCGAGATCGTGCTGGCGGATGGGGCCGTGGCGCGGCTGGGGGGCAAGACGGCGGAGTGCCAGGGCTACGATCTCGTCGGCCCGCTCGTCGGCTCGGAGGGGACGCTGGCCATCGTCACCGAGATCACGGTGAAGCTGACGCGCCGGCCGGAGGCGGCGCGCACGCTGCTGGCCATCTACGACGCCGCCGAACAGGCCGCCGCCACGGTCAGCGCGATCACCGCCGAAGGCATCGTTCCCGCCGCGCTGGAGATGTTCGACGGCTTTTCGTTGCGCGCGGTGGAGGCGTATATCCACGCCGGGTACCCGCTGGATTCGGCCGCGGTGCTGCTGATCGAGGTGGAAGGCCTCGAAGAGGAAGTCGAGGAACAAGCCGCCGCCATCGAGCAGGTGTGCGCGCGCGCGGGCGCGCGGGAGACGCGGCGGGCGCGCGACGAAGCCGAGCGCGCCAAGCTTTGGCTGGGGCGCAAGCACGCGTTCGGCGCCATGGGCCGGCTCAGCTCGAATTTCTACGTCATGGACGGCGTCATTCCGCGCACCAAGATTGGCGCCGTGCTGGCGGGCATCGAGCGCATCAGCGCGGCCAGCGGCCTGCGCATCGGCAACATCTTCCATGCCGGCGACGGCAATTTGCATCCCTTGGTCTTTTTCGACCAGCGCGTGCCGGGGCAGTTCGAGGCGGCGCGGGCGGCGAGCGAAGACATCATCCGATTGTGCGTGGAGATGGGCGGCTCGATCACCGGCGAGCACGGCGTGGGCATGGAGAAGGACGGCTTGATGCCGCTGATCTTCAGCGAAGCGGACTTGGATTTCATGCGCGCGGTGAAGCAGGTCTTCAATCCCGAAGGAAAGCTGAATCCAGGCAAGCTGCTGCCGACCTATCGCAGTTGCCGCGAGACCGCGCTGGCGGCCGCGCCCGCGGGCGCGGCCGCGCGCCTATGACGCAGGATGCCATCGCCGCCGGCGTCGAGGCGCTGCTGGGCAAGGGCGGCGTCGGGGAGGGCGCGGGCGCGGCCTGCCGCGCGCTGCCCGCCGATGCGGAGCAGACCGCGGCGCTGGTGGCGTGGGCGCGCGCGGCGCGGCTGCCGCTGGCCGTCGGCCACGGCGCGACGATCGCGCTGGCGATGGGCAGCGAGCGAACGCTGAGCGGCGCCGTGCGCCTGGATCTGGCGCGGCTGGCGCGGGTGCGCTTTTACGAGCCGCAGGATTTGACCATCGGCTTAGAAGCCGGCTTGACCGCCGGCGCCATCGCCGCCGAGCTGGCGCGCGCGCAGCAGTGCCTGCCGCTGGATGTGGCGGGCGGCGACGCGGCGCGGCTCGGCGCGATCCTGGCGGCGCACCGCTCCGGTCCGCTGCGGCATTATTACGGCACGGTGCGAGATTTCACCATCGGCATCGAGTTCGTGACCGCGGCCGGCAAGCTGACGCATGGCGGCGGACGGGTCGTCAAGAACGTGGCGGGCTACGATCTGATGCGGCTGATGATCGGCGCGCAGGGCACGCTGGGAGTGATCACCGCCGCGAACTTCAAGGTGTTTCCACGGCCGGCGGAGACCGAAACCTGGGGCTGGGGGCTGGCGGGCTGGGAGCAGGCGGAGGCGCTGCGGGGCGCGCTGTTGCGGCATCCCGGCCGGCCGCTGGCGCTGGAGCTGTGCGGCCCGCCGCTCCGAGCGTATTTGCGATTCGGCGGCGGCGCGGGCGCCCGCGCGCGCTGGCGCCGCGAGTTGGCCGCGCTGAGCCGGCACGCGGGAAGCGAGGCCGAAGCCGTGGCCGACGAGGGCGCATTTTGGCGCGAGTACGGCGCTGCGGCCAGCGGCGCGCAGCGCTGGCGTCTGGTCGCGCCGGCGGGCCGCGGGGTGGCGGCGCTGCGGGCGCTGGAGGGGTTCGCCGCCGCGCAGGGCCGAGCGCTGCGCTGGCGCGGCCGGCTCGGTTTGGGCGTGTTCGAGCTGGAGCTGGCGCCGGAGCTCGAGGGCCGCCCCGCCTTGGACTGGCGCGAGGCGGCGCGCCGCGTCCACCCGGAGGCGCGCCTGATGCGGGACGACGAGCCGATCGAAACGGTGCTGGATGGATCCGGAGCGGACCTGGCGCTGATGCGGAAATTGCGCGCGGCGGTGGGAGCATGAGCGCGACGGCGGACACCAAGGCGGCCTCGGGCGCCGCGAGTTCGGTCTTCACCGGGCCCGAGCCTCCGCGTTGGGAAGACTATTCCCGCTGCACGCACTGCGGCTTGTGCCTGAACGCCTGCCCGACATTCCGCGTGCTGGGCGAGGAGATGGATTCGCCGCGCGGCCGGATCTACCAGGTGGCGCAGGCCGACGCCGGGCGGCTGCCGCTCGACCGGCAGCTTTTCACCCATCTCGACCGCTGCCTCGATTGCCGCGCCTGCGAAACGGCCTGCCCCTCGGGCGTCGAGTACGGCAAGATCTTGGAGCGGGCGCGGGGGGAGCTGGAGCGGCATCCGGAGCTGGCGCGGCGGAGCGGGGTGGCGCGGCGGCTGCGGGCTTACTTCTTCGACCGCGTGTTGACCAGCCCGGCGGCGATGCGGCGGCAGGCGGCGCTGCTCGGCTTCTACCAACACAGCGGATTGCGGGCGCTGGCGCGCGCGAGCGGGGTGCTGCGGCTGCTGCGGCTGGCGGGGCTCGAGGCGCTGGCGCCGGAGATCGATCGCGCGCCCTTTGTCGCCGAGATGGGCCGGACCTTTCCGGCGCTGGCCGCGGACGGGCAGCCCCGGCCGGGCGCGCCGCGGGCGCGAGTGGCGCTGCTGGCGGGCTGTATCCAGCGCGTGGCGTTCGCGGAGATGAACCGGGCGACGATCCGCGTGCTGCAATACTGCGGCTGCGAAGTGGCGGTGCCGGCCGACCAAGGCTGCTGCGGCGCGCTGCACGTTCATGCGGGGCGGCGCGATCAGGCGCGCGCGCTCGCGGCCGCCAACTTTCCCCTGGCCGGCTACGACGCGGTCATCAGCAACAGCGCCGGCTGCGGCGCGGTGATGAAGGAATACGCGGACTTGTTCGCGGGCGATGAACGGCGGCAGCGCGCGCGCGAGTTCGCCGCCAAAGTGCGGGACGTGACGGAGTTCCTGGACGAACTGGGCATGCCCGACGGCGTGCTGCGGCCGGTGCCGCGCATCGTGACCTATCAAGACCCGTGCCATCTGGCGCATGGCCAGAAGATTCGCCTCGCGCCACGGCGGCTGTTGGGGCGGGTGCCGGAGCTGCGGCTGATGGAGATGGCGCGGGCGGACGCCTGCTGCGGCAGCGCGGGGATCTATAACGTCGTGCATCCCGAAATCGCCGGGCGGCTGCTCCAGGAAAAAATGGATACCATCGCCGCGACCGGCGCGGAATGGATCGTGACCGCCAATCCCGGCTGCATGCTGCAGCTTCGCGCCGGCGCGCGCCAGCGGCGCACCGGCCAGCGCGTGCTGCACGTCGTCGAGTTGCTGGCCCTGGCGCTGCCGCCGGCGGAGAGGCGATAGGGTTTGCGCCCCGGCCCCGGAACGGAGTTCCCGCGCGCCGGCCCCCCGCCGCGGCGCGCCGCGCTCCGGAGGGCGAAGCGCAACCGTTAGAATCGAAGGTCCATGCTTGAGGGATCGGAGGCAGTGACTTCCCCCGCGGGCGGCGACGGCCCCGCCGGCATGGAGTTGCGCCGGTTGGGCGGCGCGGCGGCGCTGATGATGGCCGCGGTGTTCGCCTCGCGCGCCATCGGCTACTTGCGCGAGGCCTATATCGCCTACGCCTTCGGCGCCAGCGGCCACACCGACGCCTATAACGTCGCCTTTACGATCCCCGACTGGCTGAATTACCTGGTGGCCGGCGGCGCGCTCTCGATCACTTTCATTACGATCTTCAGCCCGTACGTGGCGGAGCGGCGCGAGGAGGAGGGCTATCGCGTCTTCTCCATCGTGACCACGTTCATGATTTTGGCCTTGGGCATCGGGGTGGTGATCGCCGAGATCTTCACGCCGCAATTGCTGCGGCTGTACGTGCCCAGTTTCCGGCCCGAGCAACTGGCCGAGTGCGCGCGCATGACACGCATTTTGCTGCCGGCGCAGCTTTGCTTCGGAGTCGGCGGCCTGATCTGCTCGACGCTCTATACGCGCGGCGTGTTCTGGCTGCCGGCGCTGGCGCCGCTTTTCTATAGCTCCAGCATCATTGCCGGCGGCGTGTTTTTGCACCGTTGGCTGGGCATCGAGAGCTTGGCCGTCGGCGCGCTGGCCGGCGCGTTCCTGGGGCCATTCTTGTTTCCGCTGCTGGGCGCGCGCAAACGCGGGCTGCGGTACCGGCCGACCATGGCATTTCGCGATCCCACGTTTCTCCGCTGGCTGAAGCTGACGCTGCCGCTGATGGCGGGAGTGACGCTGGTCAGCGCCGACGACTGGATCATCCGCCCGCTGGGAGCGGCCTTTTTCGGCGCGATCACGGAGCTGACCTACGCCAAGCAGTTGATGCGGGTGCCGATGGCGGTGCTGGGGCAGGCGGTGGGCCAGGCGACGATGCCGTTTTTCGCCTCCCTGGCGGCGCAAGGCAAGTGGGAGCAACTGCGGGAGACGCTCGACAAATCGGTGGTGCGGACCGTAACCGGAGCGGTGCTGGCCACCAGTTATCTGGCGGGGCTGGCGCTGCCGATCACCCGCGTCGTCTATGAGCGCGGCAAATTTCACGACGGCAACGCGCACTCGACCGCGCTCTACCTGACCATCTTCGTCCTTTCGCTGGCGTTCTGGGCGGCGCAGACCATCTATTCGCGGGCATTTTATGCCGCCGGCAACACCTTGACGCCGATGCTGGCGGGCACGATCGTGACCGCGGCGATGATTCCGCTCTACATCTTTCTGGCGCATCGGCTGCAAGTGCCGGGGCTGGCGCTGGCCAGCGACATCGGCATCACGGTGAATGTGCTGGTGCTCGTGTACTTGTTGCACCGGCGCAACTGGCTGGGCGCGGCCTGGAGCCGCTGGCGGCTCGTCCCGCGGGTCGTGGCGGTGGCCGCGATCGCGGGCGGGGTGGTCTTCGAATTTACGCTGAGGCTGGAGGGCGCGACCTATCACGGCCTGCGCGAACTCGGCTTGTTGCTCGGGGCGTCGCTGCTATGGCTGGCGGTGGTCTATGGGCTGGCACGGCTTTTGGGCCTGCAGGAATTGATAGACGAGAGCTGGCGGCTGGCGCGGCGGGTGTTTCACCGGGTCGGGATCTTGGCCCCGCGCGGCGAAGGCGGGCCGTAAGCGGAGCGCCTGGGCTTGGGGAACGCGGCAGTGGGGAAGGCCGCCATGCGCGCGGCCTGGGCGGCCCAGTCGAATCGGTTGCGCCGGTACGCGCACAGCGCGCGCCGCGCCGCGCCGTCAAAGCCGTAGTCCCAAGCGGCTCCGGCCGGCTCATGCGGCCAGCGGGTTTGGCGCAGACGCGCGCGCAGGCCGGCGAGCTTGGGTTCAAACGAGGGAATGGAGAAGGGCGCGAGCGCCATGGCGTCAGTGTATGAGTAAGCTGGAGGCATGGCGTATTCGATCGTGCAGGTGGATGCGTTCACGGCGCAGCCCTTCGCCGGCAATCCGGCCGCGGTCTGCGTGCTGGAACGGGCGGCCGAGGAGCGCTGGATGCAGGCGGTGGCGCGCGAAATGAACTTGTCGGAAACGGCGTTTCTGCATCCCGAGGACGGCGGCTACCGGCTGCGCTGGTTCACGCCGGCGGTGGAGGTGGCCTTGTGTGGGCATGCGACGCTGGCCTCGGCGCACGTGCTGTGGGAAGACGGCCGCCTGCCGCCGGAGCGAATGGCGCGCTTTCTGACGCAAAGCGGCGAGCTGACCGCGGCGCGGCGGGACGATTGGATCGAGATGGACTTTCCCGCGAAACCAGTCGAGCCCGCCGCCGCGCCGCCCGAGCTGCTGGAGGCGCTGGGACTTCCGGCCGCGATGTTCGTGGGGAAGAACGTGTTCGACTACCTGGTCGAGGTCGAGTCGGAGGAGACGCTGCGGCGGCTGGTCCCCGACCATTCGCGATTGCGGCGGCTGCCGGTGCGCGGCGTGATCGTGACGGCGCGCGCGGCGGAGCCGCGATTCGATTTCGTTTCGCGCTTCTTCGCGCCGGGCGCGGGCGTGGATGAGGATCCGGTGACGGGCTCCGCGCACACCGCGCTGGCGCCATATTGGGCGGCCAAACTGGAGCGCGAGGAGCTGACCGGCTATCAGGCTTCCGCGCGCGGCGGCATCGTGCGCGTCGCGGCGCGCGGGGCGCGCGTGATGCTGGCCGGACAGGCGGTCACGGTCATGCGCGCACAGTTGATCGTCTAGCGCGGGCTATTCGGGAAAGCGCTTGCTGGGCGTCGCCTGCTTCTCATTCTGCAGCTCCAGAATATCGGCGCCGGTTTCCGACGAGCCGAGCAGCCAATGCGCGAAGAAATCCATGCGCCGCAGCAGCACGTACGACGCGATGGGCTGATAGGAATGGCGCATGCCCGGGAAGACCAGCATCTCGAAGCGCTTGTCGGCGTGAATCAGCGCGTTGGCCAGGCGCATGGTGTTGACCATCGAGACGTTGTCATCCATGTCGCCGGTGGTGAGCATCAGGTGGCCTTTGAGGTTCTTGGCCAGTTCGGAGTTCTTCTCGATGTCGTAGATGAACTTGTAGGTGCCGTCCTTTCGCGCCTCTTCGCGCACGCCGTCGTTTTTTTCGCTCCAGAATTTGTTGTAAACGTTGTTTTCGTGATTGCCCGATTCCGACCATCCGGCCTTGAAGAAGTCGGGGTATTGCAGCAGCGCGGCGGCGGTCATGAAGCCGCCGCCGGAATGGCCCCAGATGCCGACCCGGCTGAGGTCGATAAACGGGTAACGGGCGGCTAGCTCCTCGGCCGCGACCTTCTTGTCCGCCAGGCCGTAGTCGCGCAGGTTGCCGTAGCCGTAGGTGTCATACCACTTGTCGCGCTGCGGGCTGCCGCCGCGATTGCCGACCTCGATGACGATGAAACCGAGCTGCGCGAGGGGAATTTGCGGGTCTTTGGGCGTGAACGTCTTGGTGACGCTCTCGGTCTGCGGACCCGGGTAAACGTACTCGATCAGCGGGTACTTCCTGCCGGGATCGAAGTCGAACGGCTTGTACATCACGCCGTAGAGGTCGGTCACGCCGTCGGCGGCCTTGACCTCGAACGTTTCGGGAAATTTGTAGCCAGCGGCCATGAGGTTCGAGAGATCGGCGGCAGCCAGATCGGCGAGCTGGGCGCCGGCATCGTCCAGCAGCACGGAGCGGGGCGCGGTATTCACGCGGGAGAAGGTATCCACGAAGTATTTGCCGTCGTCGGGAGCGGCGATGGCATGGGAGAAATTGCCCGGATCGAGCAGCTTAAGGCCCGAACCGTCGAGGTTCACGCGATAGAGGTGAACGTAATAGGGGTCTTCGCCCGGCTCCCGGCCCTCGGCGGTGAAATACAAAACGCGGGCGGCATCATCCTCGGCGACGACCTGATCGGACATGTACGTTCCGCTCGTGACGGGATTCACGAGCTTGCCCGCGGCGTTATAGAGGTAATAGTGAGCCCAGCCGTCGCGCTCGGACCACCATAGGATTCCTTGCCCATGATTGACCAAGCGCGGCGGGCGGGAATCGAGAAAGAAGTTGGAGATCTCGCGAATCAAGGTCGTGACCGCGCCGGTGTTCGTGTCCGCGACGCAAAGATCGATTTCACGATAGGTGCGGTCGGTATCCATGAAGTAGAGCTTGGCGTCGTCGGCGGAAAGCCAGCGGGCCGCCGGCCGCTCGCGATAGGGAACCGACTCTAGCCCGAGGCGGCGCAGCAGGCGGCTGTCGCGCTCGCCTTGCTCGCGCTCGGCATTGGTGAGCGGCGCGTCGGCGATGGTGAGGACCGGATCCACGAGCGGCAGGTTCTTCTCGGGAATCACCAGGCGGCGGCCGCCGGCGGCGGTGAAGATTTCGATGTCGGGGATGGGGACGTTCGCCTCGCCGGGCATGGCGTAGCTGTAGGTTTCGAGCACCGGGCGCGGATTGGCGAGGGAATGGATGGTCCAGAGATCGGCGACTTTGCGGTTGTCTTCGCGGACGAGGGCGAACTTTTGCGAATCCTGCGACCAATGAACGGGCACGGCTGGCGCGCGCATGCCGGCGGGATTGCGGGCGTCGGCGCCGTCTTCCTTGGCCAGCGCCTCGGCGACTTCGGGCACGAGCACGCGGGCGTAGCTGAAGCCGGCGACCCCGTCGGTGGTGAGCTGCGACTCCGCGATCGAGGGATCGGCGGGATTGGCGAGCGCCTTGGCGTAGTTGGCGGCGTCCATCTCGTACAGATTGTTGCCGCGTGCGAAGATCACCGTGCGCTGATCGGGCGAAAGCGAGGCCCACAGCGGCTTCGGCGGCTCGGGAATATAGCCGTCGAGACGGCGGAGTTGGCCGGTGGCGAGGTCGTAGCGGAAATAGAGCGTGCGGGTCTTGCCGGCATCCGAGCCGGGCTCGGAAGAAGCGCCGGCATTCTCGTGCGCGAAGAGTTTGTCGAGCTTGCGTTCGTAGGCGAGGGCGCGGCTGCGATCGGCGGGCGATTCGCCCGGAAGGACGGCGTCGCGGCGGACTGTCACCTCGAAGCGCAGCGCGGCATCGTGGTCCACGAGCGTCATGTTCTTGACCGGCAGGTGCTGGGCATCGTAGGGGAAGCCGGTCAGCACGGAGAGTTCGGCGGCCAGCTTGGCGTTGTCCCAGAGGGCACGGCGCGACCGCAGCGCCGGATCCACCAGGTAGTACTTCGTGCCGGAGGGGGTGGCGAAGCTGAACCAAAACTTATCGGAGGTGGCGAACCAGTGCGGAGCGACGGAAGTATCGAAAACGAGCTTGCCCATTTCCGCCGGCAAAAACCGCGCGGCCAGCGCGTAGTCGGGCTGGTCCGCGGGCTTCGCAGCGGGCGGGTCGGCGGCGGCGGGCAGCAATAGAAAAGAAGACGTCACGACGGCAAACGCCAGGCATGCAGGCAGGCGGCGAGCGGACACGCGCAAGGCCCTCCCGGACAGAGTTGAATTGAAAGCGTGAACTCTACCATAGAGCCCGGGGGCGAGGCGATTTCCCGCCGGAGAGCCGGGGCCGGCCGCAGTTATTCCCAGAGGATGACGGCTTTGATTTCGTCCGGAGGATGCTGGGTGAAGACGGCGGCAAAGTCGTCGGGCGCATGACGGTGCGTGATGAGCTTTTCCAAGTGGCCGGGCCAGCGGAGCTGTGCGGCATGGAGGTCGTCCACGGCCATTTGAAAATGCCCGCGCGCGGCATTCACGCTGCCCACCATCGCGTGATTGCCGAGGACCAAGCGGCGAATCAGCGCGCTGCCGGAAAGCTGCAAGGGCCGATCGCCGCCGGGCAGGCCGGTGAGGACGTAGGCGCCGCCCGGCGCGAGCGCGTCCACGAGCTCGAAGGAGAGCGTGGCGATGCCGGCGGCCTCGACAATCAATTCGGCGCCGCCCGCGGTGAGGTCGCGCAGGGCGTCGGAGGGAGATTGCTTGCCGTTGATGTAGGAACCGCCGATGGCGCGCAGCCATTGCGGCCGGGCGGAATCCTCGGGAACGATGTCGAGGCCGTAGACCTGGGCGCCGCGCAGGCGCAGGATAAGCGCGGCCAGCAGGCCGATCGGCCCGAGCCCGGCGACCAGACAGCGGCGGCCATAGAGCCAATCGGGGGTGGCGCCGGCAAAGGGCTGGCGGGCGATTTGCAGGCGCACGGCCTCGTCGATGGCCTTCTCCGCTACGGAAGTGGGTTCGGTCAGCACCCCGGCGAGACCCAGCTCGGGCGGCACCCGCACCACATACTGCTCGTCGTCGAGCACGCGCTCGGTTTGATAGCCGTCGAGCCCGCGAATGCCGCGTTCGCGATACAGCCCCGTCTGGCACATATCGGAGCGGTTCATCGCGCAAGGACCGCATCGGCCGCAGCCGCGGCGGACGGTGAAGACGGCGCGATCACCCGCGCCGACGCGGCGCACGGCCGTTCCCACGGCTTCGACCTGGCCCAGCATTTCATGGCCGATCACCAGCTCATTGGCGCCGGCGGGCGGTTGCGCGTAATCGCCTGTCGCCTCTTCCCGGTCGGTGCCGCAGATCCCGACAGCCAGGATGCGCAGCAGGACTTGGTTGGCGCCGGGGGCGGCAGGCGCGGGGCGGTCCACCAGATGAGGATTGCCTTTTTGCGGAGTGATGGCGATGGCACGCATGTCGTGCCCATAGTAGGCCAATTTGGCCGAAGCTGCGGAACACTGCGGAAGAGCACCGTCGGGAAGCGGCGAGCACGCAAGGACGAGAAACGCCGGCTTGCCCGGGCGCGCGCAACGGCGGCGGGGGCGGCGGTTAGCCGCCGGAACGAGGCGTGCTGTGGACCAGGCGCGGCAAGGGACCGCCGCCGCTCTTAGGGCGCGGTTTGGCGCGGCGCGGCGTAGTGCGGCCGTTGGCGTGAATCACGCCTTCTTTTTCCAGTTGGCGGCGGATTTGGTCCCAAAGCTGAGGCGGCGGGTCCGGCTCGCTGGCATTCGCCGCCAGCGAAGCCGCCCGTTCCACGATCAGCTCCAGATCCCGCAGCAGCGCGGCGCAGCGCCGGCAGGACCCGGCATGCGCCCGCGCCCGGCGCGCCAGGCGGTTCAGGTCCGGCGACGCGGCCAACGCGGTATCAAAGCTCTCACAATCAGACATGGCCCTCTCCCAAGAGCGCCAAGGCCGCTACGCCTCTTATTATGTCTCATCTTGCTAGGAGGACGGAAACTGTTAAGACCGCGCCGCGCCTTGGGTGTGAGGCAGTTGGAGCAGGTCGCGCAGTTTCATGCGGGCCTTGTGAAGTTGCGATTTCGAATTACCGATCGAGCACCGAATCATCTCCGCGATTTCGTTATGTTCATAGCCTTCCATGTCGTGGAGGACGAAGATAGTGCGGTACCCGGGAGGCAAGCGATGAATGGCGCGTTCCAAATTCACGCGGTCCACGGAACCGATCAGCGCCAGGTCCGGGCTGCCGATATCGCGCTTGGGCCCGTCTTCTTGCGTCGGTTCGGTCGTTTCCTCCAGAGACACTTCCGGCAGGCCCTTGCGCCTGAGATGCATCAGCACCACATTGACGGAAAGCCGATGCAGCCAGGTGGAAAAGGCGCTTTCGCCGCGGAAGGTGGCGATCTTGCGGAAGAGCTGGAGAAAAGCCTCTTGCGCCAGGTCGTCGGCCTCGGCGGTGTTGCCGGTCATGCGCAGGCACAGCGAATAGACACGCCGCTTATGGCGGTGGTACAAGAACGCGAACGCCTCCGCATCGCCTTGCTTGGCTCGATCAATCGCCTCTGCTTCGTTCCAGGATTCGGTCGCTAACGCTCGATTCGTCAGAGTCATCCCTCGTCGGCTGGAATTGATGCCCCGGTGGGATGAACCAACGCGAGCTTGAGGTTGCCTGGACACGCTTTCGTCCCCACGAGTTTCGCGGCGGCACTCGCCGCCGGAGCCGAGCGGTCGGCGCCACGTCGCGGCGCCGCGCCGTCCCACCGGCTCAGCTGGCTACGATGCAGTTCTCCTCCAGCAGTGTTGCTTGCGATTCCCACTTTTTGCGCCGGGCGGCTGGCGGGCTACGTGCGGGTGGGGTGCCGTTTCGGGAAGGCGGCGGCGGATGCGCCCGAGTCCACGATGTTATGTTGAGAATTCGCGTCTGTACCACCCCGATGGGGGTGCGCCCGAAGAGGGGGATCGCGCTAAGCGATGAAAACGGGAATCGTGGGCCTGCCGCAGGTAGGCAAAACAGCTCTCTTCAGCATGCTGACGGGCGTGACGCCTGTGGCGGGGCGGCGGGAGGACGCCGTAGGCGTGGCGAAGGTTCCCGACGATCGCCTGGAGCGGCTGGCGGAGTTGTACCACCCACGAAAGCTCACGCATGCGACGCTGGAGTTGGTGGACGTGGCCTCCCTCACGGAGGCGTCGCTGCGCGACGGCACCGGCATCGCCGAATTGCGCGGGGTGGATGCCTTGATCCATGTCGTGCGGGCGTTCGAGGACCCCTCGGTGCCGCACGCGGGCGGGGGTATCGACCCGCGGCGCGACATTGCGCGCCTGGAATTCGATCTGATCGTGAGCGATCTTGGCCAGGTGGAAAAGCGCCGGGAACGGGTGCAGAAAGATTTGAAGAAGCAGCGCAGCGCGGCGCTCGCCGATGAGGCGGCGCTGCTCGAGCGCATGCAGGCGCAATTGGAGGCGGAAAAGCCGCTCCGCACCATGGCGCTGACTGCGGCCGAGGAGAAGCTGACGCGCGGCTTCCAGTTCCTCAGCCAAAAGCCGATCCTGTATGCGCTGAACGTAGGCGAAGACCAGGCGGCGGACCTTGCGGGCGCGGTGGCCGCGGCGGACCTGGCCGCGGAGCCGGCGCCCAAGACGGGCGTGGTCGCAGTGTGCGCCAAGATCGAGGCCGAGATCGCCGGACTGCCGGGCGAGGAAGCGGCGGCGTTTCTGGCGAGCTATGGGTTGCAGGAATCAGGTTTGACGCGGCTGGCGCGCGCGGCCTATCAGCTCTTGGGATTGATTTCGTTTTTCACCGCCGGCGAGGACGAGTGCCGCGCCTGGACCATCGCCGCAGGCACGCGCGCGGTGGATGCGGCGGCGGCGATTCATACCGATCTTGCGAAGCACTTCATTCGTGCCGAAGTGATTCGCTGGGACGAGTTGCTGGCGCTGGGCGGGGAAGCTGCTGCGCGGGAAAAAGGCAAGCTGCGGCTCGAGGGCAAGGACTACATCGTGAAGGACGGCGACGTGATGCATATTCGCCACAGCGGATGACCATGAATTTCACTTGGCGGGACCGCGCCGTGCTGGTGACGGGCGCGAACGGATTTTTGGGCGCTTGGCTCTGCCGGGCCCTGCTCGATGCGGGCGCGCAAGTGATCGCGCTGGTGCGCGACGAGCCGCGGCCGGGCACGCTGGAACTGATGGGCCTGGCGGAACGGGTGACGCGCGTCCGCGGCGCGGTCGAGGACGGCGCCAGTTGCGAGCGGGCGCTGGCCGAGTATGAGCCGAGCGTCGTCCTGCATTTGGCGGCCCAAACGCTGGTGGGGGTGGCGCAGCGCAGCCCGGCGGCGACCTTCGAAGCCAATATTCGCGGCACTTGGATGCTGCTGGAAGCCTGCCGCCGGCATGCGCGCGGGCTCGCGGCGGTGGTCGTGGCATCGAGCGACAAAGCCTACGGCTCGCATGACCGGCTGCCCTACCGCGAGGACTTTTGCCTGCAGCCCCGTTTTCCCTACGACGTCTCCAAGGCGTGCGCCGATCTGATCGCGCGCGGCTATTTTCACAGTTATGGTTTGCCGGTGGCGGTGACCCGCTGCGCGAATCTCTATGGCGGCGGCGACCTCAACTGGTCGCGGATCGTGCCGGGCACGATTCGCGCGGCGCTGCAAGGCGAGCGGCCGGTGGTGCGCAGCGACGGATCGCCGGTGCGCGACTACCTCTACGTCGAAGATGCCGTGCGCGGCTATCTCCTGCTGGCGGAGAGTCTCGGCGCCGGCCGCCATCGCGGCGACGCCTTCAATCTCGGCACCGATCAGCCGCTGGCGGTGCTCGATCTGGTGCATGCGATATTGGGAGCCTGCGGCCGCGGCGATCTCGAACCCGACATTCAGGGCACGGCGACCGGTGAAATTGACCGGCAGTTCCTGGATCCGACGCTGGCGGCGGCGGAACTCGGCTGGCGGGCGGAAACGCGCTTGGAAGTCGGCTTGGCGCGGACGGTGGCCTGGTACCGCGAGCACCATCCCTGGTAGCTGGCCGCCGCGGCAATTGCGGCGGGTTCGAGTCGGGCGCAGTGCGCGCCGCTAGGCTCCGGCGGGCAGAATGCGGCCGCGGCACTCGCCCCAGCCCAGGCGGCGCCAGCCCGGGCGTTCGCAGTAGGCGCGGAACACGACCTCGTCGCCGTCGGCGAGGAATTGGCGCGATTCGCCGTTCGGCAGGCGGAGCGGTGCGCGACCGCCGGAGGTAAGTTCGAGCAGGCACCCGGCGCTGCCGGGCTCGGGTCCGGAGATGGTGCCGGTGGCGAGGAGATCGCCGGGCCGGAGCGGACACCCGTTGCTGGTATGGTGGGCAAGCATTTGCGCCGGCGTCCAATAGAGGTCGCGGGCGCCGGCGCGGCTGAGCGGGTGCGGCGCCATCCCCGCTTGGCGCATGGCGGCCGTGCGCAGCGCCGCCTCGACGAAAATGTCCAGCGCTCCGGACGCCTGGTCGGCGGCATCGAACAAGTACGGCAAGGGCGCGGGATCGCCCGGCGGGCGCGCGGCGGCGGCGGCCCGAAAGGGGGCGAGCGCATCGAGGGTCACGACCCAGGGTGAGAGCGTGGTGGCGAAGTTCTTACCGAGGAAGGGGCCGAGCGGCTGGTATTCCCACGCTTGAATGTCGCGCGCCGACCAATCGTTGACCAGGCAGACGCCGAAGAAATGGCCGCCGGCCTTGGCGATCGGCACCGGCTCGCCCAAAGCATTGCCGGCGCCGACGAGGAAGCCCAACTCGAGTTCATAGTCCAAGCGGCGGCTGGGGCCGAAGAGCGGCGCCGAATCCGGCCGATCCGCCGGCGGCGCGGCTTGCCCGCACGGGCGCCGGATCGCGGCACCGCTCGGCACCAGCGAGGAGGCGCGTCCGTGATAGCCGATCGGCACCCATTTGTAATTGGGCAAGAGCGGATGATCGGGGCGGAAGAGTTGGCCGACCCGGGTGGCGTGATGGATGGAGGAGTAAAAGTCGGTGTAATCGCCGACGGCGACAGGCAAGCAAAGTTCAACCCGGTCCAGGGGATGGAGTAGAGAACCTAAAGCGGCGCGCTGGCTCTCGGAGGCGGAGGAATGCAACAAAGCGAAGAGCCGGCGCCGCAGCGCCTGGAGGAGCGCGGGTTCGAGCGCCATCAGGCGATTGAGGTGCGGTTCCGCAAGCGCCGCGGCGGCGGGAGCGAGTTCGGCGCCGAGCAGGTTCGCGGCCGCCAGTCCGGCGAGGTCGAGCACGCGGTCGCCGATGGCGACGCCGAGACGCGGCGGTTGCGGCGGCGGCGCGGGACGAAAGGCCCCGAACGGGAGATTCTGGAGCGGAAAATCGGTCGTGGGATCCTGCGCAGCCTCAACCCAACTGGCGGCGGCAGGGTCGTGGGTCGCGTCCAGTACCGCGGTCATAGGAGCTGCAGAGCGCGCAGTTCGCCGATCGGCTCGGCGATGGAACAGGAGCCGAAGCCCTGGAAGAACGCGCGACGCGCCAGCGCCAGCTCCTCGGCAGAGAGGCGCTCGCCGCGCCAGGCCGCGCCCTCGCCATCGAAGGTAAACGCGTTCGCGGAGGTTTCGAGCAGCACGGCTTCCAGGCGTGCCGCGTCCCAACTGCGGCGCGCGTAGGCACAGGCCAACACTAGGTTGAGGAAGCCGTGCATGGGCACGCGCGGGCTGGCGGGCTCGGGGGAGAGGGCGTAGGCCCCGCGCAGAGCGTGATGCAGCCCCGCCGTAGCCTTGAAGGTCAAGCCAGCATCGGCGCAGCGCAGCAAGAAGCGCGCCAGCGCCCCGGTCGCGGGAAACGCCTCGGGGACCAGCCCGCCGGTGCGAATCTTGACGCGCAATCCGGCGGCGCGCAGCGGCGGCAGGCAGCGCGCCCAATCGGTGGAGGCGAGGGGCAATTCGCAATACCGCTCGAATGCCGCCGGCCAAATGCGGGCGCAGGCGGCAATCTCGGCCACGCCATTCGCCCGAAACTCCACCGCCTCGATGCGGCAATGGGCGGCGTGGGCATCGTTGAAGGCGAAAAGTTGCGCCGGCCCTTCCTTCCGGTCCCCATGCACGATGACGCTCAGCGGCCAGATTCCGCCGCCGCGCTTGAGGGCGGCGCGCGCGGCGGCGAATTCCTCCAGCCGCTCGGCGGCAACGACAAACCGGGCGAGGACCCAGGCGTACGGGCCGCGGCGCTCGGCGGCATACGCCGCCACCGCTTCGCGCATGCCCAGGCGCGCGGGCGGAAACAGGCCGGCGTAATCGATCAGGCCGGCGAGCAACCCGCGCGCCGTGCCGGTGGCTTCACTTTCTACCATCGCGCAAGCGTTCGTGGAAGCGCTTGTCCAGCCCCTGCCAACACTCGAAATATTGTTCGTCGAGTTCGGCGCTTTCCAGCGCGAACCGCGTGGGGCGGCAGACGAAGCGAGTCTCGAACATGAAGGCCAAGGTATCAGCCAAATAGACGGGTTTCAATTCGGCGGCGATGGCTTTCTCGAAGGTCGCGGCGTCGGGACCGTGGCCGGCCATGCAATTGTGCAGGCTGGCGCCGCCGGGCACGAAGCCTTCCGCCTTGGCGTCGTATTGGCCGCGAATGAGGCCCATGAATTCGTTCATGAAATTGCGATGGAACCAAGGCGGGCGAAACGTATGCTCCGCGACCTGCCAGCGCGGCGGAAAAACCACGAAGTCCACGTTGGCCGTTCCGGGCAGTTCGGAGGGGGCCGTCAGCACGGTGTAAATCGAAGGGTCGGGGTGATCGAAGCTCACCGTGTTGATGCAATTGAAGCGATCGAGGTCGTACTTATATGGCGCGTAGTTACCGTGCCAGGCGACGACGTCGAGGGGGGAATGATCGAGCGCGGCGCTCCAGAGCCGGCCTTGGAATTTGGCGATGAGCTGGAACGCCCCCTCGCGATCTTCATAGCGAGCGGCAGGGGTGAGAAAGTCGCGGGGATTGGCCAAGCCGTTGGCGCCGATCGGGCCGAGGTCGGGCAGCCGGAACAGCGGCCCGTAGTTCTCGCAAATATAGCCGCGGCCCGCGCCGTCGGGCAAGGCGACGCGGAACTTGATGCCGCGCTGGATGACCGCGATTTCGCCGGGCACGGCCTCGATTACGCCCATCTCCGTGGCCAGGCGCAGGCGGCCCTGTTGCGGCACGATCAGCATCTCGCCGTCGGCGTTGAAGAAATAGCGATCGTCCATGTCGCGATTGGCGGCATAGATGTGCAGCGCGACGCCGCTGTGCATCGCCGGGTCGCCGTTGCCGGCCATGGTCACGAGACCGGCGACGAAATCCGCGGGCTGATCGGGAATGGGCAGGGGACGCCAGCGGAGCTGGTTGGGCGGCGTCGGGACCTCGTTGAAAGGCCCGCTCCGCAGCCGCCCCGGCTCCATCGGCTCGAAGGGCCGGTGCTTGACCGAGGGGTGGATGCGGTAGAGCCAAGAGCGGCGATTGAGGGCCCGCGGCGCGGTAAACGGGGTGCCGCTGATCTGCTCGGTGTAGAGGCCGTAGGGAGCGCGCTGCGGCGCGTTCTGGCCTTGCGGCAGCGCGCCGGGCTCGGCTTCGGTCGCAAATTCGTTGCCGAAGCCGGATTGATAACGCAGGTCGCGGGCTGACTCCGGCATCGAGGCGGAGTTGCGGGCGGCGGGGGTGCTTTGGGCGCTCATGTTTGGGACTCCGGTTAAAGATTGCCGCGGCGTGCTTGCTCGAGTTCGATCGCCTCGAACAAGGCCTTGAAGTTACCCTTGCCGAAGCCGCGGCTGCCTTTGCGCTGGATGATCTCGAAAAAGACCGTCGGCCGGTCTTGCACGGGCCGGGAGAAGATCTGCAGCAAATAGCCCTCTTGGTCGCGGTCCACGAGCAGGGACAGCGTCTGGATGGTTTCCAGCGGTTCGCTGATTTTGCCGACGCGCGCCGGCAGGGCTTGATAGTAGCTGTCGGGAACGCGGAGAAATTCGATGCCGCTGCGCTGAAGATGGCTGACGGTCTTGATCACGTCGCCGGTGAGCAGGGCGATGTGCTGCACGCCGGGCCCGCCGTAGGCTTCGAGGTATTCGTCGATCTGGCTCTTCTTGCGGCCCGGCGCGGGCTCGTTGATGGGGAACTTGACGGCATGGGAGTCATCCGACATCACGATGCTCATCAGCGCGCTGTATTCGGTCGAGATGTCTTTGTCGTCGAAGGAGATGAAGCGTTCGAAGCCGAAGACGCGATGATAAAAGTCGGCCCATTCGTTCATCTTGCCGAGCTCGACGTTGCCGACGATATGGTCGATATGCAGGATGCCGGCGTCGTCGGCGGCGATGGGGGCGGCGGCGAAGCCGGGTAGGAAGGGACCGTCGTAGTCCCGGTACGAAATCAGCGAATGGATGGTGTCGCCGTAGGTGCGGATGGCGGCGCGGCGAATCCCGCCGCGGTCGTCGCGCTCGTCGTGCGGCTCTTCCGCCGGCTCGGCGCCGCGGCGCACGGCCTCGGCGAAGGCGGCATCGGCATCGGCCACTTGCAGGGCGATGTCGCGGACGCCGTCGCCATGACGGCGGATGTGCTCGGCGGCGAAGTGATCGGCGGAGAGCGGCGTGGTCAGCAGCAGCCGCGCCTTGCCTTGGCCCAGGGCGTAGGAGGTGACTTGGCGTTCGCCGGTCTCCAAACCTCTATAGGCGATTTGTGAGAAGCCGAAGCCGTGGCGGTAAAAGTACGCCGCTTGGCGGGCATTGCCCACGTAGAACTCGACATGGTGGATGCGCTTGAGTTGAAGGGGATTGGCTGGCATAACGGCAACTCCCGCTGATTCTATCTTTGGCCGCCGAGCCCCGGGCCGGTTTCATCTCGCGGTTTCCGCCAGGTTCATCTCCGGCTTGGCGCCGCCGGGCTCGGATTGGACGTAGCTGAGCCAGTGCGCGAAGCGCGGGTCCTGGCCACGCACCGCTTGCGCGAATAGACGCTGCAAGCGCGTTGTGATCGGCCCGCGGCCGCCGGCGCCGATGGCCCGACCATCGACTTCGCGCACCGGCAAGATCTCGGAGGCAGTGCCGGTCAAAAAGACCTCGTCGGCGGTTTCGAGATCGGCAAGGCGCAAGCGGCCGATCTCGACGGCAAGGCCCTCGGCTTGGGCGATCGCGACGATAGAAGCCTGCGTGATCCCGCCGAGCGCCGAAGCACTGGTGTCGTTGGTGCGCAGGCGCCCGCCTTGCACCAAAAAGATGTTCGCCACGGCGGCTTCGGCGAGGTCGCCTTGCGCATTGAGCAACAGCGCTTCGTCGAAGCCGCGCGCGCTGGCGTCGCGCTCGGCGAGCAGTGAATTCAAGTACTGGCCGGAGGCCTTGGCTGTCGGCGGCATGATGCTGGCATCGAACTTGCGCCAGCGCGAAATGGTGGCGCGGATGCCTTTTTCCGCAGCCTCGCCGCCGACATGCGCCACCTGCGGCCAGGCGAGGATGGCGGTTTCGCTCGGATTTTGCGAGCGGATGCCAAGCAGGCCGGCGCCGGCGAAACACAGCGGGCGGATGTAGCAATACGAAAACCCATTGCGCAGGATCAGCTGCGCCGTCGCGGTCGTGAGCTGCTCGCGGGTGTAAGGAATCTCCAGACCATAAACCGCCGCCGACGCGAAAAAACGGTCCCAGTGCTCGGGCAGCCGAAACACTGCCGGCCCGCGGTCGGTCGAATAGCAGCGGATGCCCTCGAACACCCCGGTGCCGTAATGCAAGGCGTGAGCTGCAACGTGGGTATTCGCCTCGGCGGCGGGTACGAGGCGGCCATTGAACCAGATCCAGGCGGCGCGCGTGAAGGGCATGACTTCAAACTAACGCAATCGAGGCGCAAAGAGGTTGCAAAAAGGTGTTCGGATCGGCCAGTGTACGCAGGGAGCTTGCATATAATGGCCATGCGTAGAAAGAATCATGCCGAAACCGATTCCCGCCGACGCCTTGGACGACTTGGATCTCACCCTGCTCGGGCACCTGCAGCGGCACGCGCGCGCCAGCCACGTGGAGCTGTCGCGGGTGGCGCATCTCTCGCCGCCGCAATGCTACCGGCGCTTGCAGCGTTTACGGCGCCTGGGCGTGATCCGGGAATGGGTGGCGCTGCTCGATCGCGAGCGCCTCGGCTTCGGCATCCTGGCCTGGATCAGCGTTAGCCGCAACAAGGACGCCAATGAGGGCATGGCGGAGTTCGAGCGGGCGCTGCGGCGGTTTCCCGAGGTGCTGGAGTGCTACGCGGTGACCGGAGATTTCGATTATTTGCTGAAGGTGGTCACGACTGACCTCAAGGAATTCTCCGGGTTCATGCGCGAGCGGCTGCTGCGCGTGCCCGGCGTCCTCACGGTGCGATCGGCGATGTGCCTGGAGGAGATCAAGCATTCCACCGCGCTGCCGCTCAAGGCCGACGGCCGCGGCTAGCGCCATCGAGCATCGCGCCGCTGGCCGGAATAGCAGTTTTCCGGAAACAAGGAAGCAGCTACTCTGGATGGCGTGGGACGAAAGATCCTGGCCATCTTTCTTCTCGTGCTGTCGGCCGCGGCGATCGCCGCGAACGCCGCCGGAGCGGGGGCGGCGCGCGCCTTCCTGGCGGCGCTGCCGGCGCATTTCGTGGTGCCGCAAGAAGGCGTCCAGCGGAGACTGCTCGCGAGTTACGGGGCCATGTTCGTGGCGCGGGGCGTCGAATTGCCGCCGACGGTGCTCTTTCGTTCGGCGGCGGCGTGCGCCCGCTGGCAGCGTTCGGTGCCGTCGCGGCAGGCGCGGTTAAACGGCGTCGCGATCGTCTTGCAGCCGCCCGCGATGCAGGCGCTACTGGCGGCCGAGCGCGAAGCCGAGGCGCGGGGACTGCGCATCGTGCCAACTGGCGCCGATGCTTCCCGCCGCACCTATGAAGCGACGCTGCGCCTCTGGCGCAGCCGTGTCGAGCCGGGCCTGCGCTATTGGGTGCGGCGGGGACGGCTCTCGCAGGCGGAAGCCCGGCGCATCCAGGCCTTGCCGGTGGAGGAACAAATCGGCGCCATCTTCCGGCTCGAACGCGAAGGGGACTATTTCAGCCTGAATCGGCGCAAGCCCATCTTGGAATCGGTGGCGGCACCGGGCGCCTCGCAGCACCTGGCGATGCTGGCGCTCGACGTGCGCGATAGCGGCAACGCCGCGCTCCAGGAGATTATGGCGCGGCACGGCTGGTTTCAGACCGTCTTGACCGATACTCCGCATTTCACCTACCTCGGCCGCAGCGCGGCGACGCTGGCCACGCTAGGGCTGCGCCCGGAGCGCCTGGGCGGACACGTGTATTGGCTGCCTGTTTTGAGCCCGCCGGCGGTGGCGCGGACCGCCGTCGCGCCGGTCCACGGCCGTCCGCGGCTGCAACGCCCGTAGTTTCGGAGGCGCGGCTCGCCGCTCGGACGGCCTTGTTACACTGACTGCATGCCGCCATCGCCGCTAATGCTGGTTGGGTTCATGGGCTGCGGCAAGAGCACCGTGGGCCGGCTGCTTGCGCAACGGCTGGGCTGGTATTTCCACGACCTCGATGAGCGCATCGAGGCGGCGGCGGGCGCGCCGATTGCGGCGATCTTCGCGCGTCAGGGAGAAGCGGCCTTCCGCGCCCTGGAGCGCGAGCAGTTGCAGCAGATTCTGGCGCTGGCGGCCGCGGACCGGCGGAGGGTGGTGGCGCTGGGCGGCGGCACCTTCGCGCAGCCTGCGAACATCGAAGCGATCGCCGCCGCCGGCGCGCACACGGTTTTTCTCGACGTGCCGCTCGACGTCTTGTTGATGCGCTGCGCGCAAATGACCAATCGGCCGCTGTTCCGCGACGAAGCGTCCTTCCGCAACCTGCATGCCCTGCGGCTGCCGTTTTATCGCCGGGCCGAGCGGACCATCGCCGCCGGCGACGATCCGCCGGAGACGATCGTCGATCGCATCCTCATGAATTGGCGCGAAGCCGTGCCGGCACCGCTGGCGCCGGCGCAGCCGCGGGAGCTGCTCGGGTGAGGCGCCGGCAAGCGGTGGTGCTGATTGCGGCGGTGATCCTTTTGGGCGCCGCGGCAGCCCCGGCGCAAGCGCCGGTTGAGGATCAAGGCACACTCGTCGTCACCCAACGCGGGCAAGCGCTCGGCGAGGAGCATTTCATCCTGCACAGCGACGCCGGCGGGACCCGCCTGGACGCGACCTTGGATTACTCGGTCAGCGGCAAACCCGTGCGGCAACGGGCGGCCTTGCGGCTCGGTCCGCGAGGCGCGTTGAAATCCTACGAGTGGAGCGAGGGCGCTTCGGCCTCGATCACGTTGAAATACGCGAACGGGCGCATCGACGCGCACTACCAGGCGGCCAAAGGGACGGGGCGGGATTATCAATTTGAAATGCCGGCGACCACCAGCATCCTCGACGAAAACGTGTTTTCGCTCTGGGAGGTGCTGGCCGCGCGCTATGACTGGGCCAAGGGCGGCGCGCAGAGCTTCGGCGTGTTCGTGCCCCATTCCGGCGATCCCAGCCACGTCACGCTCACCGCCGTTCACCCGCCGCACGCCCTGCCGGGCGAGGCGACGTTGCATGCGGAGACCGATCAGGCGAGCTTGAACTTGCTCTTGGCGCACGGCCGGTTGCTGCAAATTGACGTGCCGGCCGCCGGGGTCGTGATTCGCCGCGTTCCGGTAACGGGCCGCTGAAGGATGGCGGTTTTGCGTTTTGGCGCGGTTGGGGCGCTGGTGTTCGCCGCTGGCCTCGCCGGCTTCGCGGCCAGCGCCGCGCCGCAACCGCGACAGTACCAACTGGCGTTGCAGTTCACCGGCGCGCGCGTCGCCGCCACGGCAACCGTCGCCTTGCGCGTCCCCGAGCGAACCGCGTGGTTCACATTTCGGCTGGCGCCGGGCCTTGCCCCGGGCGATCTGGCCACGGGCGGGCAAACGTACCGCCCGCTGCGGATCGCGCGCGGGCTCTACCAGGTGGTGCTGGCGACGCCGTGGGCGGCGGGATCCGAGCAGCGCGTGGTGCTCCATTACGCGGGCACGGTGGCCGCGCCGGATGTCATTTCTTCACGCCGCGTCGTTCTGCTGCCGGGCACGAATTGGTATCCGGCCTGGACGGCGGACGGTCGTTTCACCGTCACCCTCCGCGTCGCCGCGCCTGCCGACCTGCGCATCGCGACGCGCGGGGAACTGATCGGCACCGACGAGCGGGGCTGGCGAACCTGGGCCGATCCCGCCGCCGCACACGGGATCGGCTTGATTCTGGAGCCGCTCGACGAGCGCGAGATCGCCGCGCCGGGCCTGACCGTTGCAGTCTTTTCGCGAACCGCCGGCGCTCTTCAGCCCCTAGCCCGCGCTCTCGCCGGCGCCGTTTCTACTTGTCGGCGGCGCTGGGGCGAGCCGCGCTACCGGCCGGCGGAGATCAACCTGGTGGCCGAGGCGGGCGTAGACAGCGCGCGGATGGCCGGGAATTGGGCGATGGTGCCGCAAGGCGAAGCGGCGCCGAGTCTGGCGCTGTTGCGCGGGATCACGAGCTGGTGGTGGGCGCGGCCGGACACGCCTCCGTGGCTGGAAGCCGGGCTTGAGACCATCAGCGCTTTGGACTTGCTGGCCGAACGGCAAGGCGAAAATGCGCGCGACGCCTGGCTGCCGCGTTTGCAGGCGGCGGCGCAGGACACCGGCGCGCCGCCGCTGGCCCTGGCGCAGGCGCGGACCGCGCAGAACGCGGCGGTTGCGGCGCGCGCCGGGCTGGTGCTCAACGCCCTGCGCTGGGAGATCGGCCCCGATCGCTTCGCGGGGTTGCTGCGCGCGTGGGCGCGCACGCCGCCCGCCGCCGACGCACGCGCCGGGCAGGCGCGCTTCGAGCGCCTGGCGCAAGAGATCGGCGGGGAACGGCTGGATTGGTTCTGGCGGCAATGGCTGCAGCGGCCGGACTGGCCGCGCATCGACTTCGAGTGGCGGATGGTGCGGCTGCCGCGCAGCGGCCAGACGGTGCGCGTGCGCGTGCGGCAACCGGCGCCGGCCTTCGATTTCCGCGCCCCCATCCTGATCGTGGCCGGCGGCCGCCGCTACTGGCAGACGATTCAGGTGCGAAACCGGGATACCATCCTCGGCATTCCCGTGCGCGGCACGGTGGATTCGGTGCAATTCGATCCCGAGGATGAATTGCCGCGTTGGCGCGGCGATTCGCAGCCGTTAGAATGAGGGCTGATCCCCCCGCGAGCGGAGCCGCCCGAGTGCCGCAGGCCGTCTATCTCGACTACCATGCCACGACCCCCGTGGATCGCCGCGTCTTTGCGGCGATGGCGCCGTATTTCACGACGCACTTCGGCAACCCTCACAGCCGCCACAGCTTCGGCTGGCAGGCGGAGGCGGCGGTGGCGCATGCGCGCGGTCATTTGGCCAAGCTGATCAACGCGCGCCCGGACGAAATTGTCTTCACGAGCGGCGCGACCGAGAGCAACAATCTCGCGATCAAGGGGCTGGCACGTTCGCGCAGCTCGCGCGGCCGGCATATCGTCACGGTGGTGACGGAGCATCATGCCGTCCTCGATCCCTGCCATTCGCTGGAGCGCGAGGGCTTCCGCGTGAGCTATCTGCCGGTGGATGGCGAAGGCCGCCTGAACCTGGAGCAAGTTGCCGAAGCGCTCACGCCGGAAACCATCCTGCTCAGCGTGATGGCCGCGAATAACGAGACCGGCGTGCTGCAAGACCTGCCGGCGCTGGGGCGGCTGGCGCGCGAGCATGGCGTGGCGCTGCACACCGACGCCGCGCAAGCCGTCGGCAAAATCCCGGTGGATGTCCGCGCCTGGCAGGTGGATTTGTTATCCCTCTCGGGACACAAAATGTACGGCCCAAAAGGCATCGGCGCGTTGTTCGTGCGCCGCGACGGCCCTACGGATTTAGTGGCGCAAATGGAGGGCGGCGGGCAGGAGCGCGGGCTGCGCTCGGGCACGCTCAACGTGCCCGGGATCGTCGGTCTGGGGGAAGCGGCGCTGATCGCCGCGCAGGAAATGGCCGAGGAGAGCCGGCGGGTGGCCGAGATGCGGGATCATTTGCGCGATCGCTTGCTCGAGGCTCTGCCCGACGTGCGCGTCAACGGCAGCTGGCAGCACCGGCTGCCGCACAACCTCAACGTCTCGTTCGCCGGCGTGGATGGCGACGCGCTGATGATGGGGCTGCAAGACGTGGCCGTCTCGTCGAGTTCGGCGTGCCGCTCGGGCGAAGCCGGGCCCTCCTACGTGCTGCAAGCGCTGGGGCTGCCGCCGGCCTTGGCGCAGGCCACGCTGCGCTTCGGGCTCGGGCGCTTTACCACGCCCGCCGAAGTGGAGACGGCGGCGACGCAGGTGATTCAGGTCGTGCGCGCCTTGCGCGACGTCGCCCTGTGAGTACGCTTTAGGCGGCGCGGCGCGTGGGCCGCTCTGCACGCAGTCTGGGCATCCCTGCCCCTGTGCGCGCACCATTGGGCCGCGCTTAAAGAACCAGGGTGTGATTTCACGGCGCCTCGCTCGCGGAAGCCACCGGCCCCGGTCAATCTCGGTGCGCGCGGCGCCAGATGCGGGCGGCGCAGGCAACATCCCAAAGCGCCAGGCCGGTGGATTTGAACAGCGTCCGTTCGCGCGGCGACTGGCGGGGCCGGCCGAGGGCGGCGGCGAGTTCCTCGACGCGGCTCCAGTCGCGATCGTCGGTCAGGCCGGCCAGCAAGTCGCCGGCTTCGCCGAGACATTGCGCCAGCGAATCCACGACGATGCGGTCGCAGGCGCGGACGGTCGCGGCTTCCAGTTCGCGCCGCTGCGGGCTGTTCGAGCCGATGGCGTTGATATGCACGCCGGCCGCGAGCGCGGCGTCCGGCAGCACCGGCTCGCGCGCGGTGGTGGCGGTCACGACAATCGCGGCCGCTTCCACGGCGGCGGCGGCGGAATCGGCCGGCTGCACCTCCACGCCGAGGCGCGCGCTCATCGTGCGCGCGAAGCGTTCCCGCCGCTCGCGATCGCGGCTGAACACGCGGACGCGCCGCAGCGGGCGCACGGCGGCGATGGCCTCGAGCTGGCTCTCGGCCTGCCAGCCGGCGCCGATCAGACCGAGCGAGTCGGCGTCCGGGCGCGCGAGGACGCGGGTGGCGATGCCGGAAGCGGCGCCGGTACGGCGCTGCCCCAGCCGGTCGGCCTCGAACCACGCCAGCGGCCGGCCATCGGCGCCATCGTATAAACCGACCAGGAAATGCGCGCCTTGGCGGCTCGTGCTGTACATCTTGAAGCCGAGATACCAATGACCATCCAGTTCGACGGCGGCTTCCATGGCATGCAGCAGCACGCCGCCGGGAGCCGCGAGGCGGCGGCGGCTATGGTTGGCGGCGGCGCGGCGCGACTGCGCCCATAAGCTCGCTTCCACCGCCGCCAGCGCTTCGTCCATCGGCAACAGCTCCGCGACTTCGCTTTCCGTGAAGAATTTCATGGCTTAGAGTCTATGCCGCTCACCGGTTTCGGCCGGCGCAAGAGGGCGGCGGCAACCAGCCGGGCGGACGGCGAGCCGAAAATCCGCCGAAGGCGCGGCCGCGTTGCCGGCGAGAGCATCTGGGGCGGTTAGCCGGCCTCGATCAAGCCGTATTTGCGCTGCCAGCGGCGCTGCAGGTAGCGCACGAATTGCCGCTGCTCGTCGGCCGGCGCCTGCTCCAGAAATTTTTCCGCGGCGGCGCGGGCCGGCGCCATCAACTCCTCGTCGCGCAAGGGATCGGCGACTTCGAGCTCCGGCAGGCCGCTCTGTTTGGTGCCGAAGAACTCGCCCGGCCCGCGCAGCTTGAGATCGAGTTCGGCGAGCTCGAAGCCGTCATGGGTGGCGACCAGCGCTTGCAGCCGCCGCTCGGCCGTCTCGGTGATTTGCGTGCCGGGCACGAGAAAGCAGTACGCCTTGGCCGCGCCGCCGCCGGCCGACTGCGGGCGGCCGATGCGCCCGCGCAATTGGTGCAGTTGCGCCAAGCCGAAGCGCTCGGCGTCTTCGATGACCATAACGTTGGCGTTCGGCACGTCGAGACCGACTTCGATCACCGAGGTGGCGACGAGCACCTGGATTTGGTTGCGCTGGAAGGCGCGCATGATCGCGTCTTTTTCCGCTTCCTTCAGGCGCCCGTGCAGCAGCGCAACCTGGAATTCCGCATAGACTTGCCGTAGCTGCTCGGCCATGCGCAGCGCCGGCTTGAGCTCCAGCCGCGGGCTTTCGTCGATCGCGGGATACACGAAGTAGGCCTGGCGGCCCTGCTCGAGCTGGCCGCGCACGAACTCGTGCAGCTCGGCTTGCTTGCCGGCGGGCACGCGGCGCGTAACGACGGGCGGGCGCCCGGGCGGCATCTCGCGGAGCACGCTCGTATCCAGCTCGCCATAGAGCGAAAGGGCCAGCGTGCGCGGGATCGGCGTGGCCGTCATGACCAGCAAATGCGCGGAAAGCTCGGCCTTGCGCATCAAGTCGAAACGCTGCATGACGCCGAAGCGGTGCTGTTCGTCCACGATGATCAGCCCCAGGCGCGTGAACTGGAACTGCCCTTCGAGCAAGGCCTGCGTGCCGATCACGAGCTGCGGCGCGCCGCTCGCCAGCGCACGCTGCTGCCGGCCGCGCTTGCCCCGCGTCGCCGCGGTGACGAGCTGGATCCGGTACCGCGGCGCCGGCTCGCCCAAGAGGGCGGCGCCCGCCGCCCCGAGGCGCTCGCGCGCCGAATAATAATGCTGCGCGGCGAGAATCTGGGTCGGCGCCATCAGCGCGACCTGATAGCCGTTTTCCATCGCGATCACCGCGGCTTGCAGGCTGACGATGGTCTTGCCGCTGCCCACGTCGCCTTGCAAAAGGCGGCGCATGGGATGGCCGCTGGCCAGGTCGCCGGCGATCTGCTTGAGCGCGCGCTTCTGGTCGCCGGTGGGATGAAACGAGAGCATCTCCTTGAGCCGCTGGCGCACCGCCTCGTGGACCTCGATCTTGGGCGCGGCCTGCGCCAGCGCCCGGCGCCGTTTCAGCGCGATGCCGTATTGCAGGAAGAACAGCTCTTCGTGGATCAGCCGGCGGTGCCCGGGGGTGCGCGCGGTCGCGAGTTGGCCGAGCGGGGTGTCGTCGCCCGGAAAATGCACTTGCTCGAATGCCTGGCGCCGGGGCGGCAACTGCAACTCCGCCAGCACGCCGGCAGGCAGCGTTTCCGGCAGCGCCGCCGGCAGGCCGCGCAGCGCCTGCGCCACAAGCCAGCGCAAGCGTCCGGAGGTGAGCGGCCCGATGGCTTCATAGATGGGCACGATCCGCCCGAGCTTGAGCGAATCCATGCCGCGCTCGGCTTCCAGCAGCTCGAATTCCGGCTGGCGAAGCTGGCGGCGGCCGCCTGCCTCTTCGACGCGGCCGTAAAAGGCCGCGCGCTGGCCGCGCTGAAAACGATCCTGCAGATAGTCGGCGTTGAACCAAAAACATTCGAGCGCACCGGTGGCGTCGGCCACGATCAGCCGCAGCAGGGTCATGCCGCGCCGCGTGCGCAAAAAACGCGCCGACTGCACCTCGGCGATGACCGTCGCGGTTTCGCCCGGCTCGAGCGCGGCGATGGTGCGCACATGGCTGCGATCTTCGTAGCGGAAGGGCAGATAGTAAAGCAGGTCTTCGACGGTCTCGATGCCGCGCCGCTCCAGGACCCGGGCCCACCGAGGTCCCACGCCCGGCAAAAACTGCACGCGCGTATCCAGGCTTAGAGTTGCCCGAGTTTCCGGGACGGCGGACGGCGCGGGGCGGGGCATGGGGGAACGGATCAATCGAATCGGGGATCAGGCATCAGGGTACAGCGGATGCCGATCCAGCATCGGCGCCGGCAGCGACGCGGCGGGCGCACGGGTTCGCGGAGAGCCGTGGCGCCGGTCTTTCCGGGCGTGGCTGCGGCCTGCCAGGCGCCGGCGCCGGTGCCGGAGCGCATACCTGGCCGGCGGAACGACCGGAAGCCAAGTAGCCGCCCCGCTACAATGAACAGCATGGGTGAGTGCTCCGAGGCGCGACTGCGTGCGCAAGCCTTGCGGCGTGTTCGTGGGTGCTCCGTCTTGATCGCGGCAGCGGTGCTGCTTTTTGGCGGCGCGCCCGGCGTCTTTGCCAAAACGCCGCGCCGCCCGAGACTCATGAGCGCGAAGGCGGTCGTGCGCCTCCTGGCGCCGGCGCTGCGATCGGAACGTCGCGGCGATTTCGACCGCGCGGCGCTGCTCGCGCAGGCGCAGGCGGCGGCGCATCCGAACGAGCCGCTGTTGGCCAGCGCCGTGGCGGCGATCGTGCAGGAGGCGGCACTGCGCGATCTGCGCCGCGGCGAAGACGAGCAAGCGCGCGGCCAGCTCGCCGCCGCCGCCGTCGAATTCCGCGCCGCCCTGGCGCTGGCGCCCCAGGATGATGCCGCGCGGCGCGGCCTGGAGTCGGCGCTGGGTTCGCCTGCGCTGCCGGCCGCGCGCGCCGATGCGATCGCTTTGCGGGTCCGGCGGGCGGCGCCTCCGATTCAATTGCAGTACGACCCCGGCAAGCACGACATCAGCTTCAAGGGCGATGCGCACGTGCTGATTGGAACCGTAGCAGCCGCCTTCGGCTTGCGCGCCTACGTCGCCAATGACGTTCCCAATCGGCGCGTCCAATTTGTCATCGGCAATTCCACCTTCGCACAGGCCATGGGCGCCGTGGCCTCGATGCTCGGTATCGCTTGGCGGCCGCTCGCTGCCCGAACCATCTATGTGGGCCGGGCGAGCGAGGCGCGCGCCTTCGAACCCATGGCGGTGCGGACTTTCTATCTGCCCGGTTCGGCCTCGGCCAACGAAACCACCGAGATGGCGCAGTTGTTGCGCGTCATGCTGGCGCCCCACCAAGTCGTCGCGGATCTGGCGCACAACGCGCTGACCGTGCGGGCGCGCCCCGAAAAGCTGGATCAAGCCGAGCAATTGCTGCTCGATCTGGCGCAGCCGCCGGGGCAGGTGTTGTTTGCGGTGCGCATCGTGACCGCCGACGATTCGACGTTGCGGCAATTGGGCGTGAGCGCGCCGAATCAATTGCAGGCCATACCGCTAGCGCCGATTTTGGCGCAACTGGCACAGAGCGCGAACGAGTCGCAGCTCATCGATCAGCTTTTCAATCAAGGCGGCCTGAATGGCTTGTTGGGTTCGGGAGCGCTCCAGCAGGCATTGGGGCAATTGCAGCTCTCGCCTTTGCTGAGCACGCCCTTCGCCGTCTTCGGCGGCGGCTTGACCGCCATGGCGCTGACGATTCCCCCGGCCGCGCTCAACTTGAGCCTGACCCGAGCCATCAGCCAGCAACTGGAACAAGCCTGGCTCGGCGCCGCCGCCGGCCAGCAAGCGACGCTGAAAATCGGCGAACGCTTTCCTATCGTCAACGCGACCTTTTCGCCGATCCTGTTGAACTCGGCGATCGCGAACGTTATCGGCAACGGCAGCTTTCAACAGCCGTTTCCCTCCATCACCTATGAGGATCTGGGCTTGAATTTGGAGCTGACGCCTTGGATGGATGGTCCGAGGGCCGTGACCGTCAAGGTCACTGCGCAGGAGGAGGCGCTCGCGGGCGCCGGCGTCAATGGCATTCCCGTGCTCGCCAGCCGCAAGCTGACTACGTTGTTGCGGCTGCGCGACGGCGAGCCTGCGATCATCGCCGGCTTGCGCTCCACGTCGGACAGCAAGAGCCGGACCGCCGTGCCGATTCTCGGCGCGATCCCGCTGCTGGGCCCGGCGCTTTCGACCCACGAACTCAATCGCAGCTACGACGACATTCTTGTGGTGATCACGCCCCATATCGTGCGCGAGCCGGCGCGAGATACGATGGCCATTTGGCTGCCCCCCGGCGAGTTCAGCCTCGGCTTTTCGTCTTACGTGCCAAGGTCGGCTCTGAGCGATTAGGGGCTCGCACGGCCCCGTCGGTTCTCCGTGGCGCTGCGTGCGCGCGCGGGCATCTCAAGCCAGGCGCTTTGAGTCTCTGCTTCCATGCGCGGCAGAGTCGTCTTGGTTGGCCTTTTGGGTTGGGCCATTGTCCTGGCGAGCGGATGCGGCTCCGGCGGCGCGTCTCAGCAGAAGACGACCCAACAAGTGACCGTCACGATCAGCCCCACGCAGCCGAGCGTGCGGCTGGGCGAAACGCAGCAGTTCACGGCCGCGGTCACCGGCGCGCAGAACACGTCCGTCACGTGGGCCGTGAACGGCGAAAACGGCGGGAATCCGACCGTCGGCACGATCAGCACCGCGGGGTTGTACACGGCTCCACAGGCGCTGCCCAATCCGGCGACCGTCACCGTCAGTGCGACCAGCGCCGCGGATAGCTCGCAATCGGCGAGCGCAACCGTGACCCTCTTGCCCGCGATCGTCGTCAGCGTTTCGCCGGCCGCCGCGACGGTCGTTGTCGGCGCCAAGCAGGCGTTTCAGGCCACCGTCACCGGGTCCGGCAACACCGCCGTCAATTGGAGCGTGAACGGCACGGCGGGCGGCAACGCCACGGTCGGCACTGTCGATGCCAGCGGCAACTACACCGCGCCCAGCGCTCTGCCTTCGCCGCCCAACGTCACGGTCACGGCTACCAGCCAGGCGGATTCGTCAGCCAGCGGCTCCGCGCAAGTCACGATCCAGGCCGCCCAAACCAACCTCGCGATCGCGCCCTCTTCCGTCGCGCTCTCTCTCGATAAGGCCGCCACCGTGACCCAAACCTTCCATGTGACGGTGCCCACCGGTTTCAGCGGAACCGTGGCCATGTCCGCCGGCGGCCTGCCGCCCAACGTGACCGCAAGCTGGAATCCCAGCCAGCTCAGCGGCAGCGGCGCCACGACGCTCACGCTCACCAGCGCCAGCTTCAGCTTGGGCGCGCAAAATCTGCCGGTGGTCGTGACCGCGACGGCGCAGGCCGCCGGCGGCGCCGCCAGCGACGCCACCTCGGCGGTCAGCCTTACGATCAACGGCTGGCAAGGCCACATGCGCACGCTGGCGGGTATTTCCGGCGGCATCGGCTTCGAAGATGGCACGGGCGCCGCCGACGAAATGGATCCATTGGCCGTTGCCGCCGATCCCACGACCGGCACGGTCTACGCGGTCAGCCACCATGGTCACGCGCTGCGCAAGGTGGACCTGGCGAGCGGAACGGTGACGACGCTCGTCGGCGGTCCCTATAGCTTTGTCGTGCCTTACGGCGTGGCCGTGGCTTGGGATGGCGCCAATTCGACCCTGTACGTCGCCGACTTGGCGCTGAACGAGATCCTGGCCTATCCGCTGGGGGGCAGCGTGACCGCCGTGGCGTCGGGCTTCAACCAGCCCGAGGGCATCGCCATCGCGCCTGACGACAGCACCCTCTACGTGGCGGATTCGGGCGATCAAGTGATCGAGGCCATTGACCTGAGCTCGGGGGCCGTGGCCACGATCGCCGGCACGCGCGGGCACACCGGCGAAAACGACGGCATCGGCGTCGCGGCCACCCTGGCTTGGCCCTGGGGCATCGCCGTGGATCCGACCGGCCGCTATCTTTACTTCGGCGAACGTTACAGCCAGCACATTCGCCGCCTGGACCTTTCCACCAAGCAGGTGACCACGCTGGCCGGTTCCGGGCAGACGGGATTTCAAGATGGACCGGCGTCGCAGGCCAGCTTCACGCTGCTCGGCGGCATGGCCGTGGATCCGCATGACGGCGGCAACGACTTGCTCTATTTCACGGACAAAGACAAGGTGCGAGCCTTGACGCTCGGCGCCGGGCCGGTCGTGGTCACGATCGCGGGTCAGGAGCCGGGCGGGTACCGCGATTCGAGCGGCGACAACTCGCTCTTCGATGAACCCAACGACTTGACCCTGATCGGCGATTACCAGGGGCCGGGCACGACCTCCCTGTTTGTGGGCGACTCCGCCATTGACGCCGGCAACGGCTTGCTGCGGCGCGTGGACATCGCCAACCCGGCCGCCATCGCCAACCATACCGCCGCCGGCGACGTGACGGTAACGACGGTGGCGGGTCAGCCGCCGCATGCCGGGCTGGTGGATGGACCCGGTACCGGTTCCGATCTGAGTGGAACCTCGACGGCGCTGTTCAACTTGCCGCAGGGCGTGGCGACCGACGGCAAGGTCGCGTATATCGGCGACAGCGGCAATGACGCAGTCCGAAAAATCGACCTGTTCACCACCCAAGTGACCACGATTGCCGGCGGGCATGAGGGCTACGAAGACGGACCGGCGGCGCAGGCGGCGTTCTTTAAGGTTGGCGGCTTGGCGCTCGACTCCCAGAACGGCATCCTTTATATCGCCGACACCGGCGAATCCCTCGTGCGCAAGCTCGACTTGAATGCCATGATGGTCAGCACCCTTGCCGGCGCGCCGACGCCGGGCTACGTGGACGGGCCGGGAGCGCAGGCCCGCTTCAACCATCCCTGGGGTTTGGCCCTGAGCCCCGACGGCAACACCCTCTATGTGACCGACGTCGGCAATAATGCGATTCGCACCATCGACGCCGCCACCGGGGTGGTCGCCACGATCGCCGGCGGGCAGGGGCCCGGCGATGCCGACGGCGTGGGACCGGCGGCGCATTTCTACGATCCCACCGGGCTGGCGCTTGCCCCGGATGGGAAGACGCTCTTCATCAGCGATTTCAACAACAACCTGATCCGCAAGCTGGATCTGACCACCATGGCGGTCACAACCATTGCCGGCAAGGGCCCGAATTACTGCGGGCACCAGGACGGCGTCGGCACCGCTGCAACCCTCTGTTCTCTGGCGCTGCTGGCCACCGACGGCCGCAGCCTCTATTGGGGCGACTCGTTGGTCGGCTTGCTTCGAGTGATGAACTTGGCCACCGGCCAGGTCACCACCGTTGCCGGCGCTCCCGGCGTGCTGCATATGCTGGATGGCGACTTGACCGAGCATCCGGGCGGCTTGAGCGGGCCCGTCCAATTCAACGAGCCCTTCGGGCTGGCTCTGGCGCCCGACGATAGCTTCTTGCTGATTACCGACCAGCACGCGAATGTCGTGCGGATTCTGAAATAGCCAGGCGCGCGCCGGCGCAGCGCCCGCGCGGCGTCAGCGGGAAGCGAAAAGGGTACCGCGTGAGACCTGGGCGCGCGAACGGTGCTCAGGCAAATAACCCATAATGGAAGTAGCCGGTTGAACCGGCTGCGGCGATGCTGGATAGTTGAACTTTCCGGGCAGTCGCCAATTCCATGAGCGTTCGCACCCTTTTCAGCCTTTTTTCCAGCGATTTGGCCATTGACCTCGGCACCGCGAACACCCTGGTGTATGCCAAGGGCAAGGGCGTGGTCGTCAATGAGCCATCCATTGTCGCGATCAATAAAGTCACCGGCGAAGTCGAGGCGGTCGGCAAGGAAGCCAAGGAGATGGTCGGCCGCACCCCCGGCAACATCGTGGCCATCAAGCCGATGAAGGATGGCGTGATCGCCGACTTCAAAGTCACGGAAAAGATGCTGAACTACTTCATCCAAAAGGCGCATAACCGCAAGATGCTGGTGCACCCGCGGATCGTGATCGGCGTTCCTTCGGAGATCACGCAGGTGGAAAAGCGCGCCGTCATGGATTCCGCCTATCGCGCCAAGGCGAGCGAGGTGCATCTGGTCGAGCAAGCGATGGCGGCGGCGATCGGCGCCGGCCTCCCGATTACCGAGCCCAGCGGCAACATGGTGGTGGATATCGGCGGCGGCACCACCGATATCGCGGTGATCTCGCTTTCCGGCATCGTCTATTCGCGCTCGGTGCGGGTGGCCGGCAACGAGATGGATGACGCCATCACCAACTATCTCAAGCGCAAGTACAACCTTTTGATCGGCGAGCGCACGGCGGAGCAGATCAAGATCGAGATCGGTTCGGCCTATCCGCTGGATAAGCCGCTGACCATGGAGATCAAGGGGCGCAACCTTATCGAGGGCGTGCCCAAGACCATCACTATCGAAGACGGCGAGATTCGCGAAGCCCTGGGCGAATGCATCGCCACCATCATGAACGCGATTCGCGTCGCGCTGGAGCGGACGCCGCCGGAGCTGAGCGCGGATATCAGCGATCGCGGCATCGTGCTTACCGGCGGCGGCGCGCTGATCAAGAATTTGGACAAGCGGATTCGCGAGGAGACGGGCCTGCCGGTTTCGATCGCCGACGATCCGCTGGCCAGCGTCGTCTTGGGCACCGGCAAGATGCTCAGCGACTTCAACCTGCTGCGCAAGATTCGCGTCGAGTGAACCTGGCCGCAAGCCCAGCCCGGAGGCGGCATATGCGACGCGGCAATCCGAGTTGCGGCTTTAGAATTGAAGCAGGGAAGCTGCTGCAATTGGCGAGGCTGGCGCTGGGCGGCTGGCGCGGAGTCCGTGGCGCGCGATGTTTACCCGCTATCGCAATTTGACCCTGCTCGGGGTGGTGATCTTGGCGCAGCTGTTGTTGCTGGCCTATCAGGTGCGCCGCCCCGACGCCGGCGGCGTGCGCCTGCTGCGGCTGTGGACGATCCGGGCCGTGGTGCCGGTCGCGCGCGCCACGCACTCCACGGTGGCGGGAGTGCGCGGCCTCCTGCGCAATTACGTCTTGCTGCGCGGCGCGCGCCAAGAAGCCACAAGCCTGCAGGCGCAGTTGCAGCAAGTCGAGCTTGAGAACCTCCAGTTGCGAGCGGCGGCGCAGTCCGCGGCGCGGCTCGATGCCTTGCTCGATTTCCGCCTGCCGGTGATCGAAAAGACGCTGCCGGCACAGGTGATCGGCGGCAGTGCTTCCCCTGATTCGCAAGTGCTGTACCTGAATCGCGGCGCCGAGGCCGGCCTCAAGCGCAATATGCCGGTGATCACCGCCCGCGGGGTGATCGGCAAGATCACGCAGGTTTTCCCCGGCACGGCGGAAGTGCTCATGATCACCGATCCTGACTCCGGCGTCGGCGCGATGATCGCCGAGACGCATGTCCACGGCATTTTGTGGGGCATGGGCCCGGGCAGCGCGCAATTGCGCTATGTCGCCGCGCAGGAAAAAGTGACGCCGGGAATGGAGGTGGTGACGTCGGGAGAGGACCAGATCTATCCGCCCGGCCTGGCGCTGGGGACGATTACCGCGGTCGAGCCGCACCAACCGTTTCAGATCATCACCGTGCGGCCGCAAGTGGACTTGGCGCGCGTGGATGCCGTGCTGGTGGCGACGCGCATCGCGGCGGAGCCGGCGCCGGCGGCGATCGCGGGCCTGAGCGCGGCGCAGATTCGCGACCGGGCGCTGCCCTCGATTCCCACGGAACCGTTCAATCCCCCCACGGGACCGCCGCCGCTGATCGCCGATTTGCTGGCCGCGCGCCGCAAAGCGCGCGAGACCGGAGCGGTGGCGCCCAAGCCGCCGGCGGCCGCCCTGGCCGGCGCCCGTGCGCCGGCCAAGCTGGTCGGCGAGCGCGCCACGGCGGCGTCGGTGCTTGCGGATCCCGGCGCGGCAGGCAAAGCCCCGGCGAAGGCCGGCGTCACCGCCGCGCGCCTGGCTCCGGCGCCAGACGCCGCTCATAACGCCGAGACCCCGAGTGCGCGGCCGCAAAGCGCGAAACCAGTGCCGCCGCCGCAAACGAGCCTGCCCGCGTCCGCCGGTTCACCCGCCGCCGGGCGCCCCTTGAGTTCGATGCACCCCAAGCCGCCTGCCCGCCAGCCCGCCGCCGCCAAGCCGGCGCCGCCGAAGGCCGCCGCCGGCGCCCAACCGGCGGAGGAGTGAACGAGCCGTGGAAGACCTCTTTACGGCCGGCGGTGACATCGAGCTTTATCGCTTCCCGGCGCTCTTTTACCCGGTCGCGGCGGTGCTGGCGCTGGCCCTGCAAGCCTATTTGCCGCTGCTGTTCCACTCCGCCGTCTACCTCGATTTGCCGCTGCTGGTCGTCACCTATTACGCGCTGAGTTCGCGGCAGCAGGCGGGCGCGGTGTTGGCGGGGGCGGCCCTGGGCATCTTGCAGGATAGCGTCGCGCACCTGGCGCTCGGCCTCAACGGCATGGCGAAGTCCCTAGCCGGCTTTATCGCCGCTTCGCTGGGCAATAAGCTCGACGCGGAGCACGCCGGCGTCCGGTTCTTGTTGATCTTCGCGCTCTATGAAATGAATGAAGCGGTGGTGTTTGTTTTCGAGCGCTACTTGATGGCCCAGCCGGTGCTCTGGTGGGGCTCGCGCTTGCTGGTGGCGGGCCTGCTGAACGGCGTCGCGGCGGTGTTCGTCTTCCGCCTCTTCGACCGCTTCCGGCGGATGCGCTAGAGATCGCCATGGCTTGGAGCGAAGGCAAACTCCCCGGCGGCCGCATCATCTTGGTGCAGTACGTTCTGCTTGCGGCGTTCCTCTTTCTCGCCTACGGCATGTGGCAGTTGCAAGTTCTGCAACAAGCGCGCTGGGAAACGCTGGCCGAGCACAATCGCATCCGCAGTGAGCCGATTCCCGCGCCCCGGGGGCGGATCTACGACCGGCAAGGGCGCCTGCTCGTGGATAACTATCCGTCCTTCAGCGCCTTGCTCGTGCCCGATCAAGCGCGCGACCTGGCGAACGACATCGCCGGAATCGCGCAGGGATTGGGCATGAAGCCAAGCGATCTGAGCGATCGCCTGGCCCGCTATCAGGACGCGCCCAGCTACCAACCGGTCATCATCAAGGAAGACATCACGCCCGGCGATCTGGCCTTCATCGCCTCCCATCGCGACCAATACCCCGAACTGGAGACGATCACCGTGAGCCGCCGCCTTTACCCGAGCGATGGCTACGCCATGCACGTGATCGGCTATGTCGGGGAAGCGACCGAGGCCGATATCCAGAGACTGCACGTCACGCCTGGCACCTTGGTCGGAAAGTCGGGTCTAGAGCAGTACTACAACTCCGTCCTCATGGGCCAGGACGGCCTGCGCCGCGTGATCGTGGACAGCCGCGGCCGCGTGGAAGGCGAGATTTCCGATCTGCCGCCCCGTCCGGGTCACGATTTGCGCCTGACCCTCGACAAAGACATTCAAGACGCGGCGGAGGAGGCCATCGGGCAGCGGCCCGGGGCGATCGTCGCCCTCGATCCCCGCAACGGCGAAGTGCTGGCGATGGTGAGCCGGCCGACGTTCGATCCCAATTTGTTTACTTTGGGCATCAGCAGCCAGGAATGGCAGAAGTTGGTCGAGGATCCGAATCGGCCGCTGCTCAACAAGGCGATTCAAGCGCAGCTGGCGCCGGGATCGGTGTTCAAGATCGTCATGAGCGTGGCCGGTCTGGAAGAGGGTATTGCCGAAACCTTGAAGGTCAACTGCCAGGGCGGGGCTTGGTTTTACGGGCAATACAAGAAATGCTGGATCTCGCGCGAACACAAAGTGCATGGCATCACCGACATTCGCAAGGCGATTACGCAGTCGTGCGACGTCTATTTCTACACGTTGGGCGCGCAGCTCGGCATCGACAAGATCGACTATTACGCTCACGCCCTCGGTTTGGGCGAGCCCACGGGCATTGATTTGCCCCACGAAGCCGCCGGC
Source organism: Terriglobia bacterium (assembly GCA_021323595.1). Lineage (GTDB taxonomy): Bacteria > Acidobacteriota > Terriglobia > Terriglobales > SCQP01 > JAJPKR01. The sequence goes on along the minus strand of JAJPKR010000016.1, from coordinate 85,013 downwards.
CTGGTGCCCTCGCCGGCCTGGAAGGAGCGGCACCTGCACCAGCCTTGGTTCAAGGGGGAAACGATCAACGTCGCCATCGGCCAAGGCGCGCTGACGGTGACGCCCTTGCAGCTGGCGCACACGATCGGCGGCATCATGATGGACGGACAATTCTTCCGGCCTCATCTGGTGTTTCCTTCGGAGGTTCCCGCCAATCTGCGGCCGCAAGGCCCCGACGAGACTCGCTTTGCGATTCCCGAGCCGGCCTTGCAGGTGATCGAAGCGGGCATGCGCGGCGTGGTCGGGCCGGAGGGAACGGCCGCGAGCGCGCATCTGCAGGGCGTAGATTGGGGCGGCAAGACCGGAACAGCCCAAACCGTCTCGGAAGAGCATTTTGCGGCCTCCGGCCACAAACACCAGTTCGTGGACAATGCCTGGTTCGTGGGCGTCTATCCGATCGATCAACCGCAAATCGTGGTCTGCGTGTTGTTCCAGCACGGTGCCGAGGGCTACTACGCCGCCAACATCGCTGCCGAGGTCATTGCCGCCTACGCGCAAAAGCAGGCCGCCCGCGCCCGCACCCAAACGGCGCGGATCGAGCGCTGGCGGCGCGCCTTCGCGCCGCTGGCGGCGGGCTTCGCCTGGGCGGCGCCGCCGTTGCCGGCGGCGCCCGCCGCCCCGTCTTCCGCCTTTGCGATCCTTAGATTCCGCGGAGGCCGGCCGTGAACCGCTGGCGCGATCTGGATTGGCTTCTGTTGGGCCTGGTGCTGGTGATTGCCGTCGTCGGGATCACCGAGATCTATAGCGCCACGGTGGGGACGCATTTCGCGGGTGTCTACATCAAGCAGATCTACTTCCTGATCGCCGGCGTGATCGTGCTCTTCGCTTTCAGCCGCCTCGACTACAAACTGCTGCTCGAGAGCGCGCCGTGGCTCTATGCGATGGCCGTCGCGGCCTTGGGCGCCGTGCTGGTGATCGGCCGGGTCATCTTTCATTCGCGCCGCTGGATCCCGGTCGCCGGCGCGCATTTGCAAGTTTCCGAGTTGGTCAAACTCGTTATAATTATCGTAGTCGCGAGGTACTTTGCCGAGTCGCGCCGTTCTGCGGCGGGGCTTGGAGATGTGCTCCGCATCGGGGTGCTGGTCGGCGTGCCGATGCTGTTGGTGCTCGCCGAGCCCGATTTGGGCACGGCATTGACATATCTGCCGATCGCGGGCATGGGCCTGTTGATCGGCAAGTTGCGCTGGCGCCACTTCGCGCTGTTGGGATTGGCGGGATTGCTGGTGTTGCCAATAGCGTGGCGTCACCTGCATCCTTACCAGAAGGCGCGGCTCGAGAGTTTTCTCCGGCCGGAGGCGGATCCGCTGGGCACCGGGTATCAGTTGCTCCAGTCCAAGATTGCCGTCGGGTCGGGTGGGTTGTGGGGCAAGGGTATCGCCAAGGGTTCCCAGACCCGCGGCGCGTTCTTGCCCGTGCCGCAGACGGACTTCATCTTCGCCGCCTTCGCGGAGGAGCATGGATTCGTCGGCGGCATCGCGATATTGTTCCTGTACTTCCTGGTGCTGATGCGGTTGATCCAGGATGCGCAATCCGCGCCGGATTTGGGAGGCGGGTTGCTGGTGATGGGCGTGGTTGCCGTGCTCGGCTTCCATGTCTTTGTCAACATTGGGATGGCGCTGGGGCTGATGCCGGTGACTGGTATTCCCTTGCCGCTGATGAGTTCGGGAGGATCATCGTTATTGTTCACGTTCGCGGCGCTCGGCGTGGCGATGAACGTGCGCATGAGCCGGTTCGTGAACTGATAAGTTTTCGCCCGTTGGGGCGGTGAGTAGGGCCGTCGATCCCGGCGCGCCGCGGGCAAGCGGCGCGGCCGGTGGCATCCGGCCGGCACGCAACGGTTTTCCATTGGCGGCGGGCGCGAGGCGCCCAGGCCGCCTGAAAAGCGCCTTCCCGGCGCAATCCCGCCTGCCGCTCCCGCTCCTCCGCGCCTTGGAGGAGATTGGATGAACAAAGAGCTTTATATTTCCGCGACGCCGCATGAAACGCGGATCGCACTGAGCGAAGATGGGGACCTCACCGAGGTCTATTACGAACGCGAGCGCGAGTACTCGCTGGCCGGCAGCATTTACAAAGGCCGCGTCACGCGCGTGCTGCCGGGCATGCAATCCGCGTTCGTGGACATTGGCCTGGAACGCGATGCCTTTCTCTACGTCTCGGACTTCTTCGAGGATGTCGAGGAATACGACCGCGTCGTGAGCGAAGCGGAAGCGGCGGCCGCCGAGGCGCACCCGGCCGAAACCGCCGCGTCCCCGGCCGCGGCCTTCGCCCCGCCGGCGCCCGCCGCCGCCGAGGCCATGCCGGCAGACGCCCCGCCGGGAGCGCGCTCCGAAGGGTTGCGCCATCGGCGCCGGCGCGGCCGCCACGGGCGGCGGGGGATTCCCGAGTCGAAATTTGCCTCTCCCGACGCGGTTGCGGCTCCCGGCGCGGCGCCGGCCGCCGAGCCCCCCGAGACTGCCGGCGAGAAGCAGGAGTATCCGTTCGTGTTGCCGGGCGAGTCGCTCGCCAAATATCAGGGCGCGCACCGCGAAGACGAGGGCGCGCACCGCGAAGACGATGCGGCTCCCCCCGAAGCCGTGCAGCGCGCCGAATTCGAGCATGAACGCATGCAGCCGGACTCTCCGGCTGAATTCGCGGCGGCGCCGGCCGGCGCGGCGGAAGCGGAAACGGCGCCGGCCGCGGCCGAAGACACGCGCGGCGGCGAGAGCCAGCCGGGCGAGGAGGAAGCGGGCCTGGCGGCGGGCGCGGCGGAAACCTGGTTCGAAGACGAGGAAGAGAGCGAGCCGGAAGACGCCGCAAGTTCGCCGGAGAGCGGCAACCTGCAGGAACCGCAATTCGAGGCCGGTAACGCGGCGGCAGGTGCAATCGAAACCGCCGAAGCCGAAGAGAGCGCCGGGGCGGCCGACCGGGCCGAAGTGCGCGAGCGGCCGCAGCGCGCGGAGTTTCAGGCGCGCGCGGAAACCGGCGGGCGCCGCCGCCGCCGCGGCCGCGGCCGCGGCCGCGGCCGCGGTCCGCACGCCGAGGGCGCCGCCGCACCCACGTCCGCGGGGCATCGCGGCGAGGAGCGCGAGCGCGGCCCGCGGCTGATCAACGAACTGCTGCGCCCCGGCCAAGAAATCTTGGTGCAAATCGCCAAGGAACCGCTCGGCACCAAAGGCGCGCGCATCACCAGCCACCTGGCTCTGCCCGGGCGCTTCTTGGTCTATATGCCGACGGTGCAGCATATCGGCGTCTCGCGGAAGATCGGCTCCGACGAGGAGCGGGCGCGCCTGAAGCGCATCATCGTCGAGAATTCCCGCGACCTGCCCGGCGGTTTCATCGTGCGCACCGCCAGCCAGGGCATCTCCGAAGAGGACCTCAAGGCCGATATCCGCTTCTTGGGCAATCTTTGGGCCGACATTCGCGGCGAGTTCGAGCAGCGCAAGGCGCCGGCCCTGCTGCATCACGACCTCGGCTTGCTGGAGCGGACGCTGCGCGACCAGCTCTCGGAGGAATTCACGCATATTTGGGTGGACTCGGAAGACCAATACCAGGCCGTCGTCCGCTTCATCGATCACTTCATGCCGAAGCTCACCAGCCGCGTGCGCTTATACACGCGCGACGAACCGATGTTCGAGCACTTCGGCATTCAGGACGAGATCAACAAGGCGCTGAAGAGCAAGGTCTGGCTGAAGAGCGGCGGCTATATCGTAATCAACCAAACCGAGGCGCTGGTGGCGATCGACGTGAACACCGGCAAGTACGTCGGCAAATCGAATCGGCTGGAAGACACGATCGTCAAGATCAACGTGGATGCGATCCGCGAGATCGTGCGTCAAATCCGCTTGCGCGACCTGGGCGGCATTATCGTCGTGGACTTCATCGACATGGATGAGCGCAAGAACCGCCAGAAGGTCATGCAGGCGCTCGAGGAGGCGCTGCGCGCCGATCGCGCCCCTTCCAAGGTGCTTTCGTTCAACGACTTCGGCCTGGTGGCGTTGACGCGCAAACGTGTCAAGCAGTCGCTCGAGCGCACGCTCGGCACGCCGTGCCCCTACTGCAGCGGTGTCGGCTTGGTGAAGTCCGTCACCACCATGTGCAATGAGATTTACGCGGAAGCGCGCAAGATGGCCAAGGAAGTGGAGCGGGAGGACTTGATCTTGCGCGTGAATCCGGAGGTGGCCAAGGCGCTGAAGGCGCATGGCGCGCGCCTGCTGACCGAAATGGAGACGATGACCGGCAAGGCGATCGCGGTCAAAGCCGATCCGCTGGTGCATCAAGAGCAGTTCGAATTTTTCTGAACGACGATGTTCATCGAGAGAATTGAGGTAGAGAACATTCCCGCGGCGCTGGCGGGCGGCCGGCGCGTCTACGAGTGGAAGACCAAGGATCCCCACAAACTGCCCATCCTCGGGCCCGACTACGACGATCATCCGGGCTTGAACCGCGCCAAGCGCGAACAGCGCTATGCGGAGACGCTGGCGGCGGCGCAGGAGGCGGCGGCGCGGCAGGGAACGGAAATCGTCGCCGCGCTATTCCTCGTCGGCTAGCGCGCGCAGCCGCGCCGCGGCCTGCTCGGGCGTGAAGTCGCGCTGCGGCTGGCCCAGCAATTCGAAGCCGACCATGAACTTGCGCACCCGCAGCGACCGCAACAGCGGCGGATAGTAATGCGCGTGGAGGTGCCAGCCGGCGTCGTCACTGGCGGGCGCTTGGTGAAATCCCATCGAGTAGGGAAAAGGCGCCGAAAAAACTCGATCGTAGATGCGCGCCAGGCGGCGCAGTGTCCGCGCAAGTTCGTCGCGCTCGGCCGCCCCGAGTTCCGGCAGCGAGCGCGCGTGGGCCTTCGGGATCAGCAGCGTCTCGAAGGGCCAAATCGCCCAGAAGGGCACGATCACCGCGAAACCGGGCGATTCGAACACGATCCGCTCCCCCTGCGCGTGTTCCAGCGCCAGATAGGTGCAGAGCGGGCAAGCGGGGCCGGCAAAAGCGACGCGCTCCTTGGCCATCTCGTTGGGCATATGCGCCGTCGCCCAAATCTGACAATGCGGGTGCGGATTGCTCGCGCCCATGGCGGCGCCGCGATTCTCGAAGATTTGCACCGCGCGCAGTTGCCCCGAGGCGGTGAGAGCCAGCGTCTCTTCGCACCAAAGATCGAGAACGGCCCGAATCTCCGGCTGGCTCATGGCGCCAAGGCTCAGGTCGTGGCGCGGGCTGAAGCAGATGACGCGGCAGCGGCCGCGTTCCGCCTCGGCGCGGATCAAGCCCGCCTGGCCGATATCCACGGAAGCGTCGGCTACGTCCGGCCGCAGCGCCGGATAATCGTTGTCGAAGGCGAAGCTCCCGGTGTAGGCAGGGTTGCGAGCGCCGCCGGCGCGAGCGTTGCCGGGGCAGAGATAGCAGTCGGGATCATAGCGGGGCGGCGGCGGCGCGGCTTCGCCGGCTTCGGTCTGCCCTTGCCACGGGCGGTCGGCGCGGCCGGGCGAAACCAGCACCCACTCCCGCGTCAACGGATTCCATCGGCGGTGGGAGTCGCGATCGAGGCGCATCGCTTCAGCATACCTGCGAACCCGCCGCTTTCCGGGCAGGGTTGCGATACTAGAAGCGTGCAGCCGCAGGAAGCGCTTCCCTTGGGCATCGCCGCCCAGGTTCCCTTGGCGCCGCTGACCACGCTCGGTATCGGCGGCCCCGCCCGCTTCTTCGCGCGCGTCGAGCGCGAGGAGCACATCCCCGCGCTGATGGCGTGGGCCGAGCAGCAGGCGATGCCGGTCTTCGTGCTCGGCGGCGGCAGCAATCTGCTCGTGGCCGATCGCGGCTATGACGGGCTGGTGCTGGCCATCGCGCTCCGCGGCATCCATGGCGAAGCGGAAGCAGTCACGGCCGCCGCCGGCGAGCCCTGGGACGCCTTCGTCGAACGTTGCGTCGCGCGCGATTGGGCGGGCATCGAGTGTTTGAGCGGCATTCCCGGCACGGTGGGCGGCACGCCGGTGCAAAATGTCGGCGCCTACGGCCAAGAGGTGGCCGAAACCATCGTTGCCGTGCGCGCTTGGGACCGGGAGCGGCGCGAGTTCGTCGAACTGGACCGAACGGCTTCCCGCTTCGGCTATCGCGCGAGCCTCTTTAATCGCGACCAGCCGGGGCGTTTCATCGTGACGGCGGTGCGCTTTCGCTTGCAGCCGGGGGGCGCGCCGGCGCTGCGCTACGCCGAGCTGCAGCGGCGCTTCGCAAGCGCGGCGCGGCCGAGCTTGCGCGGCGTGCGCGAGGCCGTGCGCGAGATTCGGCGGGGCAAAGCCATGCTGATCGAGCCGGACCAAGCCGAAAGTCATAGCGCCGGATCATTCTTCAAGAATCCCATCGTCACCGAGGCGCAGGCCGAAGCGGTCGCCGCGCGCGCCGGGGAGTCCCCGCCGCGCTTCGCCACGCCGGAAGGCGTCAAGCTGCCGGCGGCCTGGCTGATCGAACGCGCGGGCTTCCCCCGCGGCTATCGGCCGCCGGCGCCAGGCGGCGGCGCCGGCCGCGTCGGCCTGTCGAGCCGGCATGCGCTGGCCATAGTCAATTACGGCGGCGCCAGCGCCGCCGAGGTTGCCGCCCTGGCGCGCCGCATTCGCGATGCCGTCGCCGCCTGCTTCGGCATCCCGCTGGCGCCCGAGCCCGTGTGGCTGGGATTCGACCCCGGCGAACAGCTTTGACTACGCCCCCGGCGTAGCCGGCGCGCAGACCACCATCCAGCGCACGCCGAAACGGTCCGTCAGCATTCCGAAGCGCGGCGAAAAAAAGGTCTCGCCGGGCGGCATCGTCACCTGGCCCCCCTCGGCCAGCGCGTGGAAGATCCGGTCGGTCTCCGCGCCGTCCTTGGTGCCGATCGCCAGCGCGAAGGAGCGCGGCGGGCCCTGATAAGAGGTGGGCGGAACGTCGCAGGCCATGAGCGTCTGGTTGCCGAGCTTGATGCTGGCGTGGAGAATCTTGTCCCGCCATTCCGCGGGTACCTGCGGCTCCACCGGCGAGCCCGCGTATTTCATCGAGAAGTCGATCTTGGCTCCAAAGCAGCGCGCGTAAAAATTGAGCGCGGCCTCGCAGTTTCCATTGAAGTGTAAATAGGTGTCGAGTTGCATGGGGGCTCTTAGGTTCCACCGGCGATGGCGCCGACGATCCAAAACGGCTCTTGGCCGGCGATGACTGCGTCTGGCAGGGGCGTCTCGGCGGGTTCGAGTGACAGATCTTCTTCACAGGCGTAAAAGCGGACGAAAGGGCGGCGCTGGCCCGTCACCTGGTCGCGGACGGTGCCGCGCAAGACCGGGTATCGGGCTTCCAGCGCGTCCAGCACGGCCGCGATCGTCGCCGGGCCGGTGAGCGCCAGCCCGACGTCCCCGCTCACCCCGGCGAGCGTCCGCAGGTGGGCCGGCAAGATGACCTGAATGGTCATGGCAGCGTTTGCACTTCGACGGAAAGCACCGCCGGCAGGTCGTGGGCGATGGTGCGCCAATGGTCGCCGCCGTCGGGCGATACGTATACCTGCCCCCCGGTGGTGCCGAAATAAATGCCGCAGTCGTCGAGCGTGTCCACGGCCATGGCGTCGCGCAAGACGTTCACGTAACAGTTTCGCTGCGGCAGCCCCTGCGTCAGCGCCTCCCATGCGTCCCCGCCCGAGCGGCTGCGGTAAACGCGCAACTGCCCGTCGAGCGGAAAGTGCTCGGAGTCGCTCTTGATCGGCACCACGTAAATCGTCTCCGGTTCGTGCGCGTGCACATCGATGACGAAGCCGAAGTCGGTGGGCAGGTTGCCGCTGACTTCGCGCCACTGCTCGCCGCCGTTGTCGCTGCGCAGCACGTCCCAGTGCTTCTGCATGTAGAGCACGTCCGGCCGGCTGCGGTGCAGCGCGATGCGGTGCACGCAGTGGCCGACTTCGGCGTCCGGGTCCGGCAGATACGTGGAATGAAGCCCGCGGTTGATCGGGCGCCAGCTCTGGCCCGCATCGTCGCTGCGAAACGCGCCGGCGGCGGAGATGGCGATGTAAATGCGGCCGGCGTGAACCGGATCGAGCAGGATCGTATGCAGCCCCAGGCCGCCCGCCCCCGGGTGCCAGCCCGCAGCGGTGCCGTGATTGCGCAGCGCCGGCAGCTCTTGCCAGCTCTGGCCGCCGTCGGCGGTGCGGAACAACGCCGCATCCTCAACGCCGGCGTAGACGATGTCGGGGTCGTCCGGCGACGGCTCCAGGTGCCAGACGCGTTTGAACTCCCAGGGATGCGGCGTGTCGTCATACCACTTGTGCGTGCCGGTCGCGCCCTCGTAGGCGAACTTGTTGCCGACGGGCGTCCAGTTGCGGCCGCCATCGTCGGAGCGCTGGATGATCTGGCCGAACCAGCCCGAGGTCTGCGATGCATAGATGCGGTTGGGATCCGCCGGCGATCCCTTGAGGTGATAGATCTCCCAGCCGGCGAAAAAGGGGCCGTTGACGGTCCATTGTTCTCGTTTCCCGTCGGCCGTTAAAAGGAACGCACCTTTGTGCGTCCCGACCAGTACGCGTACTTGGCTCATCAACTGGCTCCTGGCTGCTGGCTTTCTTTCTCGATTCGTACGGCGGCAGGAAGACTATCTTCTTGACGCGCCAAACTACGATAGGCTGCAGCAAAATTCCTCGATTCGAACGGCGGCAGGAAGGGCTTTGGATCCCGCTCGCGCCATCGCCGCCGGACTTCGGCCAGAACCGTTTGGCGATTGCTCTCCAAATAGTCGATCACGGCGCAGGGCGCGCCGGTGTCCTCATGCCGGGCGCCCCAGATCAAGAGTTCCAAGAGAACCGGCGCCAAAGCGATGCCTTTTTCCGTCAGCCGGTACTCGCGGCGGCGTCGGTCCTCGGCGGGCGTTTCGGCGCTGATCAAGCCGGCTGCGGCGAGCCGCGCCAGACGATCAGCCAAGACATTGGTCGCGATCCCCTCGCCCGAGTGCTGAAAGTCTTGAAACGTTTTATACCCCCGCACCATGAGATCGCGAACGATCAAAAGCGACCAGCGGTCCCCCAGGATGTCGAGCGCAATCCCGACCGGACACCCCGAGCGGTGGTGCTTCACGCGTGCCACACCCGACAATAGCACGCCACTTGCGAATCGCAAGTGAGATTTTTGGGCGCCCGGCGGTACGCTGCTTGACATGGACGTGAGTACAGTGACATCATCCGTCCGGTTGTGAGCGCCATCACTGTTGGAGGACAAACGAAATGCGGAAGCTTTCGAAAGCTAGCCTAATTCGTCTTGTGTCGTACGGCTGCGCGTGTCTTGTGTGTGTCCTTTCCTTCGCGGTCGTGGCCGCGGGCCAGGCGAATGCGACCGGCTCGATCACCGGCACCGTGACGGATCCCTCCGGCGCGGTCATCGTGGGCGCGAACGTTACGCTGAGCGCTTCCGGGCAGGCGCCGCAAACGGTGGTCACCAACAGCCAAGGGCACTTTGCTTTCGTCAATCTCTCGCCCGGTCCTTATGACCTCACGATCTCCCGTGCCGGCTTCAAGACGCTGAAGTCCCCCAACAACGAAGTCACGATCAACCAGACGCTGAACCTCAAGCTCACGCTGCAAATCGGCGCGCAAACGAGCACCGTGGAAGTGAACGCCGCGCAGGGCGTGCAGCTGCAGACGCTCAACGCCACCATGAGCAGCACGGTGGATGCCTCGACGCTGCTGCCGCTGCCTACGCTGAATCGCGACGTCAATGGCGTCATGAACCTGCAGCCGACCTCGGCCCCCACCTTCCACGTTGAGGGCGACGTGACTGCGGGTTCGGTGGCCGGGGCGACGCCTGATCAAAACACCTTCATCCTGGATGGCGGCACCAACACCAGCGGTCTCGAGGGCGACAACGGCTATATCAACGGTTTCAGCGGCAGCCAGCGCGGCATCGTCCCCACGCCGATCGAGACCATCCAGCAGTTCACGGTCAACACCAACAACATGACCGCCGATTTCGCCACCTCCAGCGGCGGCGAAGTGCTGGCCTCGACCAAGCGCGGCACCAACCAGTGGCATGGTTCCGGCTATGAGTACTTTCAAGGAAGCTGGTTGAACTCTAACGACTGGGACAACAACCGCACCAGCACGCCCCGGCCAAAGTCGCACCAGAACCGTTTCGGCTTCGACCTCGGCGGCACCATGCTGCCGAGAATGCTGGGCGGCAAGACCTATTTCTATTTCGACTACGAAGGATTGCGCTTCCCGCGCAATACCAGCTTCGTGCGCACAGTGCCGGGCGATCTGCTGCGCCAGGGCATCATTCAGATTCGCACCAGCAATGGGACCCAGCAGTTTAACCTCGGCAATGGCACGTTGGCTGTGTGCGGAACGGGCACGCAACTTTGCGATCCTCGCCAAATCGGTATGAGCTCGGCGGTTTCGACCATCTGGAACAAGTACATGCCCGAGCCCAACGATCCCACCGGCGGCGACAAGCTGAACACGTTCGGGTATAGGGGGAATTTGAGTATTCCCGAGAACAACAACTTCATGGTCGGGCGATTTGACCATGATTTCGGTTCCAACTGGCGCTTCATGGGCGTGTACAACTGGTACAAGGACTACAGCCCGACCTCGAACGAAGTCGACATCGGCGGCCTGCTGCCCGGCGATACCAAAGGCGATCCCGCGACGGCATCGCGCAATATCAACCAGCCGCGTTTGGTCATCGCCGGCTTGTCCGGTTCCTTTACCCCCAATCTGACCAACGACTTCCATTTCACCTACACGCGCAATCAATGGGCTTGGCTGCGCAATGGCGTCGCGCCGCAGCTTGCCGGCGCGCCGGGGGTGGTGGAAATCGGCGGGGAGTCCACCAACGCGCTGATTCCCATCAACGTGGACACGCAAAACGCCCGCCGCCGCGCATGGTACGAGCACGACTGGGATTATCGCGACGAGCTGAGCTGGCTCAAAGGCAATCACCTTTTCCAATTCGGCGGCGACTGGTTGCATGAGTGGTGGCATTTCGACCGCTACGACAACGTTGTCGGCGGGTTGACCACGCTGATTTACGAAGTGGACGGCGGTTCTTTGCATATGACCCCTCAGTACCAGCCGCAGGCGTGCAGCGCGACGGTGACGAGTCAGTGCCTGGACGCCGGGAATGCGAGCGAGCTGGGTGTTTGGAACTCCTATTACCCGGATTTGCTCGGCATTGTGAATCACTCGTCGGTCGTGGCTACGCGCTCGGGTGCGAACTTGACCCTCAACCCCCTCGGCACTCCCGCCGCCAGCTATGTAATCGTCAATACTCCCGACCTCTACTTCAGCGATGCTTGGCATCTGACGCCCAATCTGACGTTGAGCTACGGCCTCAACTGGGGCGTGCAGATGCCGCCCTACGACCTGCACGGGGTGCAGGACGTGCTGGTGGATCAGAACAACAAGCCGATCACCTACGATTCCTGGATCGCGCAGCGGCAGCAAGCCGCTGCGAACGGCCAGGTATATATGCCGACGATCGGCTTTACGCCGGTCGGCGGCTTGAAACTCAAATATCCCTTTAAGCCGTACTACGGCGAATGGGCGCCGCGCGTTGCGTTGGCCTGGAATCCCAATTGGTCGAACTGGTTCGCCGGCGACCATGGCCTCGTGATCCGCGGCGGCTACGCGCGCTTCTACGGCCGCAATTTCGGGATCAACGTCATCTCCAATCCGGTTCTGGGAGACGGCTTCTTGCAGCCGGTTTCCTGCACTGGGCCAACGGACGCCGGGCAGTGCCTCGGCCAAGATAAAGCGGACCCGTCGAACGTGTTTCGGCTCGGCTCGAACGCGGATGGCCTGACGGTGCCGCTTCCGCCTTTGACGCCGACTCTCTCCACTCCGGTGCAGCCGGGCGTGACCGCACCCTATACGGTCCTGACCGACAGCATGGACCAGAACTATCGTCCTAACGAAACCAACCAGTGGGACTTCAGCATCCAGCGGCAATTCGGCCGCAATACCCTCTTGGAAGTCGGCTACCTCGGCGTTTGGGCCAGCCACCTCTTCCAGGGCATCGATATGAATGCGGTCCCGTACATGATGAAGCAGGGCGGCCAGACGTTCGCCGAGGCCTATGCCAACATCGAGCAGTCCATGCTCAGCGGCGGAGCGATCTATCCGCAGCCCTTCTTCGAAGCCGCGCTGGCGGGTGTCCAGTATTGTCAGGATCCGGCTAAGAACCCGATCGCCTGCGGGGCGCCTGGCGCGAACTTCCCGAGCTACACGGCGGCGGTCTTCGCCAACGAGAACGGCAATTTCGCGGGCCAAAACGTCACCGGGTTGTGGAGCGATCTCGACAGCCTCTGGAACTTCGGCCCGGCGCTCTTATCCACCAATCAGAGCTTTTGGACGTATGCGAATACGGCCGACGGCTTTTCAAACTATCAGGCGCTCATCATCCAATGGAAGCAGCGGGCAGCGAAGGGGCTGACGCTCAACGCCAATTTCACCTATGGACATGCGCTCGGCACCTTGGGCCTTTCCCAGACCTACACGCTGGATACGCCGGACAACGTGTACAACCTGCGTGCAGATTGGACGCCGCAGCCATGGGATCGCAAGGGGGTGTTCAACCTCCTCGGTACCTACGAATTGCCGTTCGGCCAGGGCCTCTCCAATGGTTTCTTGAAGCGGCTCGTGGGCGGTTGGATGGTCTCCCCGGTGATCACGATTGCCAGCGGCCGTCCGCTTGAGGTTTATACCGGTGGCGCGGAGATGGGCGCCGGCTTCGCCGAGAACGGCGCCTCGGCGATTCTGGTCGGGAACACGGGCCCCGTTCCCAATCGCCCCTTCTATGGCGTCACCGTGCCGGAAGGGTCGGCCAATCCGAATAGCGTCGCCGTAAACGGCAATGCCGACAACGGCGGCTCGAACGTCAACATGTTCGGCAGCGCCGCAGTGGCTTGGTATAACCATTTCCGGCCCTTCATTTTGGGTGTGGATGGCAGCCCCAGCCCGGACGGCAACTTGCGCGGGTTGGCCCGCTGGAACGTGGATCTGGGCGTGACCAAGGACACGCAGATCACCGAGCGGATGCATGCGCAGGCCTTCGTGCAGGCGTTCAATGTCTTCAACAAAATGGAGTTCAACGACCCGTTCCTCGATCTCCAGGATCCGGCCGACTGGGGCGTGCTTGGGAGCCAATACAACACCCTCAACGGTAACTACACGCGCGTGATCCAGTTGGGGATTCGCCTCGCCTTCTGATCTGAACCGCGATTTTCGCACGCGTCATCCGACGCAGCGGGCCGCCATTCGGCGGCCCTTTTTTTGTCTCCCGGCGAAACTTCGGCTATACTGGCCGGCAATGATTCGCCTCGGCCATCCCGCGCCGCGAATTATCGTCCGCTGATCAGGGCCAGCGCGGCTCCGCCGCGCGCCCTAACCACGATCAGCGGCTTCTGACTCTCTCTGCACCAACCTAAGCTGGAGCAAGCCCTTGCGGCTTTCGCGGCAAGAGGACCGCGTGACTATGCAAACGGATCACATCGAAATCTACGACACGACGCTGCGCGACGGGACGCAGGGCGAGGGCATCGCCTTCGCCGTGGGCGAGAAGCTGCGCGTGGCGGCGCTGCTCGACGAGTTGGGTGTGCATTTGATCGAAGGCGGCTGGCCGGGCGCCAACCCGCGCGACAGCGAGTTCTTCGCGCGGGCGCGCCGTGAGTTGCAACTGGGCCACGCCCGCCTGGCGGCGTTTGGCAGCACCGCGCGCCCGGGCGCGGCGCCCGAGCGCGACGACAATCTCGCCGCCCTGTTGGCGGCGGAGACACCCGTGGTCACGATCTTCGGCAAGAGCTGGATGCTGCACGTGCGCGAGGCGCTGGCCATCGCCGCCGCGGACAATCTCGAGCTGGTCGAGACCTCGGTGGCCCATCTGGCGCGGGCCGGCCGCGAGGTGATCTTCGACGCCGAGCACTTCTTCGACGGCTTTCGCGACGATCCCGGCTATGCCTTGGCAGTGTTGCGGGCGGCGGAACAAGGCGGCGCCAGCCGCATCGTCCTTTGCGACACCAACGGCGGCTCGCTGCCCGAGCACATCGCGGCGGCGACGCGTGCGGCGGCGCAAACGGTGCGGGCCCCGCTCGGCATTCATACTCACAACGATTGCGACTTGGGCGTGGCCAATGCGCTGGCCGCCGTCGCCGCCGGCGCGCGGCATGTGCAGGGCACGTTCAACGGCTGGGGCGAGCGCTGCGGCAACGCCAATCTCTGCTCCCTGCTTCCGGTGCTGGAGCTGAAGCTGGGCTATCGCGGCCTCGGCCGCGAGCGCCTGCGGCGCCTCACCCCGACGGCGCGGCGGATCGCCGAACTGGCCAACCTGCCCGCCCCGCAGCGGCTGCCCTTCGTCGGGGCCAGCGCCTTCGCGCACAAGGGCGGCGTTCACGTGAGCGCCGTGCGCAAGGCGCCGGAAACCTACGAGCATGTCGCCCCCGAAACGGTGGGCAACGCGCGCCGGGTGCTGGTATCGGATCTGGCCGGACGGTCGAACTTGCTGGAAAAGGCCGCCGAGTTCGGCTTGCCCCCGCTCGATGCCGCGGCGGCGCGTAAACTGGCGGCGCGGGTCAAGGAGCTCGAGCATCGCGGCTATGAGCTGGAGTCCGCCGACGCCTCGCTGGAGCTGCTGCTGCGCGGCGCCGGCCAAAATCGCGGCAGCTTCTCCCCGGTGGCCTTCGCCATCCAGACGCGCTACGTTGGCGCGCCCGGCTCGCCCGAGGCCGAGGCGCGCGCCGAGGCGCAAGTGACCCTGAACGTGGGCGGCGAAACTGTCGTCGCCACCGCCGCCGAGCGCGGCCCGGTGGCGGCGCTCGACGCAGCCCTCCGCCGCGGGCTGGCGCCGCGCTTCCCGCAACTGGCGGAAGTGGGGCTGACCGACTACAAGGTGCGCATTCTGGAAGGCCATCGCGGCACCCGCGCGCAGGTGCGAGTGCTCGTCGAGTCGTCGGACGGACGCCTGAGTTGGACCACGGTGGGCGTCTCCGACAACATCTTGGAAGCCAGTTGGGAGGCGCTGACGGATTCGCTGCGGTTCTACTTGATGCGCTCGGGCGGTGCCGCAAGTCGCCAATGACCCCGGCATACATGGCCGCCACCGCCCCGGTTTGACACATTCCGGCCGCCGGCGTTCATCCCTTGCCGTCTGTCGTCCGCCTTTTGCCGGCGTCCGGCGTTTGTACGCGGTCCGCCCTTTTCACGGCCAACCTTTCTACTCCGCCCAGCATCTCCCTAGAAGGGCTTGATGCGCCCATTCCGAGCGTCTGGGATCCAGGACTTCCCAGCGTGCCCTCTCAGGCACGCTGGGAATCGGAACCAGGCCCCGTGCGGCCCGGCGGATATCGTGCGGTGCGCAACGTCGCTCCTAAGGAGCGGCGTGTCCCCGCTTCTGCCGCCCTCTCTGCCCGGCTGCCCGCCGCTTTCGATCCGAGTTGCCGATTGCTGATCGCTGTCCGCCAGCGTCCAACCATCCTTCATGTTTTCTCGTCGCGCCCAAATTGGCGCCTACCCCCCAAATGGGGAGGAGACCATTTTTGAGCCCGCTTTTGGACCCGCGTTGTCTTCCCAAAAGGTTTGAAAAACAATGACTTCCGCCATCGTCCACGGCTCTCGACGATGCCGGGGTGGTCTCGTGCCAATGGCCGTCGGTTGCCCAGCAGCCGCCCACCCTGGCGCGTCTACCTCGCGACTCCTGGCCCCCAAACGGGGGGCAACGCACTTAGCGGCGGAGGTCGAGCGGCTCGGCCGGGCTCAAGCGCGGCGCCGCCGACTGCTTGGCTTTGAAGCTGGCGTCAACGCCGCGCCAAAACTTGCGGAAGTAGCTGAAGGCCGACAGCAAGGCCGAAATCACGACCAGCCACAGGGCGATCCAGCCCAGCAGACGGACGTTGACGGGAATGCCGGCCACGGCGACTTCGCCGTATTTGTGGCCGACGATGATCAGGGTAATGGCGATGATCTGCAAGATGGTCTTGAGCTTGCCCAGTTCGTTGGCGGCGATCGTCATGCCTTGCGAGGCGGCGATGCTGCGCAAGCCGCTGACGGCAAATTCGCGGCCGACGATGATCACGACCATCCACGCCGGCACGAGGCGGGGATCGACTTCCACCAAAGAGATGAACGCCGCGGAGATGAGCAGCTTGTCGGCGATGGGATCGAGCAGCACGCCGAGCGTGGTGATCTGGCGGCGGCGCCGGGCGAAATAACCGTCGAAGAGGTCGGTCAGCGCCGCCGCCAAAAAGATCGCGGTGGCGTAGATTTCGTGGTTCGGCAGGCGGGTGCTGAAGAGGACCGCGACCAGCAACGGAACCAGGAAGATTCGCGACAGCGTCAGTGCATTCGGTAAATTCAAGGCCGACCTGGTTACTACCGATTTTAACCGGGAGCCGCCGCCAGCGGCTTCCGAATACCGCCGCTGCGTTTAGCTGGCGGATGGCGTGAAGTGAAGCTCGACGCCGCGTTTCGCCATCTCCTGGATCAAAAGCTCCGCGGGCACTCCTTCTTCCTGGGTCAAGCCGCCGCGCGCGGAAATTCGCCCATCGGCTAGCATCGCGGCGCAGATGGCGGCGGGCAGGGCGGTGGCGCGGGCCATGGCGGTAAGGCCGAGGCGGGCGTCGCCGCGAATGTCGGCCTCGCAGCGCACGGTCTCGCCCTCGCCGGCGGCGACGATGCGCAGCAAGACGGCGTCGTCGCCCTGATCGCGCCAGGCGCGCTCGAGCAGGCGGGCGGTCAGTTGCCGCGGGGTAAGCCCGATTCCGCGCTCCCGCGCTTGCGAAAAGAAGCCGAGCGCGCGCAGGCCGGCGAGAACCGCAGCGTGGCCGGCGAAGCGAATCGTCTTCTCCTCGACGGTCTCGAGGCGGTTGCGGAAACTGTCGGGGAGCGTGGAAGTGCCGCCGCTGGTCATGAAGGCTTCGAGCGGCGGCCAGCCGGGAAACGCGATCGGCTCGATCTCGGTTAGCGGCTCCACGTCAACCGGCGAGCCGCCGCGAAGAATGCGGCACGGTTCATCCAACTCGTTGATGAGACCTTCGACGGAGAAGACGATCTGATAATTCAGCGGCGTACGCGGATGTACCGGCAGCCCGCCGATCCAGATGCGCAGCGAGCGCGGGCGGCGAAGCTGGCGCACGGCGTGCGCGCCGAGCACCGAGGCTAGGCCCGGAGAGAGGCCGCAGTCGGGCAAGATCGCGAGGTTGCGGCGGGCGGCTCGCGCGCCCAGTGCCAGTTGCCGCCGCACCAGCGCGGTGTTGCCGCCGAGATCGCAGAAATGGCAGCCGGCTTGGAGCGCGGCGCGCGTCAAGGCGAGGTTGTGGTAGTAGGGAAGCGCAGAGAGCACGACGCGATGACCGTGAAAAGCGGCGGCTAAGGCTTGCGCGCGGCGTGCGTCGAGGCGGCGCACGCGGAGGCGGCGGCCGCCCGCGCGGCCGGCCAGGCGGCGAATGCGGCGCGCGGCGCGCTGCAGCCGCGCCTCATCGCTCTCGGCGAGCGTGACATCGGCGCCGGAGAGGACCAGATCGAGGGCGGCGGCGGCGCCCATCTGTCCGGCGCCGAAGACGAAAATAGCCATGCGATTCAGGCCGCCGCGGCACCGCGGCGGAATAGCAGATACACCGGCAGCCCCAGCGCCACCAGCGCCAACCCGGCGCCGGTTTCGCCCGGCCGCGTGAGCACCATATTGCCCGCAAAGACGGCGGTGATCAAGAGATAAACGGCGGGCACATAGGGGTAGCCGATGCAGCGATAAGGGCGCGGCCACTCGGGCCGCTTGCGGCGCAGCACGAACAGGCCCGCGACCGAAGCCATGTACGCCATGGTCATGATGAAAATGACGTAGGTGAAAAGCTGGTCGTAGCGGCCCGAAAGCGTGAGCACGCTGGCCCAGAACGCTTGAATCGCCAGGCTCGGGCCGGGCGTGTGGCGGCGGGGATGCACGCGGGCGAGAACGCGAAAGAACTGCCCGTCCGCCGCCATCGGCACGTAGATCCGCGCGCCGCTGAGGATCCCGGCGTTCATCGCGCCGAAACAGGAGAGCATGATCAGCGCCGCGATCGCGCCCGCGGCGGAGGGGCCCAAGAGGGCGGAAACGGCGGCGAAAGCCACGCGAGTCACGCCCGCAAGTCTAGTTATCGGCAGCGCGTAAAAATATAAAACGTTACAGGCAATGTAGATACAGGCGACAATCAAAATGCCATAGATGAGCGAGCGGGATAGATTACGTTCCGGATGCCGGATCTCGGCGCCGACATAGGTGAGATAAATCCAGCCGTCGTACGCCCACAGACCGCCGATCAGGGCGGTCAGCAGCACGCCGCCGAGATGGTGCGGCAGGGGCCCGCCCGCCGCCGGCGCCAGGTGGCGCCAATCGCCGCGGCCCAGCCACGCGCCCAAGAGCACCAGCGCCGCCAGGGCGGCGAGCTTGGCCGCCGTGGATAGATTCTGCACCCAGGCGCCCCAGCGCAAGCCGATGTAATTGGCGGCGCTGAGCGCGACGATGCAGGCGACGCCGGCGATTTGCCCGGCGGAAATAGTGCCGTGCCAGCCCAGCAGCTGCGGCGAAAAAACGATGCGCTCGACGCCGAGCTTGGGCGCCAGGACGCCAAGATACTCGGCGAAGCCGGCGGCGAGGGCGGCGATCGAGCCGCTTTGGCCGGCCACCAGCATGATCCAGCCATAAAAGAAACCTGCGCCTTCGCCGTAGGCTTCCCGCAGATAGACGTACGGCCCGCCGGCGCTCGGCATCATCGCTCCCAATTCCCCAAACGCCAGGGCGCCCAGCAGGCTGATGCCGCCCGCCGCCAGCCACACCGCCAGCAAGAGCAATGGCGAAGGCAAGGAAGCCGCCATGACCCCGGTCGTCAGGAAGATGCCGGAGCCGATGATGCCGCCGGCGACCAGCAGGGTGCCGTCGGTCAGGGACAGGGAGCGGCGGAAGTTCTGATCGACTTGGCTCGAGCGGGCGGGATGCGGCGCGCCGGTGGGAGGCAAGCGCGGATTATACAAAGGAAGTGGGCGCCCGGCGTTGGAAAGAAGGCAGGAGCGCGCTTGGGCGCGTGTGTTGGCGCGGCGGGCGAGCGCTTCTCGCTGCCTCTGGCTTCGGGGAATCGGGTGGCGCTAAGGGACCGGACACGGCGGAATGCGGGCGCTCGTAGCCGGGAATGCGCGCGGTTCGGTATAGTTGATCCAGTGCGCATGGTTCTCGGCCGTAAATCCGAACGCGCCAGCGAACAGCCTGTTTTGCACCGCCTCTTGCCCGCCGCCTCTCTGCCGGGAGGGGAAGTGCGCATTGAAGGCCAGGGGCTGAAACCGCCGCAGGCGCGCTTGCCGGAAGTGCACATCGGCGGCCAATTGGGCGCGATTCTCATGAGCGCTTCGAATGCCGTGATTGCGCGCGTGCCCGAGGGGGCCCTCTCCGGGGCGGTGCAAGTGGTCCTGGGTTCGGAAAACGGCGCCGGCAAGAGCAACAGCCTGCATCTGGACATCGCCGTGCCGATCACCGAAAACCTGCATCCGGTGGCCAATCCCGCCATCGATGCGCAGGGGGCGATCTTTGCCACCTTCAGCGGCAGCCGCGGCCAGACGGTGCCGGTGAGCCTGTTTCAGGTGGATACCAACTACAACGTCAAGCCGCTGGGAGCCGCGATCGTGAATCCCACCGGCTTGGCGTTCGATCGCGGCGGCACGCTCTACGTCAGCAGCCGTAACGACGGTTCCGTGTACCGAGTCGCGCCCAACGGCTCCGCCGCCGTTTACGCCGAAGGCCTGGGCATCGCCACAGGCCTGGCGTTCGATCACGAGGAAAACCTCTACGTCGGGGACCGCAGCGGCACGATCTTCAAGATCGATCGCAGCCGCAACACCTTCGTTTTCGCCACGCTGGAGCCGAGCGTCGCGGCCTATCATTTGGCGTTCGGGCCCGATCGTTATCTCTACGTTACGGGGCCGACCACATCGAGTTTCGACACGGTGTGGCGCATCAGCCCGCATGGCGATGTCGAGCCTTTCTTCCGGGGGCTGGGGCGGCCGCAGGGCCTGGCGTTTGATCGCAACGGCGATCTGTATGTCGTCGGCTCGGTGCGCGGGCGGCGCGGGGTGGTGCGGATTACGCGCGACGGCCAGGCGGAGTTGGTCATCAGCGGCTACAACCTGGTGGGATTGGCGTTCGCGCGGGGACCGGCCCTGATTTTGGCCACGAACTCCGGATTGTTTCACTTGGACTGGCGCACGCCCGGCGCGCCGCTGCCACCTGAACCGTAGAGAGGAAGGCGCGCACATGGCGCGCGAGAACGGAATTCGCGCTGAGATCGTCGCCGTCGGCAGCGAACTGCTGGGCGCCGACCGCCTCGACACCGACTCCCTTTATCTGACGGGCGAGTTGAACCGGCGGGGCATCGCCGTGCGCCGCAAGCATGTGGTCGGCGACCGCCGCGCCGATCTGGCGGAGACGTTGCGCGAAGCGCTGGGCCGCGCCGACTTATTGATCGTCACCGGCGGATTGGGGCCGACCGAGGACGACCTGACGCGCGAGGCGGCGGCGGAGGCGCTGGGCGTGGGGTTGGAGCGTTCGGCGGCGCTGGTCGAGCGCTTGCGCGCTTATTTCGCCCGCCGTGGCGCCGCCATGCCGGAGCGCAACACGAAACAAGCCGACGTTCTCGCGGGCGCTGAATCGCTGGCCAACGGTTGGGGCACGGCGCCGGGACAATGGCTGGAGCGCGACGGCCGCGCCTTAGTGCTGCTGCCGGGGCCGCCGCGGGAACTGCGGCCGCTCTTTGCGGAGCAGGTTGCGCCCCGGCTCGAAAGCTGGCTGCGCCGCCGACTGGGGCGCGAGCCGGAGCCCATCGTCATGGTCCGGCTCGGCATCGCCGATATGGGCGAGTCGGCGGTGGATGAGATCGCCGCGCCGATTTACTCGGCTTTTGACGGGATCGAAACGACGATTCTGGCGGCCCGGCCGGGCGAGATCGAACTGCACCTGCGCGCGCCGGCGAGTGAGGAGCCAAGGCTGCACGCGCTGCGCGAGCGGCTGCAAGCGGCGCTCGGGCTGGCGGTTTACACCTCGCAAGGCTTGGCGCTCGAGGCGGTGGTCGGAGAGCAGTTGCGACGCGCCGGCCAGACCTTGGCGGTGGCCGAGAGCTGCACCGGCGGGCTCTTGGGCGCGCGCCTGACAGCGGCGGCGGGAGCATCATGCTTTTTCCAGGGCGGGGTCATCAGCTATAGCAACGACGCGAAGCAGGCGTTGCTCGGCGTCGCGCCCGAGACGCTGGCGCGCCACGGCGCCGTCAGCGGCGCGGCCGCGGGCGAGATGGCGCAGGGCGCGCGCCGCGCGCTCGCGACCGATTGGGCGCTGGCCATCACCGGCATTGCCGGACCGGGCGGCGGCAGCGAGGCGAAGCCGGTGGGGACGGTTTTCATCGGGCTCGCGGGTGGCGCGAAGGTGGAAGTGGTCGAGCGGCGCCTCGTAGGCGAGCGCGAACGCATCCGCCAGTGGAGCACGACGATTGCGCTCGACCGGCTGCGGCGGGCGCTCGCCGGCGCGGCCGCCGCCTAATCAAGCCGCGGCGCGCGGGCGCGCGGCTTATTCCGCCAACTCGTGCCAATGCCAGCCCACCGCCCGCAGCGCGACGGCGCCGACGTAGCCCGGCGCAGGCTCCAGATGCGCGAGTTGCCAGCGTGCAGCCTCCTCGCGGTCGCCGCCGATCGTGAGCACGCGGGGCGAGGCCGGATCGAGCGAAACCTCGAAGCGGTCGAGCGGCGCCAGCACGCCGTCGCCGCACGCTTTGAGATAGGCCTCCTTGCGCGTCCAGCAGCGGAAGAAGGCGAGGTTGCGTTCCTGCGCAGGAAGAGCTTCCAAGGCGGCGATTTCGGCGGCGGCGAAGTACCGTGCCGCCAGGCCGGGGTCGATCGGACGCGGAAATTCGAGATCCACGCCCACCTCGCCGATGGCCGTCACCGCGACCAGCGCCAGCCCTTCGGCGTGGCTGAGATTGAAGTAAGGCGGCGCACCGGCGGCCGCCAGCCGGGGCTTGCCCTGCGGACCATAGGCGAAACCGAGCGCCTGCGGCGCTTGGCCGAGATAGCGCGCCAGAATGCGCCGCAGGCCGGCGCGGGCCGCCACGAAGCGGCGGCGATCGCGCGCGAAATGAAAGCGCCCGGCGCGCTCGAGTTCGTCCGGGCTCAGCAGTGATGCGTCGGCCGGAGCATCCAGCGCGATGCGCCAGAGATGCACTTCATCGGCCGCCAGCGGCGGGGGCTCAGTACGGAGTGTCGGCGGGGGCATTTTGCTGGCCCGCGCGGTGGCCCTCGCCGGGGAAGGGCCAGTGATAGTCGTAGAGCAGTTCCTTCTCGCGCACGGCGTTAGGGACGCGATCGATGCGGTAGTTTTCGAGCCAATGCACCCCGGTTTTGCCGGCGACGATGAGATCGAGGTCGCCGTCGCCGTCAATATCCGCGGCGAGAATCTGCGTGCCCGCGCCCGCGGTCCCGTTGTAGCTGATGGGATAACGGATGAAACGGCGCTGGGCGCGGTCGATCTTGTAGTAATAGATCACCAGGGGATCGTAGTTGCCGGGATTCGGGTCGGAGCGATAGCGCTTGCCGGCGATGAGTTCGGGCTGGCCGTCGCCATCGAGGTCGGCGAGGGCGAGCGCATGCGCTTGCGAGAACGAGTCGTCAATGAGATGGCGGCGCCAGCTGCGGCGGCCGCCGCCGCGCGTCTGCTCGAGCCAGTAGATGCCGTAATCGTGGCCGTGCCCGTAGATGATGTCGGTCAAGCCGTCGCCATTCACGTCATACGCGAGGATCGGAAAGCCGGCTTCTTGCAGTTCCCAGTCGGGATGCCACTCCCATTGGTTATGCGCGGCGTCGATGTTGCGAAACCAGCCGTGCGCGGTCAGGATGTCGTTCTTGCCGTCGCCATCCACGTCGCCGATGCCGACGCCATGGCCGTCGCCCTGGCCGTGCCTGCCGCCGTCAATGCGCTCGCCGACCTGGCGCACCACCGGTTCGCGGCCGGCGAAGTTCACCCAGATCAGCCCCTCGCTGTTGTAATGGCAGGCGAGAAGGTCGTCGTTCTTCCCCGAGCCCAGCAGATCGCCGGCGGCCATGCCCTCGGTGTCGATCGAGTGGCAGATCTTATGCGACTGCCAGAATGGGCCGGCGTGGCCGGGGTTCTCGAACCACCAGAGTCCGTCGCGCTGCCAGCCGGCGGTGACCAAGTCGGGGCGGCCGTCTTTGTTGACGTCGAAGATGAATTCGCCGCAGTCGGAAACAAACTCGCCGACCAGCACCACTTCGCGGAATTGATGGCGCGGCCATGGGCCGCCGGCGGGGCCGGGATTTTCATACCAGTAGGCGCCGCTCAGGATGTCGAGGCGGCCGTCGCCATTCATATCCAGCAGCGAGACGCCCTCGGCGTGATCGGTGCCCAAGCGGTGAGCGAAAAATGTGAGCGGCAGCCGCGGATAGGGCGAGTGACCCGGGTCCGCGCCTGACTCGTCACCCGGCGCCGCCGCTTGCGCCCAGGCATGACGGCGTGTGCCGGGCAGCGCGGCGGCGGCGAGGCCGCCCGCGCATTGCAGAAGTTTTCGGCGAGAAATTCGCATAACCGTACCCAAGGGAAGCGGTTTCATCATACCGCGGAGTTCCTCCAGGCCCAGCGCGGCTGCGCGCCCCTCCGGCGCCGGGCCCGGCGCCAATCCTGCAGCCTCCCTTACTGCGGCAGGCAACAATCGGCGGGACAGTCGTCGGGCCAAATTTTGCTGCCCGGCATGACGCCGCGCGAGCGGCCGGGTTCGAGGCGCTCCAGGATCAGCTCGCGGATCATCGCGATCAGCGCCGGGTGCGTGCCGGGCGTGGCGGCGCGCAGCAGGCGCAGGCCCAGCCGCTCGGCCGTCTGCCGCGCCTCGCAGTCGAGATCGTAGGCGACCTCCATGTGATCGGAAAGAAAGCCCAGCGGCGCCACCAGAACCGCTCCGGCGCCGGTGCGCGCCAAATCTTCGAGGGCGGTGTTGACGTCGGGCTCGAGCCAAGGCTGCGAAGGCGGGCCGCTGCGGCTTTGATAAGCGAGACGATATTCCTGTCTGCCGAGGCCCTCCGCGACCCATTGGCTTGCCGCTTGCAGTTGCGCGACGTAGGGACTGGAACGAGCCATGCCCAGCGGAATCGAATGGGCGCTGAACAGCAGCGGGATGCCCGCGCGCTCGGCGGCGGGCACAGCCGCCAGCGCTTCTTCCACGCGCGCCACCCATGCCCTGATGAAGCCGGGGTGGTTGTAGAAGAGGCGCAGCTTGCGGATTTCCGGAGCGCCGGGACCGACCGCGGCGCGCGCGGCGGCGATGTCATCCAAGTACTGGCGGCAGCCCGAAAAAGAGCCAAACGACGCGGTCACGAATGCCAGCGCGTGCCGCACGCCATCATCGCGCATGCGCGCGACGGTATCCGCGAGCAGCGGGCGCCAATTGCGGTTGCCCCAGTAAATGGGCAAGGCGGGGCCGGAGCGCGCAAATTCGGCGGTGAGCGCGGCCACGAGGGCGCGATTTTGATCGTTGATCGGGCTCCGCCCGCCGAGGTGATAGTAGTGCTCGGCGACTTCGAGCAGCCGCTGGCGTGGGACGTTGCGGCCGCGCAACACGTTCTCGAGAAAAGGAACGACTTCCTCGCGTGCTTCGGGGCCGCCGAAGGAGACGATCAGGACCGCGTCGCAGCGCGGTGCTTGCGGTGCCACGGATCAGTATCGCTGATTGGGCAAGGGAGCGAGAGTGCACGGCCGGAGGCGGGGAACGGGGGTAAGATACCGGCTGATCATGGACATGGACGACGCTTCGAGCAATATGGCCGCCCCGCCGCCGCCGGACGAGAACCTCTTTCTCGGACCGCAGGGTTTGCGCCCCGGCTGGCGGGTGCTGGTTTTCGCTCTCTTGTTTATCGTCTTCGACGTCATCTTAATCGGAGGCGCTGTGCTGCTGGGGCTGCCGGTGCGTGTGCGCGGGCACGAACTGAGCCCGCTGCTCATGGCGGTCCCCGAAGGATCCACGTTCTTGGCGGCGCTCGGCGCGGCAGGAGTAATGAGTGTGGGCGAACGCCGCGCCATGGGCGCGTACGGACTGCCCTTGGCGCAAGCCTTTCGCGGCCAGTTTTGGCGGGGCGCGCTTTGGGGCTTCGCGGCGCTGACGGCGCTGCTGGCGGCATTGCGAGCGACGGGGAGTTTCGATTTCGGTGCGGTGGCGCTTCACGGCTCGGCGCTGGTGCAAGCGGCGGCAAGCTGGGCGGCGGTTTTCGTTCTGGTCGGATTCGCCGAGGAGTACTTGGTGCGCGGCTACGCGCTGGTGACGCTGGCGCGCGGTGTCGGGTTCTGGCCGGCGGCGATCATCCTATCCATCATTTTCGGCGGGATGCATTTGGGCAATACGGGCGAGAACGCGCTGGGCGCGCTGAGCGCGGGATTGATCGGCCTGTTTTTTTGTTTCACGGTGCGGCGCACCGGACATCTGTGGTTTGCCGTCGGTTTCCATTTCCTCTGGGACTATTCCGAGACCTTCCTTTACTCGGTTCCCGATAGCGGCATGGTGCCGCGGCACACGCTGCTGAGTTCGTCGTTTCATGGGTCGCACTGGCTCACGGGCGGCAGCGTCGGGCCGGAAGGAAGCTTGTTGGTCTTCCCGCTGATCGCGATTCTTTTCTGGCTGTTCGCGCGCTTTCAGCCGGAAGTCAAGTTCAGCGCGGCCTGAGCGCGGAGAAGGGCAGCAGCGCCACGGCCAGCAAGGAGAAGCTGGAAGCCACCATGGCGATCGCCGCCGCGAGCGGACCGATCCAGCCGATGGCCGCCAACGGAAGCCCGGCCATGTTGTAGATTGCCGCCCAGAGTAGGGCGGCGCGCTCGCGGCGGCGGAGCTGGCCGGCCAGCGCCAGAACGCGGTCGAGCCCCGCCAGATCCGGATGCAGGAGGGTGATGGCTGCGGCGCGGCAAGCCAGCAGCGCGCCGCGGGCGAAGGCGATGCCGGCATGCGCGGCGGCAAGCGCGGGAGCGTCGTTGTGGCCGTCGCCCGCCATCGCGACGCGGCGGCCTTGCGCCCGCAGGCCGGAGATCAGCTCGACCTTGCGCGGCGGTGCGCATCCGCCCTGAGCGTGGGCGATGCCCAGCCGGCGCGCGGTGGCGGCGGTGACTTGAGGGTCGTCGCCGCTGACCAGCCACAACTCGCGGCGGCGGTTCCAGGCGCTCAGCATCGCCTTGGCGCCCGCCGGTTCGGTTGCACGCAGCAGAAACAGAGCGAGCGGGCGCTGGTTGCGGCTGAGGATGACAGCGCTTTCGGCCGCGGCGCGCGCGGCGTCGGTCAAGCAGGCGAATTCGGCGGGCAGGCCCGCGGGTGCGGCGAACTCGGGGCGGCCGATGCGCCACTCCGCGCCATCGAGCCAGCCGCGTACGCCTTCGCCGTCCACCGCCTCGAGGCGGGATGGCGCGATCGGCATCGAGCTGGCGCGGGCCAGGCGCCCTGCGGCAAAGGCGCGCACCGCTTCACCCAGCGGATGCACGCTCCCGGCTTCGAGCGCGAGCGCTGCGCGCAGCACGGTTTGGGCGATCGCGTCGTTGCCGGCCGAGCCTGCGCTGTCGCCGGCGGCCGCGGTGGAGCGGACCGCGACTTGCGCGAACGCGACGACGCGCGCTGAGCCTTCCGTGACGGTGCCGGTCTTGTCGAGCACCAGCGTGTCGCAAGTGGCGAGCGCGAATAGGCGATCGAGGTCTTGCACCACGATGCCGCGCTGGGCGGCGAGCAAGAGCGCGCGCTCTTCGATCAGCGGCACGGCAAGGCCGAGGGTGCAGGGGCAGGCGAAGACGAGCACGGCGATGGCGCGCAGCCAGGCTGCGGCGCCGCCGATGCCGCACGCCAGATTGGCCAGCAGCGTGCCGAGCGCCAAGAGCGCGATCGCGGGGACGAAGTAGGCGGCCCAGCGATCGAGTCTTTGCGCGCGCCGCGAGGCGGCGCGCGCGCCGCGGGCGCGCTCGACCTGGGCGGCCAGCTCCGCCAGGCAGCTCGCTGCCGCGGGTCGCGCGACCACGGCCTGCGCCATCTCCCCGCCGAGAATCTCGGTGATGAGCGCGCCGGCGACCAGCACATCGCCAGGCTCGCGGCGCCGCGGCTGCGGCTCGCCGGTGAGCAGGGATTCGTCGGCGAGGACGGCGCCGGCCGACAGGCGGCAATCGGCCGGAACCCGCTCGGCCGGGCGCAGCATGATTTCGTCGCCGGGCCCGAGCGTCGCGGCCGCAATCGGCCGCGCTGCGGCTGCTGCGGGATCCCAGCGCCAGGCCACCGCAGGCGCCTGCTGCCAGCGCTCCAGCCCGCGTTGGCAGCGGAGAAGCGTGGTCTTCTCCAGCCAGCGTCCGGCGAGGAGCAGCGCGAAGAGCATGGCGGGGATATCGAAGTAGGTGAGCCTTCCGCGCGTCCATTCGGCGACGCTCAGGCCGAAGGCGGCCAAGCCGCTGGCGGCGATCAGCGTATCCATGTTGGCGGCGCGATGGATCAGACCCAGGCCGCCCCGGCGCAAAATCGGCCAGCCGCAGACAAAGACCGCCAAGGCCGCGGCTGCAGCCGCCACGCCTTCCAGCAGGGTGCCGCCGGGGTCGGGGCGGCCGGCCAGCACGGGGGCATAGGCCGACCAGCTCAGCACCATCACGCCCATGCCGAGAAACAACGCCAGGCCCGCGTGCAGGGCCAAAGCGGAAGTTCCACTCCAATCGCCGTCGTCCGCCGGCACGGCTTCGAAGCCGAGTGCGCGGATGCGATCGGACAAAGTGAATTCTTCGCCCAGATATTCGATCTCGCAGGTCGCGGTGAGATAGTCCACTCGGGCTGCGACGACGCCGGAGCAACGGCGCAAATAACGTTCCAGCGCCCAAGCGCACGAAGGACACCAAAGGCCGCGTATTGAGTAGCGCGCGCTGCGCCGCGGCCCGCTCGCGGCGCTCGGCGCATGGAGATCGGTGGCGGAGGCGTCGAGCAGGCCGTGATGCTCGAAGAGCGCGTGGACCTCCGCGCAGCCGCGGCAGCAGAACCGCTCGCCCGGCGGCGCGGGACGGCCGCAAAGTCCGCAGGCGGTTGAGGTCGAGCTCATCGCGCGTGGGCCTGTCCGAAAGTACGGCGTCCGATCAGTAGCTGGCGCCGGCAATACGCGCGAACGAACAGGGGCCGGCGACCGGATAATGTGGACGTGCAGTGGTCCGCGGCGCTAGCCAACAAGCGCGTTTTGCAAGTGGCGATCGTCGGTTCGCTGCTGCTCATTTCGGCCATCGGCGAGTGGCAACTTACCTCGCGCAGTTGGAGTTTGATGCGCCGCGCGCTGCTGGCGCAGGCCCTCGGCCACGACGCGGCGGCTGCGGCCATGCTGGCGAACGTGCTGGAGGAGACCGCTCCGGGGGGCTCGGTCCAAAGTGGCGAAGGCCAGCGCTATGCCGAGCGGCTGATCGAGCACCTGGAGGTCGCGCCCGGCGCCCAAGCGTTCTTGATTGACCGGCGCGGCACCGTGCTGGCCCATCCCGTAGCGGCGTTTGTCGGCGCGGGTTGGGGGGCAATGGCGGTGCGCAGCAGCCGCGGCACCCTCGCCCTCGCCGCCGCCCTAGCCCAGCGCGAAGCCCTGCGCGGCTGGGCCGTGGACCCGGTGACGGGGCAAACGCGCTTGATCGCTGCGCACTGGTCGCCGCCCCTCGACGCGGCGGTCTGCGTGACGCAAGATCCCGAGAGCGTCATCAAGCGGACGCAAGCGCTCAGCGCGTTCTTTCTGCGGACGACGTTTCTCTTATGGGCTGGATTGCTTGTTGCGGTGTGGTTCATTGTCGGCACGCTGGTGGACCGATATGAATCGCGTATCGCGGTGCTCGCGCGCTCCGATTCGCTCACCGGGTTGGGCAATCGGCGCCGGCTCGACGAGGTGATGGCGCGCGCCGCCGCGCTGCAGAAGAGCGGCGGACGCGGCTTGGCGGCCATCGCGGTGGACCTCGACGACTTCAAGCCCATCAACGATCGCTTCGGGCACGCGGTGGGCGACCGCGCGCTCCAGGCGCTGGCCGAAGCGCTGGCCCGGCTGGCGCCGGGAATGGCTTTCCGCTTGGGCGGCGACGAATTTCTGATCCTGCTGGCCGGCGCCAGCGAAGCGGAGGCCGAGGTCGCGTTGCAGCGCGTGCGGAGCGTGTTTCCGCTGCAGGTGCGCTGCGACGACGGCGGGGAACTCGCGGTGGAAGGCTCGGCCGGCTTCGCGCACGTGGCGGGCGGCGAATCGCCGGCTTCGCTGCTCGCCGATGCCGACCGCGCGCTGTACTTGCACAAGTCGGTGCGCAAGAACCGGCGGCGCCGTGCCGGCGATCTCGTGGCTGCCGCGCCGCCCGCACTGGCGATGGAGCGCTAGGCTTCCTGCCTCGGCCGGGGATCACGGCTGCGCTGCCGCCCGCGGGCGCGGAGGCCCGGCTCGCGGCTTTGCGGACGGGTCGGTTTTAGGTACAATGGACTTCCGAATGACTCGGGGCTTCCATCGCCGCCATCACCATCACGCGCATCATTTTGCGCGCGGGCGGCGGTCCGGGAGCTAGTCGGCACCCAATTAGGAGACCCAAAAACGCCCGCCGCGCCCGGCGGGCGTTTTTATTTTGCGTGCCCGCCGGCCCCGCGGCTCACAAGGAGAAACATGGAATTGGATTTTGACAAACAAGGCGGCTTGCTGCCGGCGATCGTGCGCGACGCCGCGCAAGGCGACGTGCTGATGCTCGGATTCATGAACCGCGCGGCCTGGGAGCAGACGCTGGCCACGGGCTACGTCACGTTCTTCAGCCGCTCGCGGCAAAAACTGTGGCTGAAGGGCGAGACCAGCGGCAACCGGCTGCGCATGCGCCAGGCCTTCACCGATTGCGACGGCGATGCGCTGCTCGTGGAGGTCGAGGTGGAAGGGCCGGGGCAGGTTTGTCACGAGGGCCGGCGGAGCTGCTTCTTTCACGAGTGGCGCGAGGGAGGGTTCGCATGAGCGCGGGCCGGAAATTGCGGCTGGGCATCCCCAAGGGCAGCCTGCAAGAGGCGACGGTGCAGCTTTTCCAGCGCGCCGGCTTTCAGATCTTCGTCTCTTCGCGGTCCTACTTTCCGGTCATCGACGATCCCGAGATCGAGTGCATGCTGATTCGAGCGCAGGAGATGGCGCGGTACGTCCAGGACGGCGTGCTCGATGTCGGCCTGACGGGCAAGGATTGGGTGCTCGAGAACGAGGCGCAGGTGCTGGCGGTGCGGGATCTCGTGTACGCGAAGCAAAGCTTTAACAAAGTGCGCTGGGTGCTTGCTGTACCGGAGGATTCTCCGGTGCAGGCGGCCGCCGATCTGGCCGGGAAAGTGATCGCCACGGAACTGGTGGGCGTCACCCGCCGGTATCTCGCCGAGCGCGGTATTCGGGCGACGGTCGAGTTCAGTTGGGGGGCGACCGAGGTCAAGCCGCCGGTGCTGGCCGACGCGATCGTCGAAGTGACCGAGACGGGAAGTTCGCTGCGCGCCAACAAGCTGCGAATCGTCGACACCGTGCTGGAATCGCACACGCAATTCATCGCCAACCCCTCGGCCTGGAACGACGGCTGGCGGCGGGACAAGATCGAGACGCTGGCGCTGCTGCTGGATGGAGCGATCGCGGCGCAAGGGCGGGTGGGGCTGATGCTCAACGTGCGGCGCGAGGATCTGGAGGCGGTGCTGGCGGTGCTGGAGGCGCTCAAGCGGCCGACGGTCGCGCCGCTGAGCGACCCGGACTGGGTCGCGGTCAATACGGTCATCGAGGAAGCGCGGGTGCGCCAGATCATCCCGCGGCTCAAGGCGGCGAGGGCGCAGGGAATCGTCGAGTATCCGCTGAACAAGGTGGTGATGTGATGGCGCGGCCATCGCCACCCTTGCTGGAGATCGTGCGGGCGGGCTCGCCCGGGCTGGAACGGCGCTGGCGCGAGGCGGAGCGTGCGAGCGCCGCCGCCGAACGCGTGGCGGAACGCATCGTGCGCGACGTGCGGCGGCGCGGCGATGCGGCACTGGCGGAATGGAGCCGCCGCTTCCCGGCGGCGGGGCAGGGCCGGTATGCACCGGGCGAGCGCGTCTCCGCGGCCGCCTTGGCCGCGGCCTGGCGGCGCACGCCACCGGCCTTGCGCCGGGCCCTGCGCCAGGCGGCGGGCAACATTCGGCGGATGGCGGAATGGCAAAAGCCGCGCCCATGGATGCGGCGCGTCCTGCCGGGCGTGTGCGTCGGGCAACTGGTGCGCGCGATCGAGAGCGTCGGCTGTTACGTGCCGGGCGGGCGGTATCCGCTGCCTTCGACGCTGCTGATGACCGCGCTGCCGGCGCGCACGGCGGGTGTGCCGCGCGTGGTGGTGGCGTGCCCGTCGCCGGCGGACGCGGTGCTCGCGGCGGCGCATTTGGCCGGCGTGGAGGAGTTCCGGGTGATGGGCGGAGCCCAGGCGATCGCCGCGCTGGCCTACGGCACGCGCACGCTCGCGCCGGTGGCGAAGATCGTGGGACCGGGCAACGAATACGTGACGGCGGCGAAGCGTCTGGTCGCCGGCGACTGTGAGATCGATTTCGCGGCCGGGCCGACCGAGGTGCTGTGGCTGGCGCGCGGCGGCGAGAATCCGGCGTTCATCGCCGCCGACTTGATTGCGCAGGCGGAGCACGATCCCCGGGCGGCGGCGTGGCTGGTGACGCCGGCGGGGGACTTGGCGCGAGCCGTTCAGCAGGAAGTGGAGCGGCAGATGGGCGCGCGCCCGAACGCGGTCGCGGCCGCGGCGCTGCGGCGGCGCTCCGCCATTATCCTGGCGCGCGATTGGACGCATGCGCTCGCGCTCGCCGATCGCCTGGCGCCGGAGCATTTGACGCTGCCCGCCGCGGACCTGGCCAAGGTCCATAACGCCGGCTCGGTGTTTCTGGGCGACTATGCGCCCCAGGCCGTGGGCGATTACCTGAGCGGCACCAATCACGTGCTGCCGACGCAAGGCCGGGCGCGCTTGCGGGGCGGGTTGTCGGTGACGGACTTTTTGAAGTTGATCACGGTGCAGCGGCTGACGAAGGCCGGGCTGCGGCGGTTGGCGCTGCACATCGTCACCCTCGCCGAGGCCGAAGGCTTGCACGCGCATGCGGGCTCGGTGGCCGTGCGCCTGCAACCCGCCGCGCAGCGCACCGCCGCAGCGACCCTGACCCCGGAGGGGAGGAAATGAAGGTGCGGGAAGCGGTGCTGCGCATGCAGCCTTATCATCCCCCGCTCGAGGGCCGCCGCGGCCTACGGCTGGATTTCAACGAAAACACCGTTGGCTGCGCCCCGAGCGCGCTGGCCGCGCTGGCGGCGGTGGGCGCTGAGGATTTGGCGCGATATCCGGAATACGGCGAAGCGGAAGCGGAGATCGCGCGAGCGTTCGGGCATCCGCCAGAAACCCTGATCGTGACCAACGGCGTGGACGATGCGATTGCGCTGGCGGTTACGGCGCTCCTCGAGCCGGGCGACGAGGCCGTCATGGTCGAGCCGACCTATGCGATGTACCGTTTCTACTGCGAAGCCGCCGGCGCGCGGCTGAAGCCGCTTCGTTACGCGGACGATGGGCGGCGATTCGCGCTCGATCTCGGCTCCTTGCGCGCCGCGATTGGGCCGCGGACGCGGCTGATGTTCTTGGCCAACCCGAATAATCCGACGGGCAGTCACACCGCCGCGGCGGAACTGCTCGAATGCATTGCCTCCGCGCCCGATTGCGCGTTCTTCGTGGATGAGGCCTACGCCGATTTCTTGGGCGACGGCGAGCCGACGCTGATGGCGCGCGCTGGCTCGCCGCCCAATTTGCTGGTGGCGCGGACGTTTTCGAAGCTCTATGGCTTGGCGGGCCTGCGCTTGGGCGTGCTGGCGGCACATGCGGATCTGGTGAAGATGCTGCGGAAGGTGCATTCTCCATACGCAGTCAACTCGCTCGCGCTCGCCTGCGGGCGGGCGGCCCTGGCCGACCGCGCATGGGCGGAAAACTATCGGCGGCAGATTTGGGCCAGCCGCGCCCGGCTGGAGCAGGTCTTGACCGAGCTGGGGCTGCGATGGTGGCGCAGCGCGGCGAATTTCGTGTTGTTCGAGGCGGGCGAGCGCACCGACGAACTGCTGGCGGCGGCGCGCGAGGAAGGCGTGCTGCTGCGCGACCGGCGGCGCGACGTGCCGGGGACGGTGCGCGTCACCTGCGGCACAAGCGAGCAGACCGAGCGGGTGGTGGCGTTGCTGCGCCGGATTTGGCGTAGGGTCGATGAGCGGCCTGGGACCGGTGGCGCGGAGCGAGGGGAACCCGCGGTCAACCGGCGCGATGCATCGTCCGGCGGGGGTGCTGGCGCGGAAAGGCCGGTGCTGGCCTTCGATCTGGACGGCGTGCTCGTGGATGTGAGCCGGTCATATCGCCGGGCGATCGCGGCGACGGTGCGCCACTTGGGCGGCGGCGAAGTCGCCCCGGACGAGATTCAGGCGTTGAAGGATGCCGGTGGTTTCAATAACGATTGGGATCTCACGGCGGAACTGCTGCGCCGCCGCGGCCGCGACTTGGCCTACGAAACCGTGGTCGCGGTCTTCGATGCCTTTTACCGCGGCGCCGGGGAAGACGACGGCTTGCGGCGCGAGGAACGATGGTTGCTGCCGGCTGCGGAGCTGGCGAGGCTGGCGGCGCGCTATCGGCTGGCGATCTTTACCGGGCGCCCGCGCGCCGACGCCGCCTGGACGCTCGCGCGCTTCGGTGTGGCGCACTGGTTCGATTGGGTGATCGCGCTCGAGGACGTGCGCCGCGGCAAGCCCGACGCCGAGGGCCTGGCAGCGATCGCGCGCCGCGCGGGGGCGGCGGGCGTCCTCGCGTATTGCGGCGACACCGTGGACGACGCCATGTGCGCGCGCGCGGCGAACGTGCCGTTCGTCGGCGTGATCGTGCCCGGGCATGCCGATGCCGAGCGGCTGCGCCGCCGATTCCGCGAGCTGGGCTGCCAGGCGGCGGCGGCGGATGTGGGCGCAGCCTTGCGGCTTTTGCCGGCGCTGGAGGGGATATGGGGCTGAAGATCCGGCGCGGGGTGGTCGAGCGCGTGACCAAGGAGACACGGTTGCACGTGG
This sequence comes from Terriglobia bacterium, assembly GCA_021323595.1. Lineage (GTDB taxonomy): Bacteria > Acidobacteriota > Terriglobia > Terriglobales > SCQP01 > JAJPKR01. Next base: position 50,917 of record JAJPKR010000016.1, on the reverse strand, counting down.
ACTTTCGCATCGAGGGCCGCGGCCAATACCAGGTCGCCACCGGGATTCGATTTCTGGATCACATGCTGGAGCTATTCGCGCGCCACGGCGGCTTCGATTTGAAATTGAGCGCAGAGGGCGACCTCGACGTCGATCAGCACCATACCGTCGAAGACACCGGCTTGGCGCTCGGCGCCGCGGTCTCGCGGGCGCTGGGCGACCGGCGTGGCATCAATCGCGCCGGCTACTTCGTGATGCCCATGGACGAGGCGCTGGCGGTGGCGGCGGTGGACCTGAGCGGCCGCGCGCACGCCATCATTGCCGTGCAAGCGCGGGCGCGCCAGGTCGGCGACCTGCAAACCGAGTTGCTGCCCGACTTTTTCGCCGGCTTCGCCGCCGGGGCGGGCGGCAACGTGCATATCAAAACCCTGTACGGCCGCAGCAGCCATCATTTGGTGGAGGCCAGTTTCAAGGCTTTTGCGCGCGCCTTGCGCGTGGCTTGCGCCCGCGACCGCCGGTTGCTGGACGTGCTGCCGAGCACGAAGGAGTTGCTGTGACTCGAAGGGAGGGTGCTCGTTTGCGCTTGCACGTGAATACCGAAACGGCCTGCCCGCGCTCGGTCTGCTCATGCGCAGTCCGCATCGCCCTCGCCCCGGCTCCCATGCTCATCCCGCGTTGGAGGGCCCTCTCGAGCCTGCAGAAACGGCTGACTGTTATACTGAGGCTTCGTGAGCGCTCGCTTACAGCATTGCGGCCTGCATCGCGCCCCTGGCGCGGCGCGCGGGCGGCGGCTGGGCTGAGCCGGTTCAGCATTCGGATTTCGCGACGCCCGCCGCATTCGCGGCGGGCGCTTTGTTTTCGGGAGAGATGATTGGCGGTCGCGATCGTTGATTACGGCGGCGGCAACACCGATTCGGTGCGGCGCGCGCTGGCGGGGCTCGGCGCCGAGCCGTACTTGGCCGGCGACGCGAGCGCGCTGGTGCGAGCGCAGGCGGCGGTGCTGCCGGGCGTTGGCCATTTCGGCGCGGTGATGGGGGCGATCGACGGGCGCGGCCTGCGGCGTCCGATCCTCGACTTCATCGCGAGCGGCAAGCCGTTCTTGGGCGTTTGCGTGGGCTTGCAGGCGCTCTACGAAGCCAGCGAAGAGGCGCCGGAGGCCGCGGGCCTGGGGCTTTGGCCAGGCCGTGTGCGGCGGTTGCGCGGACCGGGAAAGATTCCGCATGTCGGCTGGACCGGAGTCGCCTGCCGGCGCCCCTCGCGCTTGCTGGCAGGCGCGGGCTTGGCGCCGAGCTTCTATTTCACGCACTCCTATGCCGCGCCGGTAACGGAGGCGACGAGCTACGTCGCGTGCCACGGGGAGGAGTTCACGGCAGCGGCCGAGGCCGGCAATGTCATGGGGGTGCAGTTCCATCCCGAGAAATCGGGCGCCGCCGGTGAACTCGTGCTGGCGAATTTCGTCACCTGGCCGCGGAGCGCACCGGTGGCGATTCCATCCCGGCCGGCGGGCGGCGCGACGCGGCGCATTATCGCGTGCCTCGACGTGCACGGCGGGCGCGTGGTAAAGGGCGTGCAGTTCGAGCGGCTGCGCGACAGCGGCAATCCGGCGGAGTTGGCCGCGGCTTATAACCGGCAGGGCGCCGACGAGCTGGTGATGCTCGACGTGTCGGCGTCGCGGGAGGAACGCTCGACGCTGCTGGAGACGGTGCGGGCGATCGCGCGCGAGACCTGGATTCCGCTCTGCGTCGGCGGCGGTGTGCGAACCCTCGAAGAAGGCGGTGCGCTGCTGGGCGCCGGGGCGGATAAGGTCGCGGTCAATAGCGCCGCGCTGGCGCGTCCGCGGCTCATTGCCGAGATGGCGCAAGCCTTCGGCGCGCAGGCGGTGGTCGTGGCGATCGACGCCCGCCGCGGCGCCGGCCAAGGCTGGGAAGCGTTCACGCATGGCGGATCGCGGGCGGCGGGCCGCGACGCGGTGGATTGGGCGCGCGAGGCGGAAGCGATGGGCGCCGGGGAGATTCTCTTGACCAGCATGGACCGCGACGGAACCAAGCAAGGGTTCGACTGCGAACTGACGGCCGCCGTTGCCGGCGCGGTTTCCATTCCCGTGATCGCTTCCGGGGGCGGCGGCTCGGCCGAGGACTTCGCCGCCGTTTTCACTCGCGGCCGCGCCGATGCCGCCTTGGCGGCTTCCATCTTTCACTTCGGCGAGACCAGCATCGCCGCCCTCAAGCGCGCGCTCGCCGCGGGCGGGATTCCGGTGCGGCCGTCATGGTGATCCCGGCGATCGATTTGGCCGGCGGCAAGGTCGTTCAACTCGTGCAGGGCGAACGCCAGGCGCTGGCGCGCGAGCTGGAGGCGACGCTCGACGCCTTGCGTGGCTTTGGCGTGGTGCAGGTTGTGGATCTGGACGCGGCCAAAGGCGCCGGCGACAATCGCGAATTGGTGCGGCGCTGCTGCGGCGCCGGATTTCGCGTGCGCGTCGGCGGCGGCATTCGCGACCGGGCGCGCGCCGAGGAAGTGTTGGGCTGGGGCGCGGAGGCGGTCATCGTCGCTAGCGCCGCCTTCTCCGCCGCCGGGCTGACGCCATTTTTGCCCAGCCTGCGCGGCCTGGGGCGCGAGCATATCATCGTCGCACTCGACGCCCGCGACGGCCGCCTCGCGGTGCGCGGGTGGCGGGAGCGATTGCCCTGGACGCCGCTTGAGGCCCTGCAGATGGCGGCGCCGCACTGCGGCGGATTTCTCTACACCCAGGTCGAGACGGAGGGGCTGATGCGCGGGCTGCCGCTCGAGCGCGTGCGCGAGCTGCGCGCCGCCACCGGCCTGCCGCTGAGCGTGGCCGGCGGCATCGCCAGCTTGGAGGAGATCGAGCGCCTCGAGGCGCTCGGTTGCGACTCCGTGCTCGGCATGGCGCTCTACACCGGCAAGCTGCCGCTCGCGCGCTTGCGGCGCTGGAGCGGCAAAGACGGCGACAATAGCCAAGGAAAGGAACTACGACCATGAGTCTGGCTGATCGCATCCATCAAGACATGACGGCGGCGATGAAGGCGCACCAGGAACTGAAGCTTTCGACGTTGCGGATGCTGAAGGCGGCGATCAAGCACCGCGAGATCGAGCGGCGCCAGCCGCTCGACGATGCCGAGGTCATGGCAGTGCTGGCGACGCAGATCAAGCAGCGGCAGGATTCGGCCGCGCAATTCGATCAGGGCGGGCGCCCGGAGCTGGCCGAAAAGGAGCGCGCCGAAATCCAAATCATCGAGGGGTACTTGCCGCGCGCGCTCTCGGCGGCGGAAATCGAGGCCACGGTTCGCGCGGCCATCGCTGAAATCGGCGCGCGCGAGCCGAAGCAGATGGGCGCGGCGATGAAGGCGGCCATGGCGAAATTCCAGGCGGCGGGACAGCGCGTGGAGGGCAAGGCGGTGAGCGAAGCCGCCAGGCGCTTGCTGGGAGGCTGATCGGGCCATCCCTTCGTCACTGCGCCCGCGGCCGGCCGGCACGGGCATGCACGCCGGCTCCGGCCCTTGCGCGATTTCGGCACGCGGCCGCGGCGCGCGATGGGCTGGGATGGGCTGGCGCTCGAGGCCGCGTGCTAACATCTGGGGTTGCTCGCCGAGCGCGAATTTCCATGGCCTCCATGCAAGCTCTGGTCAAGCCCGCTCCCGCTCCGGGCGCGGAGTTGCAATCGGTGCGCGTGCCCGATTTGGCGGCGCACGATGCGCTCGTGCGGGTGCGAATCGCCTCGATTTGCGGCACCGATCTGCATATTTATGAGTGGGATGAGTGGTCGCGGCGGCGTCTGCGGCCGCCGCTGACCTTCGGCCACGAGTTTTGCGGCGTGGTCGAGAAGGTCGGAGCGGAGGTGGAAGCCGTCAAGGCGGGAGATTATGTCTCCGCCGAGATGCATGTGCCCTGCGGGCATTGCCTGCAATGCCGCACCGGCCAGGCGCACATCTGCGCCAACGTGCGCATCTTGGGCGTGGATGCGGACGGCTGCTTCGCCGAATTCGTGCGCGTGCCGGCCGCCAATATCGTCAAGCTGGATGGCGCGATCGCGCCGGAATACGGCGCCATTCTGGATCCGCTGGGCAATGCCGTGCACACGGTGCTGGCGGGTGAGATCGCCGCGCGCAGCGTGGCGATCGTGGGCTGCGGGCCGATCGGCCTGATGGCCATCGCCGTGTGCCGGGCGTGCGGCGCCGGGCCGATCTTCGCCCTCGAACCGAATCCGCGGCGGCGGGCGATGGCGCAGGCCTTGCGGGCCGACCACGTGCTCGATTCGCGCCAGGCGGGGGCGGTCGAGGAGATCGCGGCGGCGAGCGAGGGCGGTGGCGTGGACGTGGCGCTGGAATTCTCCGGCCATGCCGACGGCGTGCGCGCGGCGCTGCGCGTGGCGCGCGCGGGCGGGCGGGTGAGCCTGCTCGGCATCCCGGCGCGCGCGGTGGAACTGGACTTGGCGAACGAGCTGATCCTCAAGGGTCTGGTGGTGCAGGGCATTCACGGCCGCCGCATGTTCGAGACCTGGCATCAGATGCTGTCGCTCTTGCGCCAGCGCAAGTTGGAGCTCGATCCGCTCTTCACCGACCGCTTGCCTCTGGCCGAATTCGCCGGCGCGATGGCGCGCTTGCAGCGCGGCGACGCGGCGAAGATCTTGTTGTTTCCCAACGGCGGCATCTGAGCAGGGAGGAAGCATGGCGCGTCCACAATTGCGGTACTTGGGCGAGGAATTGGCGAAGCTGGAGCAGAAGGGGCTGCGCTTCCAGTTGCGCGTGCTCGAAGGCGAGCAGAAGCCGGTGGCGGTCTTCGACGGCCGGAAGGTCATCAACCTGAGCTCCAACAACTATCTGGGCCTGACGACCCATCCGCGGCTGCGCGCCGCCGCGCACGCGGCGATCGATGCCGAGGGAGTGGGCTCGGGCGCGGTGCGGACGATCACCGGCACCATGAAGATTCACATGGAGCTCGAGCGCCGCATCGCCGAGTTCAAGCAGACCGAGGCATCGGTGGTGTTCCAGAGCGGCTTCACCGCCAATGCCGGCACGGTAAGCGCGGTGCTCGGCCGCGAGGACTTCATCATCAGCGACGAGCTCAACCACGCCAGCATCATTGACGGCGCACGGCTGTCGCGCGCCACGATCAAGGTCTTTCCGCATCGCGATGCCGCCGCCGCCGACCGCCTGCTGGCGGAAGTGGCCGGCCAGCCGGGGCGCAAGCTGCTGATCACCGACGGCGTGTTCAGCATGGATGGCGACATTGCGCCGCTGCCGGCATTGTGCGAGATCGCCGAAAAGCACGGCGCGATCATGATGGTGGACGACGCGCACGCCTCGGGCGTGCTCGGGCGAGCCGGACGCGGCACCGTCGATCATTTCGGCCTGCACGGGCGTGTGGATATCCAAGTCGGCACGCTGTCGAAGGCCATCGGCGCGCTGGGCGGATACGTGTGCGGGTCGCGCGAACTGATCGAGTTTCTGTATCATCGCGGCCGGCCCTTTCTTTTCTCGACGTCGCATCCGCCGTCGGTGGCCGCGACCTGCCTGGCCGCCTTCGACGTGCTGGAACAAGAGCCGGAGCGTATCGAACAGCTCTGGGAGAACACGCGGTTCTTCAAGGCCGGCTTGAAGCAGCTCGGGTTCGATACCGGCGCCAGCGAAACTCCGATCACGCCGATCATGGTCGGCGAGGGCCGCAAGGCGATGGAGTTTTCGGGGGCGCTGTTCCAGGCGGGATTGCTCGCCACCGGCATTGCCTATCCCACCGTACCGGAGGGCAAGGCGCGGCTGCGCACCATCGTGACCGCCACCCATACTTCGGAGGAACTGCGGCAGGCGCTCGATATTTTGGACCGCGTGGGCCGCCGTTTGGGGGTTTTGCCCGTCGCCGTTTAGCGGGGCGGGGCCTGGGCGGCTGGCTCCGAGCGGCCGGTTTTCCCGCAACCGGACAGCCGCTCGGCAATCCAATATTCTGGTAGCAGTCACGCATGGCGCACTCCGTCACTTTCGCCTACGCCTTTCTCGCCGGACTGCTGTCGTTCTTATCGCCGTGCGTGCTGCCGTTGGTGCCGGGCTACATCTCCATGCTGTCGGGCACCGCCAAGGAGGCCGGCGGCGAAACCCAAGCAGCGGCGCCGGCGGCCGGGGCCGCGGGCGGAGGCGTGGCGGTCGCCGCGCCGCCGGCGGCCGGCGTCTGGCGCTCGCAGGCGCTGCTGCGCAATGCGATCTTCTTCGTCCTCGGCTTCTCGCTCGTCTTCATCGCCTTGGGCGCCGCCGCCACCTCGGTCGGCCAGATTCTGCGCACCTATCGCGTCCTGCTGGGCGAGATCAGCGGCATCATCGTCATCCTCTTCGGCCTGCATCTGATCGGCGTAATCAAGATCAGCGCCCTCTATGCCGACAAGCGCTTGCGCGCCCACGCGGCGGGCAGCGGCTTGGGGGCGTTCGTGATCGGGTTCGCCTTCGCCTTCGGCTGGACGCCGTGCATCGGGCCGATCCTGGGGACGATTCTCTTGTTGGCCGCGGGCCAGAACACGGTCGGAGTGGGGATATATTTGCTGGTCGTCTATTCCCTGGGCTTGGCGGTGCCCTTCTTGGCCACCGCCATCGCTCTCGATCGTTTCGCCAATTTTTACCGTGGCTTTCGCCGCCATCTGCACACGGTGGAACTGGTTTCCGGGGCGCTGTTGATCTTGATCGGCGTGCTGCTGCTGACGAATCGGTTCACGGTGCTATCCGGCTATTTGGCCAAAATCCCGTTTTTCAATAAGCTGGTGATGTAGGAGATTTCCATGACAAGCGCACCGCAAGATCCATCCAAGCCACCGGCGCCGCCCGCGGCGCGAAACGGCGACCGCTCGAAGATCACCAGTTGGCTGGTGATCGCGGTCGTGATCGTGGTTGGATTGGTTTACCTGGCGCGGCAGCGGCAAGAGCTGGCGGCGGCGACGGCAGGCAAGGGTCCGGCCGATGCCTCCGCCGGAGAATTGATGACGGCGGGAAACATCGCCGGCGCGCCCGCGCCCAACTGGACGCTGAAAGAGCTCAACGGGCAAACGCTGAGCTTGGCGCAGTTCAAGGGGCAACCTGTCGTGCTCGATTTCTGGGCGTCGTGGTGCGGCCCGTGCAAGATCGAAATTCCCTGGTGGAACGAGCTGCAAGCGCAGTACAAAGCGCAGGGCTTGCAGATCATCGGCATCTCCGAAGACGACAATGATCAGGATGTGCGCGACTTCTTGGCCAAGAACCACCTCGATTATCCGATCGTCATGGACCACAACGCGCTGGCTAAATCCTGGGGGTTGCCGCTAGGGCTGCCGACGACCTTTTTCATTCGCCGCGACGGCACCATCGCCATGCGCATCGAGGGACTGGAAGGCAAGGATGAGCTGCAACAGCACATCAAGAGCATTCTCTAATTCCCCGGCGTGGGGGTGCATCGTCATTGGCATTCTGGGCTGCGTGGCGCTCGCGCTGGTGGCGCAGACGGCGATGGCGCCCGCGGTCGTCTCCATGCGCGGGTCGGGTGAGGCGGCAGTGAAGGCGGGAGGAACGGCGGAGGTCAAGCTGGTATTCGTCATCGCGCCGGGCTTTCATATCCAGTCAAACCAACCCAAGTCGCCCTACTTGATTCCCACCACGCTCGCAATCAGCTCCGCTTCCGGAGTGAGCATCTCGGCCGTGCGCTGGCCGCAGGCGCAAGAGTTGAAGCTTGCGTTCTCGCCGGACCCGCTAGCGGTGTTTAGCGGCAGCTTGCCCGTCAATCTCAAGCTGCGAGCGGCGGCGAATGCCTCGGGCACGCGCGTGCTCAACGGCACGCTGCGCTATCAAGCCTGCACCGCGACGCTTTGCCGCCCTCCGGCGACCCTGCCGGTTCATCTGACCGTACACGTTCAATAGGACAGGTTGCGAGTCTCCTCGCTTGCTCACGCCGCGAGACGCGCTCCGTCGAAATAGCCAGAGGAGGCGGCGCCGATGTTCGAGATCGAACGGCGCGTCCCATCCCCGGACAGGTGCAAGCAGCGTTTTAATTCGGCACCCGCCAAATCAACGGTTTAGGGTGAAACGTTTGGCAAGCAGACTGCGTAATGCCTATCGAAGAGCAGCGACATGGCAGCATTACCTCAAGATTTCGGACCCGAAGAGCCGGGACGGCGTGTTGCCGGCTTGAGGCGCATGCGCGCCGGGCGCGGGCGCCGCATTTGGCTCGAGATCGTCATTATCATGCTGCTTTTGATCGGCGCCGGCATTCTCGTCCGCCGCGCCGCCAGCGTGATGCCGGTCTCAATAATGGAACCGATAGCGCAGCTGCACCAGGAATTGACGGGGATCGGCGTAATGCGTCCCACCGAAGGTGTTGCTGGTATCCAACAAAAACCGATGGTTGCCGAGGTTAAGTACGCTGGCGCCCAAATTCCAATGTTCATTCCACTTCATGCCAACCGATAGATCCACGGTGGTGTGAGCGGGCAAGTGCGCGGGGCCGTCGCCCAGAAGGAACCCCGATCCAAAGCTGACGTTGGCGGCAGCCCAGGCATTGCGAGGCAGATTCCACGTGCCGCCCACGCTCGCCGTGTTGCGTTGATCGTGGTCAAGAAAGTAGTACTGCGCGGCGGGCGGCGAAAAGTCCGTCAGCCCGCCAGTCACCCCGCCGAGACCCTGGGCGTATTGGTGGGAAAAGACCGCGTGCAGGCTGCCGCGCTGGAATAGCCGGGGCGAGCGCAGCGCCGCCTCCCAGCCCTCGAGGCGCGCGGCGGCGATCGTGAGCGGCAAGAAGATGTTGGAATTGCCCAGCACGTCATGGTCGAAGTAGTTCTGCGCGATGGTGCGAAACGCATCGGTATCGAGGCTCCAGCCCCGCCAAGGGATCGTCAGGCCAACTTCCGATTGCGCATCGCGCTCGCCGTGGAGGGGCGTGAATCCGAAGCCTTGCGTGGTCGCAAAGGCCAACAACGGGCCGGCAACGGTATCGAGCGGAGGCGGCTGGTAGAAGCGTCCGTAGTAGGCGCGTGCCACCCAGCCGAGCTTGGGGATGCGCAGGGCGATGCCGAGGCGGGGATGGAGCGCGGTTTCGGCCAGCGTCGCCGCAAACCGCGTTGCGCGCACGCCGGCGTTCAAAGTGAGCCAGGGCGCGACCTGGAACTGATCCTGGAGGAATGCGGCTTCGACCTGCCCCCAGACGACTTCGCGCTCCCCCAGCGTGCCGCCGGCTCCGGCCAGGGAGAAGCGCGTGTCATCGCGCTCGGCGAAGCCGGACAGGCCGGCTTTCCAGATGTGCCGGCCCGCAACGCCGGAGAGCTCGGCCTCGCCGCCGGCCAATTGCGCCCCGCGGTCGTCGCGCGGGCTCACTGGCACGTCATTGACCCCAAAATAGTTGGCGCGATTGAAATGGTAGTAGGGCGAAACCGTCAGGAGCAGGGCCGGGCTGAATGTATGGAGCCAGGTGAAATTGACGTAGGAGTCGTCTTCGATATCCAAATCCGCCGTGCCCAGCGCTTCCTGCTCGGGGGTATTCGGCACTTGGTAATGATCGTGGCGCAGGGCCACCACCATGCGCAGTTGGTCGGCGGAATCGGTGTTGAAGATGAATGAGCCGAAGCCCCCCTCGCCGCTGGCCAGATCGTGCAGCACCGCGGGAGAGGGCGTTTCCAGACCCAGATCGGAGCGGTTGCCGGCCAAACTGAAGAAATACGCAACCCGGTCGGTGTGGCTCCCGAAACTCACGGTATCGTCGGTCTGATCGAAGCTGCCAAAGCCCAGGCGCAGTTCGCCCTCGTTGTTACGCTCAAAACCGGAGCGCGTGACTACATTAAGGACGGCGAAGGTGCGGTTGCCATATTCGGCCGAGTAGCCGCCCCGCTGCACTTCCAGCTCCTCGATGTCGGCGGGGTTGAATTGCGGGCCAACGTTGCTGGCGATGCTGGTGCTGGGCACGGGCACGCCGTCCAGCATCCAGGTGACTTGGTGGCCGCCGCGCACGTGCAGCTGATCGTGCACGACGACCGCGCCGGGAACGAAGTCGGTGATCATGGCCAGGCTATTCGCGCGCTCGGCGCCGGGAGCGCGGGCGATTTGCCCGCCGCTGATGAGCGTGGCTGCGGTCGAGGAATGGGTATCGACGACGGGCGCCGCCGCGGACACCGCGATAGTCGTCTTGCCGGCCGCGAGGGCCAAAGCGAAGTGCAGAATAGGCGCGCTGCCGGTGGTCACCGTGACCGCTTGCATCATCGGCGCAAAGCCCGGCGCTCGCACGGTCACCGTGTAATCGCCGATCGGGACGGCATTGACCAGGAACTCGCCGTTGCGATCGCTCCGAGCCGAGGCATGCCACTGCGACTGCGTGGATTGAATGACGATTTGCGCCCCGAAGATCGGGCGATGCTGAGGGTCGTGAACGATCCCGCGCACGATGCCCAGAATGGAGCCCTGGGCGAGCCAGGGGAGCAGTACCAGCGAAAACAAGATGCGCGCGCCTCGGCGCATGAATCCTCCTTGCGAGAACGGTTCGCATCGCGGTCGCCGCGATCGAAAGCCGCGGCTGTCAGTCCTGAGGACCAGCCGTCCAGGCGGTTGGCGTTGACGCCCGCGGAACGTACGTGGCCAAAGTGCGATCATCCTTCGCTCGCACGCGAACAGGAGCGGCTCGCGAAAGACGGTCGCGTGGGAGTGCGCTCTAACGGAAGAAGGATCGCGGCGGGTGAAAGACCGACGGGCTCCAGGCCGGAAGCGGCGCGATGAGAGAAGCGGACAGGGCCCGGGTAGTCGCGCCTCCGAATGGCGCTGCGTGCGTAAGCCGGACGGGAAAAATGGGCATCGCCGGCGAGGGCAGGAGGAGGTGGGCCGCCGCCCTCATCAGGCACTGGCGGCCGGAGCCATGCATCGAGGCCATGGGGCAAGCGACCGCCGCGCTTTGCCGCGGGCAGGCCAAACCGCCCCAGCAGCAGACCGGCAATCCGCCGTTGCTCGCGGCCCAGTTGGCGAGCGGCAGAATCAGCACCGCCAGCACGAAAAGTTTGGGTGCGCTAGTCACCGCCTGACTCTTCCAGATTATCCGATGTCCGTTCGCGCCCGGGGTGACGGAAATGGCAGGTATTTTCGCTTGCTGGTTCGCGATCGCCGGCTGCAAGCGGCTTTCGCGGGCATCGCTCCCGATCTCGTTCGAGTTGCTAAACTTGCCTTTACCCCATGGACCTAATCCTGGTCGGCTACGGCAAGATGAACCGCTTGGTCGAGCAATTGGCGGTGGAGCGGGGTCATCGCGTGGTCAGGATCATTCGCTCCCCGGCGGATTGGAGCGACGGCTGGACGCCGGGTTTGGTCGCCATCGATTTCAGCGTTCCAGGCGCCGTGCTCGAGAACTTGGATCGGCTGATGACGGCGGGCATTCCGGCGGTGATCGGCACGACGGGATGGTACGACCGCTTGGAACAGGCGCGAAGACGAGTGGAGGCTGCCGACGTGGGCGCGGTGTACGGCGCCAACTTTTCGTTGGGCGTGGCGGCGTTCTATGGGATTGTCGCGGCAGCGGCAGCAGCGCTGCCTCCCGCTTGCTATGACGCCTTCATCGTCGAAGCCCACCATCGTCACAAGCGCGACGCGCCGTCGGGCACGGCCAAGCGGCTGGCGGCGATCCTCGCCGAGGCCGGCCATCAGCACACCGTGGCCAGCGTGCGCGCGGGCGCTTTGCCGGGCACCCATAGCGTCGGCTTTGACAGCGAAGCCGACACGGTCACGCTCACGCACGCGGCCCGCTCGCGCCGTGGTTTTGCCGAGGGCGCTTTGGCGGCGGCACAGTGGATTCTTGGCAAGCGCGGCTGGCATGAGTTCGCCGAAGTGCGCGAAGCCGGCGGCGGGAAAGGGGCATCCAAGTGAAGGCGGCATTTCAAGGTTGCGGCACGGCGCTGATCACGCCGTTTCTCCCCGACGGCAGCCTCGACGAGACGGCGCTGCGGCGCTTGGTGCGCTGGCAGATCGCCGAAGGCATTGATTTCTTGGTGCCGGGCGGCACGACCGGAGAGTCGCCGACGCTGACGCGCGACGAGCATCTGCGCGTCGTCGCCATTACCCTCGAAGAGGCGCGGCGGGAGCGGCGGGTGCCGGTGCTGGCGGGCGCGGGCGGCAACAACACCGCCGGCGTGATCGCGCTCGCGCGCGAGATCGAGCGCCTCGGCGCCGACGGCATCCTCTCCGTGGCGCCGTATTACAACAAGCCGACCCAAGAAGGGCTTTACCAGCATTACGCGGCCATCGCCGCCGCCGTGCGCCTGCCCATCGTTTTGTATAACGTGCCGGGGCGGACGAGCAGTAACATCGAACCGGCCACGGTGGCGCGGCTGGCCAAAATTCCCAATATCCTCGGCGTCAAGGAGGCTTCCGGCAGCATTACCCAAATGACGGACGTGCTTGCCGCCGTGCCTGCGGAATTCACCGTGCTTTCCGGCGACGACGCCCTGGCGCTGCCCTTGATCGCGCTCGGCGGCCGCGGCGTGGTGAGCGTGGCCTCGAATGAAATTCCCGGGCCGATGACGGAATTGATTCGCTTCGCGCGGGCCGGCGATTGGCCGGCGGCGCGGCGGCTGCAGTTCCGATATTGGCCGCTCTTTCAAATGAACTTCGTCGAGTCGAATCCCATTCCCGTCAAAGCCGTGCTGGCGCGTTTAGGTTATTGCCAGGAAATCTATCGGCTGCCGCTCGTGCCGCTCTCGAGCGGCGCGCGGGAGAAGCTGGAGCGGGCGCTGGCGGCCGTGGGCCTGGCCGCCGCGAAATAGCCCGGCGCCGACATGGCCAACCTCGACCGCCTCGCATCTCGAATTCGTGAACTGCGCGCCGCTCCCGATCTCGAGGCCCGGCGCGGCGAAGCGCTGGCCGCCTTCGCCGAACTCAAAGACGCTCTGAATCGAGGCCAGGCGCGCGCCGCCCGCCGCGGCCCGAAGGGCTGGCAGGCCGAGGCTTGGGTGAAGGAAGGGATTCTGCTCGGCTTCCAGATCGGCGCATTGGTGGAAATGGGGGAGGCGGCGGGACTGCGCTACTTCGACAAAGAGACCCTGCCCTTGCGGCCCTGGCAGCTGGCGGACCGGGTGCGGTTGGTTCCAGGCGGATCGAGCGTGCGCGACGGGGCCTACGTCGCGCCGGGCGTCATTTGCATGCCGCCGATGTTCATCAATATCGGCGCGTACGTGGACGAAGGCGCCATGATCGATTCTCATGCCCTGGTCGGATCCTGCGCGCAGATCGGCAAGCGTGTGCACCTCAGCGCCGGCGCGCAAATCGGCGGCGTGCTCGAGCCGGTGAACGCGAGCCCCGTCATCGTCGAAGACGATGCGTTGATTGGCGGCAATACCGGCGTTTACGAAGGAACACAAGTCGGCGCCGGCGCCATCCTGGGCGCGGGCGTGATCCTCACTCGTTCGACGCCGCTATACGATTTGCCGCGGGACATGATCCATCGCGCCACAGATGACCAGCCGTTGCGCGTGCCAGAACGCGCGGTGGTGGTGCCCGGCGCTCGCGCCGTGAAACAGGGGCGCGGGCCGGAGTGGGGTTTATCGCTGTATGCGCCCGTGATCGTCAAGTACCGGGACGAGAAATCCGACCGCGCCGCGCTGCTCGAAGAATGGCTGCGTTAGACGATGGCGGGCGGCCGCACCCGGTGCGGCGGCCGGCTTAGTTCGTATAGATATGGACGTAGGAGACGAGGACGGAGGCGGGGAATGGCGTCGTGCTATTGGGCGAACCCGGCCAGTTGCCGCCGACGGCCAGGTTCAAGAGCAAGAACGCTCCGTCGCCGTGGTCGAAGGGCCAGACGGCGTTGGCCTGGCCGGCTAAGCTGTCGGGCGTGAACGTCGCATAGACGTTCGCGGGCGAGTCCACGTAGTACTGGATCTTTGCCGGCGACCAGATCATCCCATACACGTGCCAGCCGGCGGGGGATTGGCCCGAGGGAAAGTAGTACTTTTGCGAGAGATTGGCGCTCGGACCGTGCAGCGAGCCGGCGATCCAATCCGGACTGGGCAGATTGATATGCTCCATCACGTCTTGCTCGCCGCATGCTGGCCAACCAACGCCGGGAATGTCGTTGCCCAAAAGCCAGAACGCGGGCCATAAGCCTTGGCCTTCGGGCAGCAGCATGCGCGCTTCCACGCGGCCGTATTGGAAGCTGAACAAGCCCTGACTCTTCAAGCGCGCCGAAGTATAAACGCCTGGCGCCGTCTCGCGAGCGACGATGTGCAATGTGTGGTCGGTGCCGACGTAAGCATTAGGCTGGGCAGGATCGCAAGGTGCGGCGGAGGAGTTCCAAGCGCAATAAGTCTCCAACTCTTGATTGCCCCATCCCCCGCTGCCAGTGTCGTAGGTCCAAATCGAGGGATCGGGCTGCGCGTTTGCACCCGTCGCGTTGGCAAAATCGTCAGCCCAGACCAAAGTTCCCGAGGGGATCGACAACGTGACTTTTTGGCTTGCCGCCGCGCTGGCCTGAACGCCCACGATGGCGATGGCCGTGATGGTTGCCGAAGCGGTGAGCAAGAACGGCGCCCGGTATTGCGGCGAACTCGCGCTCGGCTGGGTTCCGTCGAGCGTGTAATAGATCGCGGCGCCGGGTGTGGTTGCGGTCAAATGGACTATCTGAGCGCTATTCAGCGCCGGTGTTAGCGCGATGGCCGGCGCCGCCACGCCGGCCGCTGCGTTCGGCCCGGGGATGCCCGACGCCCCGCATCCGGCAAGAAGCAGTGCCGCCAGAGCGGCGACACAAGCCCGCAAGATCATTAAACCGCCACGCGCGTGACGTTGGCCGCCTGATAGCCTTTCGGCCCCTTCAAGAGCTCGTATTCGACGGCTTCACCTTACGTTCAGGGTGCGAAAACCCGATTCCTGAATGGCGGAGTAATGCACGAAAACGTCTTCACCGCTTGCCCGCTGGATGAAGCCGTAACCTTTGGCTCCATTGAACCATTTCACTGTGCCTCGTTCCTTCACGATCGGCCCTCCTTCCCGGCCGCTGCGCTGATTCGGGCCGAAAATATCCGAACTTCCGGCCAAGTGCAAGGGGAAAGTTGGATCACTGGGGCTGGCGCGGTAGGCGACATTCGTGGCAGACTCCCTGCCGAGGTGAATAGGGCCGATGCGGCGACAGTGGACGGGGGAGCTGATTTCGGAGGCCGTGGCAGTCATCATCATCATCGCCTTCGGCGATTCGGCCGCGGCGATGTTCACGCTGTATCAGCCCAGCCCGTATAGCCGGGCATATTGGGGCCTGTGCATCGCGTGGGGCCTCGCCGTGGCGATTGCCATTTACGTCACCGGCTCGGTATCCGGCACGCACGCCAACCCGGCGGTCACCCTGGCGCTGGCTTTCTTTCGTCGCTTTCCTTGGAAAAAAGTCGGCCCTTATTGTGCGGCCCAGGTGGCCGGCGCCTTCGTGGGCGCCGGCATCGTGTACTTGCTCTTTTCGCCGGTGATTGACGCGTTCAACCAATCGCACCAACTGACGCGCGCAGCGGGCGGGGCGGCGGCGGTGTTTTTCACCCATCCCGGCTTCGCGATCACGCCGATGCACGCCTTCGTGGATCAAATCGTGATGACGGGGTTCTTTCTTTTCGGCCTGTTCGCCATCACCGAGCAGTACAACGAAATGGCGCCCATGGCCAATTCCAGCGCTTTGATCATCGGATTGCTGGTGGCGGCGATCGGCGCTTCGATGGGCTATCTGGAAGGCTGGCCGATCAATCCGGCGCGAGATTTTGGGCCGCGACTTTTCTGCTTCTTTAGCGGTTGGGGGACAGCGGCGCTGCCCGCGCCGAACCATTATTGGTGGGTGCCGATCGCCGGGCCCTTAATCGGCGGTGTTGTGGGCGCGGCAGCCTACCAGGCCTTGATTCACCCGTTCTTGCCCGCCCGCTTGCGCGCGCTCGAAGCTGAGCGCACTGCCGCGGCGCGTTAGCACACGCTGCGCTTTGCGTGGTTTGGCGGTGCCCGTCGCCGCGGTCCAAGGGACAGAAAAACTTCCGGCGCGAGCCCGGCTTAAGAGGCCGGCTTGATCGTGCCCTTCGTCAGGGTCAGCATGAAGTCCGGACTGGTTTGCAGATCGGTTGCAATGCCTTCCAGAATCACCTTTTGGCCCGGCTGGAGATCGTGATGCGGCGTCGTCAAAATCAGGTGCACATCCGCCTTCTGATCCTGAATGTCGAAGGGATCCACGGCTACTTGCACGCTCCGCGGCTCGGCGGAGATCACGATGCCTTCAAACTGATAGCCCTGGCCCTTGATCTGCTTCCATTCCCCCGAGGCAGTGTCGGGATTCATGAGCCGCTGCTTCATGCCCCGGAAGGTATCGGGCGGATACAGAACCTGCATCTGCTTTTCCCGCTCCGCCTTCGCCGCCGCGATGGCCGCCTCGTTGGCCGCTTCCGCGATCTCGGCCGCGGACTGGATGTGGAAGCCGGCGGGTGGCGTCGGATTGGCGGCGGCTGCCTGCTTCACTTGTTCCAACCCGTCCAGCGAGCCGTGATAGCCGTTATAGACGTTGTTCAAGTACTGGCTGATCACGGAGGTTTGCGGTGACAGGCTGTTGGCGCGGGCGATATAAAAGATGCCGGCGCTGAAATCGGGATTGGGCTTTTGCGACAGTTCTGCGATGCCGAGCCAGTAGTAAGCGGAGACGTCCTTGTTGTTGAACTGAATCGCGGATGTCAGGTCGGCCACCGCCGTCGTGTACTGTTTGCGCTGTAAGGCCACGAAGCCTTCGGCGCGATTGAAGATGTACGCGGATTGGGCCTTTTTCTGATCGAATTGCTCGGCGCTCTGGCCCGCCGGCGGCGTCGCGCCGGCCAGTTCCTTCGCGCCACACTGCGCCGCCCAGTCCAGCTGGCCGAGCATGGTCTCGATCTTGGGATCGTTGCCGGTCAGCTTGCCGATTTCGGCGGGGAGCAAATAGGCCAAAACGGTATAGGCATCGGCCTGCGCGTCGGCGTCCGCCTTAGGACTTTTCAAAATTTGCAGCGCGGTATCGATGGCCCCGGCGTTGTTGTTGCTTTGCGCTTGCGCGCCCATCTCGCCTTCGAGCGCGGGCATGAGGTAATCGGAATTCGGGAACTGCTGCACGAAGGCGGCGAAGTCCTGGGCTTGCTGCGCTCGGTCGGTGGCCTGGGTTGCCTTGACGTAAGCGTCGTATTCGGCGCGCTCAGAATTGGGGGTGCCGTTGCCCTTCCACTTGCGCGTGGTTAGCGCGGGGGCCGGCGCGGGGCAGGGTGGGATCGGAGGCGAAGCGGGCTCCGCGGCCGGCGCTGCCTGCGTCGCCGGCGCCGGGGCGGGAGAAGTCTGTTGCTGCGCGGAATTGGGGGGCGGCGCCTGTTGTTGCTGGACCGCTTGATTCTGCGCGGCCAGGGTCAGGCCCGCCAGCAACGCCAGCGACACCGAAATCGGCGCCATGAGTTTTGCCACGTGCTTCATCTCCTCTTCTCCCTTCACTCCTTGAGCTTGCCTATTCAGGGCACCACCTTGCAAAAGGGTGGATTATAGAAGGGAATCTGCGTTTCGGCAAGCCGAGCGGAGATTTCCCATCGTCTTGAGATGCCAGACCCGCCGGGCTCGGATCGCGCGGATGGATGGGTAAAAACCTCAGCCCGGAAGGTTTGAAGGAAATATGGCAGAAACACCCCTCGCGGAGCAAGTTGCGCTCGTCACCGGCGCCAGCCACGGGATTGGGGAAGCGATCGCGCGCCGGCTCGCGCAATTGGGAGCGGAAGTCGTGCTGGCGGCGCGGAGCCGGGAGCGGCTGGAAGAAGTGGCGCGCGGGCTGAACGGCCGCGGCCGCATTCATTGCCTGGATTTGCGCCAGCCCCAGGCCGTCGCGGAGATGGTGCATGCCGCCGCTCGGCCGCATGGACGGCTCGACATTCTCGTCAACAACGCCGGGGTGGGCGCCTTTGGGTTGCCGTTGCACGAGACTCCTCCCGAGACCTGGGACGCGGTGATGGAGACGAACTTGCGCGCGATCTATCTCGCGGTGCGGGCTGCCGCTCCTTACATGATCCAGCGCCAGACCGGCCATATTGTCAACATCTCCTCGCTGGCGGCGCATAATCCCGTCCCCGGCGGCGCCGCCTACGCGGCGTCGAAATGGGCCCTCAACGGGCTCAGCTATTCGATTGCGGAGGAGTTGCGCGGTTACGGCATTCGGGTCAGCGTGATCTGCCCGGGCTCGGTGGATACGGACCTGGTGCCGGAGCGGGGCAAGGATCGGCGCAAGATGTTGCAACCGGACGACGTAGCTCACGTCGTGGCCATGCTGGTGACGCAGGCCCCGCAGAGCTTCGCCAGCGAAGTCTTGATCCGGCCGACGCGAAAACCGTAACCTTCACCTGCCGCTGTGCATCTTTGCGCCGCCGCGGCCCTGCTGTACCCTGGAGGCTAGCTCCCGCCTCTCCATCGCCCCGCATGGGCCTGCATCGCCTTGACCTCGTCATCATCGCCGCTTACCTGGCCGGCGTCACCGCCTTCGGCATGTCGTTTCGCCGCCGGGGCGCCACCCTGAAGGATTATTTTCTGGGCGGCCGGCGGATTCCTTGGTGGGCGATCTCGCTCTCCATCGTCGCGGCGGAAACCAGCGTGCTCACGATCATCAGCACGCCGGGGCTGAGCTTCGCCGGCAATTTCGAATTCCTGCAACTCGTGCTGGGCTATTTGCTGGCCCGCATCGTCATCGTGGTGGTGCTGCTGCCGCACTATTTCCGCGGCGAACTGTTCACGGCGTACCAGCTCATGCAGCGGCGCTTCGGCACGCGAATCAAGAGCCTGAGTGCACTGATTTTTTTGGGCGGGCGCGCGCTGGCCGAGGGCGTGCGCGTGTGGGCCGTGGCCATCGTCGTGGGGGTCGTGCTGGAGGCGCTGCCACGGCTGGGGTTTCCCTGGCACTTCAGCGAAATTCAAGTGATCGGCCTGATCGCGGTCTTGACCTTGGCCTATACCTTCGAGGGCGGCATGCGCGCGGTGATCTGGACGGATTTCATCCAGATCTGCATTTACCTCTTCGGCGCGCTGGTCAGCTTCTTCCTGATTTTGCGCGGCATCCCCGGGGGCTGGGCGCGGGTCGCTTACGAAGCCGCCGTCCACGGGCACAAGTTTCAAGTATTCGATTTTCACTTCTCCTGGCACGTTACCTACACCTTTTGGTCGGGCCTGATCGGCGGCATGTTCCTGACGACCGCCACGCACGGAACCGATCAGCTGATGGTGCAGCGCCTGCTTTCCGCGCGCAACGAACGCGAAAGCCGCTGGGCGCTGCTGAGCAGCTGGCTGGTGATCTTCGGGCAGTTCGCCCTGTTTCTGGTGATCGGCGTGATGCTCTTCGTCTTCTACCAGACGCATCCGCTGCCCGCGGCGGGCCAGTTTGGCCGCTACGACCGGCTGTACCCGGAGTACCTGGCGCGATATTTTCCCGCTGGGCTGGGGGGCCTGGTGATCGCCGCCATCATCGCCGCCGCCATGTCGAATCTGAGTGCGGCGCTGAATTCACTGAGCTCGACCACGATCATGGATTTCTACAAGCCGCACCTCAACCCCGGCCGCAGCGAACGCCACTACGTCTGGATGTCGCGGCTGGCGACGGTGGGCTGGACGGTCGTGCTCAGCGTCGTGGCTTACGCCAGCCGCGATTCGAAATCGGTGCTGGAGGCGGGTTTGGCGATCATTAGCTATCCGTTCAGCGCCCTGCTGGGGGTTTTCATGCTGGGCACGCTGACCCGCCGCGCCAACGAATTCGGGGCGATGGTGGGCATGGTGCTGGGCGTGATCGCGGCGCTGGCGCTGTGGCGCTTGGGGCTGCCCTTCACTTGGTTTATCGTAGGCGGAACGGTGACCACCTTCGTGACCGGCTATGCGGCCAGTTGGCTGCGACCGCGCGACCGCGAACATAGCATCGACGGCGAACCCCGCCCGGCGGAGGCGGCGCTTTGAGCGGAGCGGCGCCCCCGGGACGCGCGCGAGCCACGGCATCGCCGCCCGCGGCGAAAGCCGGCGACGGCCTCGTGCGCGAGCTGACCGCGACGCAGTGCATCGCGCTGGTCGTGGGCACGCTGATCGGCACCGGCATTTTTCTCGTGCCCAAGGAAATGGTCCTGGCCGTGCACAACTTCGGCTGGGTCATGGCCGCCTGGGTCATCGGCGGCGTGCTGTCACTCTTCGGGGCGCTGGCGTACGCCGAGCTCGGCGCGATGCGGCCGGAGGCGGGAGGCGAAGTCGCCTATTTGCGCGACGGCTGGGGACCGCTGTTGGGCTTCCTCTTCGGCTGGGGCATGTTCTGGATCATTCGCCCGGCTTCGATCGCCACCATCGCCGCCGGCTTCTCCCGCGCCGCCAGCTTCATCTGGCCGGGCCTGGATGTGGCGCACCACTTCGGGTTTCTCGCCGTGGACGGCGCGCAATTGCTGGCAGCGGTGCTCATCGCCGGCGTCACCGCGATCAACTATTTGGGCGTGCGCCGGGGCGGGCAGACGCAGACGATCTTTACGGCGCTGAAACTCTTGCTGATCGCCTTTCTGATCGTCGCCGCCTTCGCGTGGGCGCCGGGCCACTGGCAGCATCTGGCGCAGCGGCTGAGCGGGCCGGTTGGAGTCGGCGGCTTCACCGCGGCGTTGGTGGCCGCGCTCTGGGGCTACGACGGCTGGAACAACCTGACGCTGGCGGGCAGCGAAATCAAGAACCCGCAACGCACCATCCCCTTGGCCATGGGGCTGGGCGTGCTCGTCGTCTTCCTGGCGTACGCGGTGATCAACGTCGCGTATTTTTACGTCTTGCGGCCGGAACAGATTGCACGGGCCGACAACGTGGCCGCGAGCATGGCGGCCGTCTTCCTGGGGCGTTACGGCGGCGCGCTGGTGGCGGCGGCGGTGATGATCTCCGCGTTCGCCACCATCAACAGCTCGATTCTCTCCGGCGCGCGGGCGCCTTTCGCGCTGGCTCGCGAAGGGCTCTTCTTCGAACCGCTGGCGCGGGTGCATCCCCGCTTCCGCACGCCGCACGTCTCGCTGGTGATCCAAGCCGTGTTCGCCTCGCTCCTCGGCCTCACCGGCACCTACCAGAGCTTGTACACGCTGACGATTTTCGCGGAATGGCTCTTTTATGCGCTCTCGGTCAGCGCCCTGTTCGCGTTTCGCCGCCGCGGCGAGCGCTCGCCCTATCGCAGCTTCGGCTATCCCGTGGTGCCGGCGTTGTTCTTGATCGCCTCGGTGGCGCTCTTGGTGCAGAACTATCTCCACAACCTCGGGCCGTCGTCGATCGGCTTGGGTATCATCTTGACCGGCATCCCCTACTACTACTGGAAGCGGCGGCGCGCGGCGGCGCGCGCATAAGCGCCGCGGCCGGCGCCTTCCATCTACTTAGAATCGCCTATTTTCTGGCAGGTATATACCTTATCTGCTAGCATCAGGGAAATTCCTGCCGTTTCTTTCGGTTTGCATGCAAGCAGAAGTATTACGGGTCTTGAAGGCCTTCCACGCGGGCGACTTTTCCGTGCGGGTGGCATCGCCGGCGGTCGAACCCGAGGTGGCGGCCGAACTCAACGCCTGCATCGCGCGCTGCGGCGAGTTGGCCGGCAATCTGCAAGAATTGCGGGCCGCCGTGGGCCGCCGTGGGGAGACGGAACGGCGGTTGGGGCCGCCGCCGGGCTGGGAGGGCGGATGGAGCGGGTGCGCGGAGGCGGTGAACGAGCTGATTGACGATCTGGTGCGCCCGTCGCGGGAAGTGGCCAGCGTGATCGGCGCCGTCGCGCGCGGCGATCTATCGCGGAGCATGTCGTGCTCGGGCGCGGGGACCGCGCCGCGGGGAGAATTTTTGCGCACCGCCGAGGTCGTGAATGCCATGGTGGCGCGCCTGCGCGCCTTTGCCGGCGAAGCGACCCGGGTGGCGCGCGAGGTCGGCACCGAGGGCAAGCTGGGCGGGGAGGCCGAGGTGCCCGGCGTGGCCGGGGTATGGAAGGAGCTTACCGATAGCGTCAATTTCATGGCCCGCAACCTCACCAACCAAGTGCGCAATATCGCCAGCGTGACCACGGCGGTGGCCAAGGGGGACCTGTCGACGAAGATCACGGTGGATGCGCGCGGCGAATTCCTGGAGTTGAAGAACACCATCAACACCATGGTGGATCAGCTCAACGCCTTCGCCGGCGAAGTCACGCGGGTGGCGCGCGAAGTGGGCACCGAGGGCAAGCTCGGCGGCCAGGCGGAGGTGCGCGGGGTCGCGGGCGTCTGGAAGGATCTGACGCAAAACGTGAACCTGATGGCCGGCAATCTCACCAATCAGGTGCGCAACATTGCCGGCGTGACCACGGCGGTCGCCAAGGGGGACCTGTCGACGAAGATCACGGTGGATGCGCGCGGCGAATTCCTGGAGTTAAAGAACACCATCAACACCATGGTGGATCAGCTCAATGCCTTCGCCGGCGAGGTCACGCGGGTGGCGCGGGAAGTGGGCACCGAGGGCAAGCTCGGCGGCCAGGCGGAGGTGCGCGGGGTCGCGGGCGTCTGGAAGGATCTGACGCAAAACGTCAATTTGATGGCCGCCAATCTCACCACCCAGGTGCGCTCGATCGCCAAAGTCGTCACCGCCGTGGCCAACGGCAATCTGAAGCGCAAACTGGCGCTCGAAGCCAAGGGCGAAATCTCCGCACTGGCGGAAACCATCAACGACATGATCGACACCTTGGCGCTCTTCGCCGAGCAGGTGACCGGCGTGGCGCGGGAAGTCGGGGTCGAGGGCAAGCTGGGCGGCCAAGCGCGGGTGCGCGGCGCCGCCGGCATCTGGCGTGATTTGACCAACAACGTCAACCAACTCGCCGCCAACCTCACCGACCAGGTGCGGGCCATCGCGGAAGTGGCGACGGCGGTGACCAAGGGCGATCTGACGCGCTCGATCACCGTCGAGGCCCGCGGCGAAGTCGCGGAGCTCAAAAACAACATCAACGCCATGATCCGCAACCTGCAAGAGACGACCGAGCGCAACCGCCAGCAAGATTGGCTCAACACCAATCTGGCGCGCTTCGGCGGCATGTTGCAGGGGCAGCGGGACTTGCTGGAAGTGGCGCGGCTGACGCTGGCCCGCCTCGCGCCGCTGGTCTCGGCGCAACAAGGGCTGTTTTATGCCATGGAGGATGGTGCGGCCGGCGACGGCGAAGGCCCGGTGCTGCGCCTTAAAGCCGCCTATGCGGAGGACCGCCGCCATCCGGCGCCGGCCAGCGTGCGCTTGGGCGAAGGGCTGCTCGGGCAGGCCGCCGTCGAGGGCGGCCCCGTGGTGCTTACCGACGTGCCCGGCGGCTTCCTGTCGATCACCAGCGGATTAGGCGCCGCGCCCCCCGCGCAAGTGGCAGTGCTGCCGGCGGTCTTCGAGGATCAGACCAAGGCCGTCGTCGAGCTGGCGACCTTCGGCCGCTTCAGCGATGTGCATCTCGAGTTCCTCCGCCAGTTCATGAAACACCTCGGGATCGTGCTCAACTCGATCGCCACCACCATGCGCACCGAGCAACTATTGCGGCAATCGCAGGCGCTGGCGGCGGAGCTGCAAATCCAGCAGGAAGAATTGCGCGAGAGCAACCAGCAGCTCGAGCGCCAAGCGCAGAGCCTGCGCAGCTCCGAGGAACTGCTGCGCAGCCACCAAGAACAATTGCAGCGCACCAACCTCGAGTTGGAGGAAAAGGCGCGGCTGCTGGCCCTCGCCTCCCATTACAAGTCGGAGTTCCTGGCGAATATGTCGCACGAGCTGCGCACGCCTTTGAACAATTTGATGTTGCTGGCCAGCGCCCTCGCCGAAGACCGCGACGGAGCGCTGCCGCCCAAATATCTTCACTTCGCGCGCACGATTCACTCCTCCGGCGCCGATTTGCTGGCGCTCATCAACGACGTGCTGGATCTTTCGAAGATCGAGAGCGGCGCGCTCATCATGGAGGTGAGCGAGGTCACGCTCGCCGAATTGGCCAGCTACGCGCATACGGCCTTCGCCCATGTCGCCGAATCGAAGGGGCTGAACTTCCGTTGCGAAGTGGCGCCGAGCGCGCCCGAGGCGATGGTGAGCGACGCGCGCCGCGTCAAGCAGATCCTCAAGAACTTGCTGGCCAACGCTCTCAAGTTCACCGATGACGGCGAAGTGGCTCTGCGCATCGAGGGGTGCGCGAACGATCAAGTGGCCTTCACGGTGTCCGACACGGGCATCGGCATCGATCCCAGCCAGCATCGCGCGATTTTCGAGGCTTTCCGCCAGGCCGACGGCACCAGCAGCCGCAAGCACGGCGGCACGGGCCTGGGGCTCTCCATCAGCAGGGAATTGGCGCGGCGCTTGGGGGGCGAAATCGAGTTGGAGAGCAAGCTGGGCGCCGGCAGCCGCTTTACGCTGTTGCTGCCCCGGGTTGCTCCGGGCGCGCGCCCGGCGCCGGCCGCCCGCGAAGGCCACCGCGCCGGCGCGGAAGACGGGGCCGCCGCCGCGCCGCGAGCGCCGCTGGCGGGCAGGCGCGTACTCGTAGTCGATGACGATCCCCGCAATATCTTTGCCCTCACCAGCGCGCTCGAAGCGCAGGGGATCATCGCCGTGCATGCCGACAGCGCCCGGGCGGGCCTGCAACTGCTCGAGGAAATTGCCGGCCGCGGCGAGCGCGTGGATGTGGTGCTGATGGACATCATGATGCCGGAGATGGATGGATACGCCGCCATCGCGACGCTGCGCGCGCGGCCACAATGGACGGAGCTGCCGATCATCGTGGTGACCGCCAAGGCGATGGAAGGAGATCGGGAGCGCTGCCTGCAAGCCGGCGCCAGCGATTACTTGGCCAAGCCGGTGGATCTCCACCAGATGTTGGATTTGCTGCAACGATGGCTGCCCAGCCCAACCAACCAGCACGCAGCGTAACCGCCGCCAGCGAGCTGCCGCCCGCGCCGGTGCTGCTCGTGGACGACGACCCCGTCAGTCTCTTGGCCGAGGAAGCGGTGCTGGCGGATCTCGGCGCCGATATCGTCGGCGCGGCCTCCGCGCGGGAGGCGCTGCAGCGCCTCCACGAACGCGATTTTGCGCTGGTGATCTTGGACGTCGGCTTGCCGGATCTCGATGGCTTCGCGGCGGCGCGCCTGATTCGGGCGCAGCCGCGCAGCCAGACGACGCCGATCATTTTCCTCACCGGCCGGCCGGGCGAAGCCGCTCTCTACCGTGCTTACGATTTGGGCGCCGTGGATTATTTGCTGAAGCCGGTGGTGCCGGCGGTGTTGCGCGCCAAGGTCGGCGCCTTCGTCGAGCTGCACCGCCAAAACGGGATTATTCGGCGCCAGATGCAGGAGCTCGCCGCCGCGCTCGATCAGCTCCAGCGATCGCGAGCCGAGTTGGCGCAATTCGCCTCCATCGCCGCCCACGACTTGAAAGAGCCGCTGCGCACGATCGCCAGCTTTCTTCAGTTGTTGGCCGAGCACCTGGGCGATGGGCTCGACGAGCCCGCGCGGCAATATTTGGGTTTCGCTCTCGACGGCGCGCGGCGGCTGCAACGCCTCATTGACGGCCTGCTCGAGTACGCGCGCCTGGGCATGTCTGAAAAGCCGGGCGAACGGGTGGCGATGCAAAGCCTGCTGGCCGCGGTCATCGCCGGCATGCGCGCGATGATCGAGAGTTCACATGCCCTGGTCAGCGTCGGTCCGCTGCCGGAAGTGGCCGGCATTCCCAGCCGTCTCGAACAACTCATGCAGAATTTGCTCGCCAACGCGCTCAAGTTTGTCCCGCACGGCTCTATCCCGCGGGTGGAGATCGGCAGCTGCCGCCAAGGCGCGGAGTGGCAGTTTTGGGTTCGCGATCACGGTATCGGCTTTGAACCCAAGCATGCGGAGCGCATTTTTGTTCCCTTTCAGCGTCTGCACACCGCGGCCGAATACAGCGGCACCGGCATCGGACTGGCCCTGTGCAAGAAGATCGTTGTGATGCACGGCGGCCGGATATGGGTGGAGAGCGCCCCGGGCGAGGGATCGACCTTTTATTTCACCCTGCCCGCCGCCGATGCCGCCGAGGAAGGAGCGCCGAACCCTGACGTTCATGCCAACGCCGACACCAAATGACCTTAAACCCGTGATTCGAATTCTCCTGGTCGAGGACAATCCCGCTGACGCCCACCTGACCATGCAAACGCTGCTGGCCGCGATTCCCGATCTGGCTAACGCGCGGCACTTGGAACTGGATCATGCATGGAATGGCGAGGAGGCCTGGAAATACCTGGAAGCTTCTTTGCCGCGCCGGCCCGATCTCGTGATTCTGGACTTGCAGCTGCCCAAGAAAAGCGGCCAGGAATTGTTGCAGGACATCAAGCGCGATCCCCGGCTGCAGGCGATTCCTGTGGTGATCTTCACCACCTCCAGGGAGGAAGCGGAGATCTTCGGCGCCTACGCCGAGTTTGCCAGTTGCTACGTCTGCAAACCGATGGAGTTGGCTGATTTTCGCGCCGTGGTGCGCGCGCTCGCCGCGTTCTGGATGCGTGAGTGCGTGCTGCCGTCGGTGGCATGAAATCGAGAGGCTGGTGCATGACGACAACCCCACTAGAAATCTTGTTGGTGGAGGACGACGCGGCCTACGCGGCGCTGGTGACACAGTTGCTCGAGCGCCTTGGGGCGGCGCGCGTGACGCATCGGTCACGGCTGCGCGACGGCTTGGCGGCGATCGACGCGCGCCGGTTCGATGTGCTCTTGCTCGACTTGTCCTTGCCCGACGGCTGGGGGCTCGATTTGCTCGCCGCGGTCCGCGAGCGGGCGCCTGACTTGCCCGTGGTGGTGCTGACCGGCCGCGACGATGACGAACTGGCGATCAGCGCGGTGCAACGGGGAGCGCAGGATTATTTACTGAAGAGCCAGGTGGATAGCGGCAGCGCCTTGCTGCCGCGCGCGCTGCGCTACGCCATCGAGCGCCATCGTTTTCTGGCGGAGCAAAAGGAGCTGGAGCAGCGCCTGCGGGCCGCCCAGGCCGCCACCGAAGAGCAAGTGCGCCAGCGCACCGCGGAGCTGACGAATAAGGTCATGGCTCTGGAGCAGCGTGAGAGATGGATGCGCCGCCTCAACGAAATGAGCGAATGGCTGCAAAGCTGCCAAACGTTCGAGGAAGCCTTTCGCGTAATCGCCCGCAGCGCGGAGCTGATGTTCGCGGCCGGCGGCGATGAGAGCCCCGAGGGCGCAGCCTACCGGGCCGAGACCGGCCTATTGGCCATGGCGCGCGGTGACGACTCGACCTTGGAGGTGGTAGCGGCTTGGGGTGCGGCGCCGCCGGCGCTGGTCTTCGCGGCCGACCAGTGCTGGGCCTGCCGCCGCGGACGCTTGCATCGCAGCGGGGAGATGGGCGGCTTGACCTGCGCACACAAGGCGCCCGGCACCACCCATTCGCT
Source organism: Terriglobia bacterium (assembly GCA_021323595.1). Lineage (GTDB taxonomy): Bacteria > Acidobacteriota > Terriglobia > Terriglobales > SCQP01 > JAJPKR01. The sequence continues at coordinate 23,578 of JAJPKR010000016.1, read as the reverse complement.
CTGCGTCCCGCTGCTGGGCCCGGGCGGCACCATGGGCGTGCTCCATCTCGCGACCGCGTCTCCGGCCATGAACGAGTCCTCCCTGGCGCGGAATTTGGCGCCGATGGCGGCGGCGTTGGCCGTGCAGGCGGCCCTGGCGCTGAGCAATCTGCAACTGCGCGGCAAGCTGGAGCGGCAGGCGCTGCGCGACCCGCTCACCGGCCTGTACAACCGCCGCTACATGGAAGAATCGCTGGAGCGGGAACTGCGCCGGGCCCAGCGCACCGGACGCGGCGCCGGCCTGCTGATGCTCGATATCGACTATTTCAAAAATTTCAACGACCGCCATGGCCACGGCGCCGGCGACGCGCTGCTGCAAGCCATCGGCCGCTTTCTCGAACATCATACGCGCGGCGCCGATTTGGCTTGCCGCTATGGCGGCGAGGAGTTTCTCGTTTTATTGCCGGATACGGATGCGGAGACCCTGCGGCAGCGCGCCGAGGAGATCCGCGCCGGGGTCGAGCGCATCCGCATCGAGCACGACGGGATTGCGCTCGAGGGCGTCAGCTTGTCGGTGGGAGTGGCCGCGTTTCCCGGCGCCGGCGGCACCGCCGCGCAACTGCTGCGGGTCGCCGACCAGGCGCTCTATGCCGCCAAGGCCGCCGGGCGCAATCAGGTGAAGTTCGCGCTCTCCGCCGCCTAGCCGAGCGGCAACCTCCAGTTCGGAAGCCCGTTTCGCGCCTGAAGCGCCAGAGTGGCTCCGGCGGGGTTACGCCGGAGCGAAGTCAATGCGGTGGCGCACCGGATCGACTCGGTCCACGATCACCTCCAAGCGGTCGCCAAGGCGATAGCGATGGCGAGAACGTTCGCTGACGAGCTCGTGCGCCCCCTCGCGGAATTGATAGCGGCCGCCGGGCAGCGCGCCTATCGGCACGAATCCTTCGATGAAGAGATCCACGAGTTCGACGAAAAAGCCCGCCTTCGTGACGTGCAAGATCAGGGCGGGGAAGCGTTCGCCCAATCGCCCTTCCATGAAGCGAACCTTCTTCCACTCCATCAGCTCCCGCTCGGCTTCGTCGGCGCGGCGTTCGGCATCGCTCGTCTCTTCGGCCAGCACTCTCAGTTCGGCAGGCTCCAGGGGCGGGTTTCCCGCTGAGCCGGGCAGCGCCGCCTTAAGAATGCGATGCACCAGCAGATCGGGATAGCGGCGGATGGGCGAGGTGAAATGGGTGTAGGTGGAGGTCGCGAGCGCGAAATGGCCGCGATTCTCTTCAGCGTAGCGCGCCTGCTTGAGCGAACGCAGCATGAGAAACGATAGGATGCGTTCCTCGGGCTTGCCCGCCAGCTTGGCGGCGAGGCGCTGGTATTGCCGCGGCGAAATCTCGAACTCGTGGCGCGAGGCCGCCAGCAGCGGGGCGCGCCGCCGCCCGGCGCCGCCGCGCGGCGCGATGCGGCGCATGGGCACGGCGGCGCCGAGGGAATAGCCGAAACCGGCGGCGATCTCTTCGAACTCGGCGACCTTTTCCGGGTCGGGCGGTTCGTGGATGCGATACAGCGAGGCGATGCCGCGGTCCTGCAGATGGCCGGCGACGGTCTCGTTGGCCGCCAGCATGAACTCCTCGATGATGCGATGGGCGACGTTGCGCTCGGATTTCACGATCGAGCGCATGAGGCCGAACTCATCGAAGGCGATCTCCGGCTCGGGCAAATCGAAGTCGATCGAGCCCCGCGCCATGCGTCGTTGGTAGAGGCGCTGTTGCAGATCGAGCATGGACGTGAAGCCTGGCGCCAGATCGCCGTGGCGGCGGCGCGCGAGTTCGTCGCCCTGCAAGATGGCGTTGACTTCCGTATAGGTCATGCGCGCGGCGGAGCGAATGATGCCGGGCACGATCTCGTACGCGCGGCGCCGCCCCTCGCCATCGAAGCGCATCAAGCAGCTCAAGACCAGGCGATCCACGCCCGGGCGCAAGCTGCAAAGGTCGGTCGAGAGCTCGACCGGCAGCATGGGCACCGCGCGATCGGGAAAGTACACCGAGGTGCCGCGCAAGCGCGCCTCGCGGTCCATGGCCGAGCCGGCGGCGACGTAGTAGGCGACGTCGGCGATGTGCACTTGCAGTTCGAACTCCCCGCCGGGCAGGCGCGCCACGTGTACGGCGTCGTCGAAGTCGCGCGCCGACTCGCCGTCAATCGTGACGACCGGCAGCGCGCGGAAGTCGCGGCGGCGCGCGATCTCGTCCGTCGGTATGGCCGCGGGTGCTGCGGCGGCTTCGGCGAGCACTTCCTCCGGGAAGCGATGCGGCTGATGGTACTTGCGGATGATGATCTCGATATCGATGCCGAAGTCGTCGCGGCGGCCGAGGACCTCGAGGACGCGGCCGCGCGCGGCGCTCGTCGGCGTCGGGAATTCGGTGATCTCGGCGTCGACGATCAGGCCGTCAAGCGCTTCCACGGAGCCGGGAACGGCGGCGGCGCGGTGGCGCGCGCGCGCCTCGCCGCCCAGCACGCGATCGGGCGTTGCGGCGCTCCCAGCCGCCGGCCGCTCCTGGCCGGCGGGGATCACCACCGGCTCGCGCAGCCGCTCGTCGAAGGGCAGCACCAGGTTGTGCGGGCGCCCCAGGCGGAACTCGCCGACCACGGTGGCGTGGGCGCGGCGCAGGATGCGCGTCACCTTGCCTTCGGCGCGGCCCTCGGCGCTGCGCCGCAGCACCCGCACCGCCACGGTGTCGCCGTGCATGGCGCCGCCCACGAACGGCGGCGGAATGAAAATGTCGCCGCGCAGCGGTTCGGCCTGGCGCCGGTCGCGGGGCAGCACGAAGGCAAAGCCGTCGCGATGCACGCTGATGCGGCCGGCGATCTCGCCCGGAGCGGCCGGCCGCTCGGCCGTGCGCGCCGGCAGCCGCTCCGGAGCCGGCCGCGGCCGCGCCGGCAGTCCGAAATAATGCCGGGATTCGATCAGACGGCGCTCGCGCACCAGTTCGGCGAGCATGAGTTTCAGTTCCCGCCGCGCGGCGGCCTTGGTCCCGAGGGTGCGCAGCAGTTGCTTGAAGCTGGCGCGGCGATGCGGCTGGCGTTCGATGTGCCGCAGCAGACTCTCGGGATCGAGGGGCATCGACGCTTTCAGTATGGGGCGGGCGCGCGCGTCCCGGCGCCCCCGCCGGCCGCGGCTCGGGGCGGCTTCACGGCCAGCTTGGGGCGCGGCTGTGCTTCAATAAAAGATCGAGCGCGAGTCGCGCCGGAGCCCGCGTCCATGGCCAAGGAAAACTCCTTCGATATCGTCAGCAACGTCAACCTGCAGGAAGTCTCGAACGCCGTTCAGCAGACGTTAAAGGAAGTGGGAACGCGCTATGACCTGAAGGATTCGCACAGCCGCATCGAGCTGAACGAAAAGGACCACAAGCTATTGCTCGAGAGCGCCGACGAATTCAAGCTCAAGGCGGTGGCCGAAGTGCTGCACCAAAAGCTGGTGAAGCGCGGCGTGCCGCTGCGCGCGCTGTCGCCGGGCAAGATCGAGCCGGCCGCGGGCGGACGGGCGCGGCAAGAGATCGACATCCAGCAGGGAATTTCGGCCGATAAAGCCCGGGAGATCGTCCGGTACATCAAAGACACCAAGAAGAAGGTGCAGGCTTCGATCCAGTCCGATTCCGTGCGGGTGGCGGGCAAGGATCGCGATACCCTGCAAGAAGTGATCGCGCTGCTGAAGCAGCACGATTTCGGCATCGACATGCAGTTCGCCAACTACCGCAGCTTGTGAGTGACGCCGCTCCAGCCTCGTCGGCGCCGGCCGGCGCCGTGCCGCGCCCGTCGCCCTTCGATTTGGTGCGCGATGCGCTGCGTCGCGTCGAGGCGCAATTTCTGGAAGACACGGTCTCCACGGTCTCCGGGATCACCGAGATCGGCCAGTACCTGCACGCCGGCGGCGGCAAGCGCGTGCGGCCGGCGCTGGTGCTGCTGGCGGCGGCGCTCTGCGGCGTGGAGGGGCCGGGAGTGATCGCGCTGGCGACGGTGGTGGAGATGATCCACGCGGCGACGCTGATCCACGATGACGTGATCGACGGCGCGGAGACGCGGCGCGGCCGGCCCTCGACCAATTTCCGCTGGGGCACGCAGAAATGCGTGCTCGCCGGCGACTGGCTCTACATGCAGGCCTTCAAGGTCGCGCTGCAGTTGCGCCACTTCGGCATCCTCGACGAGCTGATCACGCTGACGCAAGCCATGGTGGAAGGCGAATTGCTGCAGCAGGAGATGACGGGCCGGGTGGTTACGCGCGAGCAGCACCTGGAGTTGATCGAACGCAAGACCGCGCGCCTGTTCTCGGTCTCGTGCAAGCTGGCGGCGATGCTGGGCGGACTCGGCGATGACATCATCGCGCGCCTGGGCGCCTACGGCCACCACCTCGGCCTGGCGTTCCAAATGGTGGACGATCTGCTCGACCTGACCGCCTCCGCCGCGCAATTGGGCAAGCCCGTGGGCAACGACCTGCGCGAGGGGAAGATGACGCTCGCCTGTCTCGATGCTTATGCCGCCGCTTCCGCCGAGGGCCGCGCCCACTTCGAGTGCGTGCTGCGCGAACGGGGATATCGGTCGGTCGCCTTCGATGAAATCCAGGCCTTGCTGGCCGCCTCCGGCGCCCTAACGCGCGCGCGGCTGGAAGCGCGCCAACATGCCGAACGCGCGCGCGAGCTCATCCTGCTCTTTCCCCCTTCGCCCTACCGCGACGCCCTCGAGGACTTGCCCCTGCTCATGGTCGAGCGGGCGAGCTGACCGCCCGCGCGCCCTGCGCTTGCGCCCCCATGCCCCGCAAAACCGAAGTCGAAATCAAGCTGGCCCTGGCGAGCCCGCGCGCCGCCGTGCGCGAGCTGGCGCGGCTCGGTTTTCGCCGCCGCGGCGGTCGCCAGTTCGAGCGCAACTGGATCTTCGACGACGAACGCGGCTGCCTGCGGCGGGCGCAGCGGCTTTTCCGCTTGCGCCGCCGCGGCGCCGCCCGGCGCGCGTTGTGGACGCTCACCGCGAAAGGGCCGGTCGCGCGCGGGCGCTATAAAGCCCGCGAGGAGGCGGAGCTGGCCCTGCCGGCTGGCGGCGAGATGGCGGCCGTGCTCGCCGTGGCCGGCTTTCATCCCGTCTTCATCTACGACCGCTACCGCACGGTCTTCGCAGACGGCCACGGCGAGGCCTCGCTCGACGAAACCGCGGCGGGATGCTTTCTCGAGCTGGAGGGCCCGCCGCGCTGGATCGACCGCGTGGCCGCCGCGCTCGGGCGCGGCGCGGCGGACTACATCACCGCATCCTATGTCGAGCTGTTGGCGCCGGGCGCACGGCGCGGGCGCGGCGCGCCGCTTGCCAGCGCCGCCAGCAGGCCGTCGGTGGTGAATTCGCGGGCTTCGATGCCGGCTTCGAGGCCCAAGCGGCGCAGGGTGGCGCTCGTCACCGGCCCGATCGAGGCCAGCAAAACGCCCGCCAAGCGTTCGCGGTAGTCCTCGCCCAGCAAGCGCGCGAGATTCTCCGCCGTCGAAGAACTCGTGAACAGCACGGTGTCGGGCCGCGGTCCCGGGCCGGCGGGGAAAAGGCGGCGCGCTTGCGCGCGCGCCCGGGCCGGCAATTCGGTGCGGTAGGCGGCGACCACGTCGACTTCGGCCCCCGCCGCCGCCAGCGCGCGCGGCAGCGCGTCGCGCGCGGCCGCGGCGCGCGGCAGCAGGATGCGCCGGCCGCGCAGCTCCCGCCCGGCCAGCGCCGCCGCCACGCCCTCGGCCACGTAGTCGGCGGGAATGATGTCGGCGCGCCAGCCCTGCTCGGCAAGCGCCGCCGCCGTCGCCGGGCCGATGGCGCAAAGCCAGGCCCGCGCCGGGCGCGCCGGCGCCAATCCCAGCGCTTGCCCCCGCCGGAAGAAGGCGCGCACGCCGTTGGCGCTGGTGAAAATCAGGCCGTCGTACTCCGCCAAGCGCGCCAGCGCGGCATCGAGCGGCGCCCACTCGGCCGGCGGTGCAAACGCGATCGTGGGCAGAGAGATGGCTTCGGCGCCCGCGGCGCGCAAGGCGCTCAGCACACCGCTCGCCTGCTCCCGCGCGCGCGTGACGACGATGCGGCGGCCCGCGAAAGGCTTGCTATCTTCGGTCACGGCGCCTCCGGAGCCGAAGCGGGAAGGCCCTCGAGCCGCGCCAGCAGTACCCGCGCGCCCTGGCGCTCGAGTTGCGCGGCCACGGCTTCGCCCAGCGCCGCGGCGGCGGCCGGGCCGCGCGCGCTTGCCGCTTCCGCGCGCAGGACGCGCGAGCCGTCCGGTTCCGCCAAAACCGCGCGCAGGCGCAGCTCCCCGGCGGCGGCGCTTGCATGCACGCCGATCGGCGTTTGGCATCCGGCTCCCAGCGCGTGCAGCACCGCGCGCTCGGCCGACGCCGCCATCGCGCTCGCCTCGTCGTTGAGGGCCGCGGCGGCCGCGAGCGCCGCGCGATCCTGAGCCCGGCACTCCAGGGCCAGAATGCCCTGGCCCGCCGCCGGGCACATGGTTTCCACCGGCAAATATTCGGCGATCGTTTCCTGTCTGCCCAGCCGCAGCAATCCCGCCGCAGCCAGCACCAGCGCGTCGCATTCGCCCTGCGCCCATTTGGAGAGCCGTGTGTCCACATTCCCGCGCAAGTCGCACGCGCGCAGGTCGGGCCGATGCGCCAGCAATTGCGCCTTGCGGCGCAAGCTGCTCGTTCCCACGCGGGCTCCGGCGGGAAGGGAAGCGAGGGTCGTGCCGGGCGGCGCGATCAAGGCGTCGCGGGCGTCCTCGCGCGGCAAAAACGCGGCCAGCACTAGGCCGGCGGGCAGCTCCGCGGGAACGTCCTTGAGGCTGTGCACGGCGAGGTCGATCTGGCCGGCCAATAGCGCTTCCTCGATCTCCTTGGTGAACAGGCCTTTGCCGCCGAAAAGCGCAAGCGGTGCTTGAGCGATGCGATCGCCGCTGGTCGTGATCACTTCGATATCCGCGCCGAGCCGCGCCGCGACATGGCGCGCCTGCCAGAGCGCCAATTGCGAGCCGCGGGAGCCGATGCGCAGCCGTGGAGCCACGCTCTAGTATCGCCCGTGGGCACAGGCCGGGGAACGCTGCCAGCGGCTGGCGGCCCGTCCTCGGCGCGGCGGAGGCGCGCCGGCGCGACGCGCGGCGACGCCCCGCAGCGATCCCGCCGCGCCGCGCCGTCAATTGCGCGTCAGGTGAATCGAGCCGTCGCCGGTCTCCAAGTTCAGCGCGCCGCCGCCGCCGTTGATTTGGCCATGCACGTCGGAGCGCCGGACCTCACCCGTGGTGGTCACCGGCAGATCGAGCGTAATCGAGCCGTCGCCGGTATGCGCGGCCAGGTCGGCCTTGAAGCCGTCGGGCAGCGCCAGGGTGATGTTGCCGTCGCCGCTGCGCAGCGACCAAGGCTGCGCCGCGGTCGAGCCGTCCGCGGCTTCGATCTGCAGATTGCCGTCGCCGCTGCGGGCGTTGAGCGCCATGAAGCGCCCGTCCAGCCGGATATTTCCGTCGCCGGTCGTGGCCTGGAAGCTGGCCGTGTCGAGGTTATGGCCCTCGACGTTGCCGTCGCCGGTATGGACCTCGAGCGTGCCGCCCACAAACGACAGCGCCACGTTGCCATCGCCCGTCCGGGCATTCAGCGTGAGACGCCGGGGCACCGTAAGCTCGACCCTCACCCACCGGCTGCCGAAGCTAAAACCCCAGTTCCTCGGCTCTTTGACCGTCAGATCGACTTCGTTTCCGCTTTGCATCGCGGTGACTTGCACGCCGCCATCGCCAATCCGCCAGCCGCTGGTGACCACGCGCGCGTCGATTTGCGGCCGATCCCAGGAGTTGATCTGCACGCTGCCCTCATTGGTCGTGACGTGCACGGCCGGCTGGCTCTGAACGTTGAAGGTTTTGTGCCATTCGTCGGCGTGAGCCGGCGCCGGTTGCAGCGCGGCCAATAGGACGGCGATCAAGATCATTCGTGCTTGCACGCTCGCTTCTCCCACCCCGTATACGCAGTTCCCGCTGCAAAGTTCCATGCGAATTCGACCCGCCGCCGGACGCGGCGGCGCCGGCGGTGCGAGTTCAGGCCCAGCGCTGCGCTTGCCCGGCAAGATGGTCTCCCGCGCGGGCGGCGATCGCCTGGATGGTCAGCGCGGGATTGGCGGCGCCTTGGGTCACCATGACGCTGCCGTCGGCGATGAAGAGGTTGGGCACGTCGTGGCTGCGGCACCATTCGTCAACCACGCTCGCGCGCGGATCGCGGCCCATGCGGCAGCCGCCCACGATGTGCGCGAATCTCAATTGCGTGAACGCCCGCGAGCCGCCGGCCGCCTCGAGCACCTCGACGGCCTTGCGCGTCGCGGCGGCGATCAGCTTCCGGTCGTTTTCAAAGAGGTTGAAGATGACTTCGGCGACCGGCAAACCGAAGCGGTCCTTGGTGTCGGGGCCGCGCGCGAGGCGGACGTAGTTGCGCTCGTCGGGCAGCAATTCGCCCAATATGCCGATGGCCGCGTAATGGTTGTAATCGCGCATGGCGTCGCGCAGCTCCTCGCCCCACAAGCCCTGCTCGGCCAGCGATTCGGAGAACTCGGCCGGAAGCGGCCCGATGGTTTGCAGCGAGAACCCGCGCTTGAAATCGTTGCGCGGGTCGGTCTCGTAGAAATCTTCCGACAAGCATTGCGCCGGCGGCCCCTTGTATTGCCGCACCAGGTCCGGAAACCACGCCACGCACTTGGCCGCCGCCTGCGCCATGAAGTAATGGCCCACGGCGCCGCTGCGGTTGGCCAGGCCGTCGGGAAACAGCGGCGAGTCGGAGTTCAGCAACAGCCGCGGCGTCTCGATCGCATACCCGCACACGGCGGCGAAGCGCGTGCGCTGGCGATAGGCGCGGCCGTCGCTGTCGAAGCAGAGCAGCGCGGTGATTTTGCCCTGCGCGTCGTGCTCGAGCCGCCCGACCATGGTGTCGGCGCGCACCTCCACGCCGCGGCGAATCGCCCGCGGCAATTGGTTGGTGATCGGGCTGGCCTTGGCGTTGGGCTTGCAGCCGAGCAGGCACATGCCCCGGTAGGTGCAGCGGGAGCGGCCATCGGGCCGCGAACTGCCGTTGAGAATCGAGACCGGCCCCGGCACCCAGCGAATACCCAGCCTGCTGCACCCTTCGGCCAGCTTCAGGCCTGCCGAGGAAATCAAATGCGGGCCGTTGCGATAAGGCCCATGCGGCTTGCCCCACGGATACCACAGCGGTCCCGACACCGGCTCCTCGTCTTCGAGCCATTCGTAATAGGGCTCGAGATCTTCGTATTGGATCGGCCAATCCACGCCCACCCCGTCCAGCGTGTGCGTCCGGAAATCGGAGGGATGCAAGCGCGGCACGAACGCCGCCATGTGCACGCTCGAGCCGCCCACGCACTTGCCGCTGTTGTTGCGGCCGAAATGCAGCGGATGGCCGCCGCCGCTGATGCGGTCTTCGTTCCAGTACAGCGGCCGAGCCGCCATTTCGTCGCTCACCATGTCTTCGAGCGGGTCCACCACCGGCCCGGCTTCGAAGACCACGATCTTCAGCCCCGCGACCTGCGAAAGCTTATCCGCCAGCATGCTGCCGCCGGGACCCGAGCCCACGATTGCGAAATCAATCACTTCGTCCCGGCGGTAGCGGCGCATCTGCTCGCGCATAAGCCGCTTGATGCTCAAATGCCGCCACATCGCCGGCTGCTCCTTACGCGGCCCGCTCGCCGCGCCGGTAGCGCGGCGCCGCCCGGTCTTCGCGCCGTTCCCAAGGGTCCGGCAGGCCTTCGGTCAGGCGCAAATACCCGAGGGGATAGACGGGACCCCCGAAACCGATTTCGTTCCAGGCATAAGGATGCGAGTAAAAGATGTGCAGCACCGCCGTGGTGAGCATGTGCCAGAAGTGCTTGGGCTCGAGCTGCCGCCACAGCTCGCCCGGCGGCTCGTGTCGCGCCAGCAGCGAAATCACCCGGCGCTGGCCGGCTGCGGCGAGTTGGCTGAAGCTGCCGCCGCCGACCGCCATGGCGCTTTCATCCACGGCGCGGGCGCCGAGGCGAAACGCCTCTTGCATGGGCGGCATGCCGGCGAAACGATAACCGTCGGTTTCATTGCGGTCAAGCTTGCGGTCGAGAAAATTGACGATCGGCACGATCCAGGGGTCGCGCTCGGGATCTTGGCCGGCGATCAGGTTGCAAAGGCGCTCGTAGAGGCGATGCTCGTGCCCCGTGAAGAAGCGAATCGGCGGCGTTTGCTCCATGCGCTCGCGGATCGCCTTCCAGGTCACTTCGTCCCAATTTTGTTGGTTGTCCAGAACGTCGTAGCCGGGGTAATAGCCGGTATCGACGTAGCGGCTGGCGATCCGTTCACCGCGAGGCGGATGCCGGGGGCTAGGCTGCCGGCTCATGGGGAAGTGCGCCGGGCTGGCGGCGGCTTTGCGCCTCGGCGCTGCGATCAAGCAGGGCGGCCAATAGGCCGATCACGCCGGCGCCGGAAAGGATCAGCGGCGCGAACAGCGGCGCGCCGGCGGGAATGTTGAACGTCGCATGGCGGAAGCCACCCGGCCGCCGGTGAATGCCGCGAGTGTGATAGAAGACGCCGGCCAAGCCGTCGGCAACGGTGAGCCAGCTCGCGGCCGGCAGCCAGCGGCGAAAGGCGCGCCGGCTCTTGAGCGCGGCGGCGCTGGCGCCGAGCAGAGCGGCGCTGGCGCCCACCGGGGTCCACATGGACCATTGATTGAAGCTGCCGCGATAGTGTTCCGCCAGCGCCTCGAAACCGCCGATCAGCGCGCTGGCCAGCGCCGTCACTGTCAGCAATTTGGCCAGGCGGCGCGCCACGCGGTTCAGGTCGGGCTCTTCTCCCCGCAACGCCTCCCAGGCGGTGCGCACGCTGGCTACCACCGGCTCTTGCACTGCCGACGCCATGCACGCAGGGAAGCCCGCCGAGCGGGCGGCGTTCGCTTCCGCGTACGATTCCGTCTTCGGCGCTCACACCAAAGTGCCGTCACGCTTCCGGGCATCCGGCGGCGGCGCGAAGGCGCCGTCATCGGCGTAAAGCTCAGAAAGGTCGGTCCTGCATCGCTGTCCTAATCCTTGCCATTGGGCGATTTCTGCGAATGTCGAACGGACTCGGCGACCTCGCCTTCCGCCACAGATTGCACCGCTTGGCGGACGGCTTCGGACGTAATCTCCACCGCTCCTTCCTCACTCAAATGCTTCCGCGCCGCGCGTCCGATCTCCTCCATGGTCGGGCGCCGCTTCGTCTTCTTGATCACTTCTCCTCCTAACCCGCCCCTTGCTGGTGAGCATACCTAAAAAGGATAGCGTCCAAGGCAAGCGAGGAGTAAAAAAACGCCCATTCTGCGTCGGGAGATTAGCCGGTCCCGCCCCTTAAACCGCCGCTTCGGCGGCTGGCGCGCGCCTGTCCTCCGGGTTCAACGCGCGGCTGGCGCCGCCGGGCGTGACGCGCGCGCCGGGACGCGCTAGCGGCCGGTGCGGTGTTGTAAACTCGCCTGTCACTCCCGAGGAAAACCCCGATGCCGCCGTTTCGTCGAATTGGGCCCGTTGGCTGCGTGATCGTGTGCGCTCTCAGCGCGCTGGCGCTTGCGCAGAAGCCCTATGCCGTTGCCGATATTTACAGCGAGCCCGGCCTGACCGGCTATGCGCCCAGCACCGTCGAGTGGAGTCCCGACGGCCGCCACTTGACGTATCTGTTACAGCAGGCGGGCAGCAAGCTGGCCGACCTGTATGTGGTGGACGTAGCGACGGGGGAAACGCGGCTGCTGGTGAAAGGTTCGGTGCTGGCCGGCGCCGGCCAGAAGGAAAGCCATTCGGTGCAGAGCGAGGTGCGGCAGGAGCGCCAGTCGCGCTACGGGATGGCCAGCTATCATTGGTCGCCCAAGGGCGATTTTCTCGTATACGTCAATCACGACCAGCTCTATCGCTTCACGCCCGCCACCGGCCAGATCGCCCGCCTGAGCAGCGAGCCCGGCTACAAGGAAAACCCGCAGGTCTCGCCCGACGAACAGTACATCAGCTACGTGCTCGACGGCGACGTTCATTATCAGAAGATCGAAGCCGATGGCGATGCCCCGGCCACGGCCATCGCGCCGCACCAGGATCAAATCCTGAATGGCGGCATGGATTGGGTCTATCCCGAGGAACTCGACCTGCGCAGCGGCTACTCCTGGTCGCCCGACAGCACGCACATCGCCTTCATGCAATTCGACGAGCATCCCGTGCCGGATTATCCCATTCCGAATTTGCTGCCGCACTGGCCGACGGTGTACGAGGAGAAATATCCCAAGGCGGGCGATCCGAACCCGATCTTGCATTTCGGCGTCTATTCGCTGGCGACGCAGCGCATCCGCTGGATCCACGTCGCGGGCATGCCCGACCAATACCTGCCGCGCGTCGGCTGGATGCCCGACGGCCAGCATGTCTACGCCCTGGTGATGAATCGCGCCCAAACCGACGAAACGCTGTATGAAGCCGATCCGGCTACCGGCCAAGCGCGGCCGATCTTGCACGAGCACAATCCGTATTGGCTCGACCCCGTCTTCGATTACTACTTCTTTAAAAGCAAGCCCTGGCTGCTTTGGGGCTCCGATCGCGACGGCTGGCATCATCTCTATTTGTTCGATCTTCAGGGCCACGAGCTGCGCAAGCTGACGGACGGGCCCTGGCACGTGAAGCACTTCGAAGGCGTGGATGAGCAGGGCGGCTGGGTCTATTTCACCGCCTCCCGCGAAGTCCCCTATCGCACCGATCTCTATCGCGTGTCGCTCGACGGCGGCGCGCCGCAGCGCATCACAGACGGCGCGGGCACCCACGCCGTCTCGATGTCGCCCGATTTCACCCATTACGTCGACACGTTCTCCACCGCCGTCGCGCCGCCTGCGATGACGCTGCGCGCGGTCGGGGGCGGCGCGGAGCAGGTGATTCACGCCGCCGCCGACGTCTCCGCCTATCGCTTGCAGCCGCCCGAGTTCTTCCAGATCCTCGCCGCCGACGGCCGCACCAAGCTTTGGGCCTGGATGATGAAACCGGCCCACTTCGATCCTGCGCGCAAATATCCCGTGATCATGAACCAATACGGCGGTCCCACGGCGCAGACCGTGAATGACGCCTGGAGCGGCCCGAATACCTGGTTCGACAATTTGCTCCTGCGCGACGGCTTCATCCTCTTCGACGTCGATAATCGCGCCAACATGTACTCCGATCGCGCGCAGCAGGCGCTGATCAAGCACCAGTTCGGGCGCATCGAACTCGCCGACCAGTTGGCCGCCCTCCATTGGCTCAAAGCGCAGCCCTATGTCGCGGCCGATCGCATCGGCATCTGGGGCTGGAGCTACGGCGGCTACATGACCCTCTACGAACTGACCCGCGCGCCCGGCAATTGGAAAGCGGCCATCGCCGTCGCCCCGGTGACGAACTGGACCGATTACGACTCGATCTACACCGAGCGCTACATGGGCATGCCGCAGACCAACGCCGAGGGCTACCACGACAGCAGCCCCGTCAACTTCGCCGGCGACCTGCGCGACCATCTGCTGCTCGTGCACGGCACCGGCGACGACAACGTCAATTTTCAGAATTCGCTGCAGTTCATCGAGCAATTGGTCGAGCACGACCGCCCGTTCCAGTTGATGATCTATCCCAACCGCACCCACGGGATCGCCGACCGCGCCGCCCGCACGCACCTTTACACGCTGATGGAGAACTTCTGGAAGCGTGAGCTTCAGCCCTAACCCGGGCGCGGCAACGGGCGCCGGCGCAGTTGCTATCCTAGGGGCATGCCTGTTCAAATCGGCGTCCGGCCGCATTCCGCAGCCGATCCCATGGGGCTGATGAGCGATTGCCACCGCCGCATCGAGATGTTCCTGACCGCGCTGGAGCGCGCCGGGCAGGCGCTGGAGCGCCCCGCCGACGGCACGCTGCGCGACGGGCTCGCGGCGGCGCTGCGCTATTTTCGCGAGGCCGCGCCCAAGCACAACGCCGACGAGGAGGCTTCGCTGTTCCCGCGGCTGCGCGCCACCGGCAGCGCCGAGGCCGCCGCAGCACTTGCCCTGCTCGAGCGCTTGGAGCGCGAACATCGCCGGGCCGATCCCCTGCACGCCACCGTGGACACGCTCGGCGAACAGTACCTGGCGCACGGTCCGCTGCCCGCGGCGGAGGCGGCTCGCTTCCGCGCCGCGGTGGCGGAGTTGCGCGCGATGTACGGCGAGCATATCGGCCTCGAGGATCAAGTCGTGTTTCCGCTCGCCGTACGCCTCCTTTCGCCCGAGGCGAAAGCCGAGGTCACGCGCGAGATGGCCGCGCGCCGGACTGCCTGAACGCCGCCGCGCGCATCAGACCTCAGCGCCGGAGGGCAGGGCCTGCATGCGCGTAGTGGTCACCGGCGGCGCCGGTTTCTTAGGCTCGCACTTCTGCGAGCGGCTGATCGCCCAGGGGCACGAGGTGGTCTGCTTCGACAACCTGCTGACCGGCCGGGAAGAAAACTTGGCATCGCTGCGCCGCGAGCCGCGCTTCTCGTTCGAGCGCCGCGACGTCAGCGATCCTTGGAGCGTCGCCGGGCCGGTCGGCGCCGTAGCCCATTTGGCCTCGCCCGCCAGCCCTGCCGATTACAGCGCCTACCCGATCGAAACCCTGCGCGCGGGCAGCGCCGGCACCTATCACGCCTTGGAGCTGGCGCAGGCCAAGCGCGCCCGTTTTCTGCTGGCCTCGACCTCGGAGGTTTACGGCGATCCCGAGGAACATCCCCAGCGCGAGGAGTATTGGGGCCGTGTCAATCCCATCGGCCTCCGCGCGTGTTATGACGAGGCCAAACGCTTCGCCGAGGCCCTGGCCAGCACTTATCGGCGGCTGCGGGCCGTTAGCGTCCGCATCGCACGCATCTTCAACACCTATGGCCCGCGCATGCGCGGCAATGACGGCCGCGTGATTCCCACGCTCGTCGATCAGGCGCTCAACGGCCAGGGTTTGACGCTCTACGGAGATGGTTCGCAGACGCGATCGTTTTGTTACGTCTCGGATTTGATCGCCGGCCTGGATCGTCTGCTGGCGCTCGCAGAACTCGAAGGCGCGCTGGCGCCGCCGGTCAACCTCGGCAATCCGGAGGAGATCACGATCTTGGAATTGGCGGAGCGGGTGCGCGCGCTGCTCCCCGCTGCCGGCCCGCTCACGTTCTTGCCCTTGCCCGCGGACGACCCCAAGCGCCGGCGGCCCGACATTTCCCGCGCCCGTGCGCTGCTCGGCTGGGCGCCGAGCGTCGGCCTCGACGAAGGCTTGCCCGCCACCGTCGCCTATTTTCGCGGCGCCGCCGCCGCGGCGTAGGTTGCGCCCGCCGCCGCGGCGCGGCGTTCCTCGCCGCGCGCCGAATGATAAAATCGAATCAGGCCGCGGTTCTGGCGGCCGTTTTTTATGGTCGCGATTCGCGAGCGGCGGCGTAGCTCAGCTGGTTAGAGCGAGGGTCTCATAATCCCTAGGTCAGTGGTTCGAGTCCACTCGCCGCCACCATCGGCGCCGTCCGGCGCGGTATTTCGCCCATGATCGATCCCGCCATCTTCAAGAGCTACGATGTGCGCGGCGTCGTGCCCCAGCAGCTCGACGAAGCGGGCGCGGCGGCGATCGCGCGCGCCTTCGCCGGCCTGCTCGGCGCGAAAACGTTGGTCGTCGCCAAGGACGTGCGCGCCACTGGCCCGGCGCTCGCCGCCGCCGCCACCGAGGCGCTGCTGGCCGGCGGCGTGGACGTGCTCGACATCGGCACCGTCTCCACCGACATGTTCTATTACGCCGTCGCCACCTTGCCCGTGGACGGCGGCTTCACCATCTCCGCCTCGCACAATCCCAAGGATTGGAACGGCTTCAATTTTTGCCGCCGCGGCGCCCAGCCGCTATCCCTGACCAGCGGGCTCGCCGAGGTGCGCGAGCGCGCGCTGCAGCCCATGCCGCCGCCGGCGGCGCGCCGCGGCCAGCGGCGGGAAGCCGACGTGTGGGAGGGCTTCGTGGATTATGTGCTCTCCTACATTGACCGCCGCCTCATTCCCAGCGTGACGCTGGTCGCGGATGCCAATTGCGGCATGCAGGTAAAAGTGCTCGAGCGCGTGATCGCGCGCCGCCGGCTGCCCCTGCGCCTGCACGCGCTGCACGGCGATCCGGACGGCTCGTTCCCCGTCCCCGGCGGCGTGCCCAATCCGCTGCTCGAGTCCAACCACGCCGCGCTCACCGCCGCCGTCACCTCGCGCGGGGCGGATTTGGGCGTCGCCTGGGACGCCGACGGCGACCGCTGCTTCTTCGTCGATCACACCGGCTACTTCCTCTCCGGCTACTTCACGACTGCGATCTTGGCGCGCTCGATCCTGCGGCGGCAGCCGGGGGCGACGATCGTGATCGATCCGCGCAGCATCTGGGCGACGCAGGAGACGATCGCCGAGCTGGGCGGCCGCACCGTGCTCAGCCGCGCGGGCATGACCATCATTCCCGACGCCATGCGGGCCGTGGGCGCGGAATTCGCCGGCGAAATGTCCGCGCATTTCTATTTCCGCCGCAACTGGTGCCGCGACAACGGCATGATTCCGCTGCTCGTGCTGCTGGAGCTGCTGGGGCGGGAAGGGAAGCGGCTCGCGGATTTCGTCCAACCGCTGCGCGAGCGCTATTTCACGTCCGGCGAAATCAACTTCGAAGTCGAGGACCCGGCGGCGGTGGTGGCGGAGCTGACGCCGCGGTTCAGCGATGGCGAGCAGGACTTCACCGACGGCCTCTCGGCCGCTTACCGCGACTGGCGCTTCAATCTGCGGCCCTCGAATACCGAACCGCTCCTGCGCCTGAACGTCGAGGCGCGCAACCCGACGGCGCTGGCGCAGGGCTTGGCCCGCGTGCGCGCCGCCATCGAGCTGGCGACCGGCGTTCGCGCCGCCGGCCACTGACTCCGGCCCCGCCGGCTTACGCGCCGCCGATGTCGGCGCCGCGGTAAGTGGTCAGCAAATCCGCCAGCGAGACGATGCCCAGCAATCTTCCGTCGGCGCGATGCACCACCGGCAGCAGCGGCGCGTCGCCGGCTTCGCGCAAGAACATTTCCAGCGGCTCGTCGGGATGCAGCACGGGCAGCGGGTGGCCGGCGCCGGCCTCGGCCAGCGTCCGGCCGCCTTCGCCTTGGCGCGCCAGCTCCTGGAGGCGGCTCGCCAACGCGCCCGACCAGTTGCCGTCGGGGCCCTCGATGAGCAGAAAGGCGCGATCGCCGGCCGCCGCCAGCGCGTCCGCGATGCGGTCGGAAGGGCGGGCGATGGGATCGGTCATCGGCTTCATCGCGTCTTCAACGTGCAGAACTTCTTCCTCGCGGCGCTCCTCCATGGAAGGCAAATCGAGGCCGTCCTGGCGGGTCAGCAGGTCGAAGATCGCAATCGGCTGCCAGGTGCGGGAGATGAAGTAGGCGATCAAGTTCGAGATCAGCAGCGGCAAAACCACGGTGTAGCTGCCGCTGACCTCGATGATCATGAACACGGAAGTGAGCGGCGCGCGCAGGATGCCGGCGAACGTCGTGCCCATGCCGACCAGCGCATACGCGCCGCTTGCGGCCGCCACGCGGGGGAAGAAATGGTGCTCGAAGCCGCCCACCGCGCCGCCCACCATGGCGCCGATCACCAGCGTCGGCGCGAACATGCCGCCCGGCGTGCCGCTGGTGAACGAGATCGTCGTCGCCAGCAGCTTGAGCGCCGCCAAGATCGCCAGCGTCGTCCAGAGGAAATGCGCGTGCAGCGCTTGATCCACGAATTCGTAGCCGGCGCCCATCACCTGCGGATAGCGCATGCCGATCAGCCCCACCAGCAGGCCCGCCCCGGCGGGCAGAAAGAACTGCGCGCGGCGCGGCAAGGCGTGCGCGCGCGGCCGCAACCACGCCACCAATTTGACGAAGAGCAAGGAGGCGAAGCCGCCGATCACGCCGAGCACCACGTAGGCGGCGAGTTCGAGCGGATTCCGCAGCTCGAACTCCGGCACCCGGAACAGCGGTTCGCCGCCCAGGAACCAGCGCGCCACCACCGTGCTCGACACCGCCGACAGCACGACCGCGCCCAGGATTCCGACGCTCCACTGGCCGACGACTTCCTCGATGACGAACAGGACGGCGGCGATCGGGGCGTTGAAGGCGGCCGCGAGGCCGGCGGCGGCTCCGAGCGGCGCCAGCAGCCGCAAGCGCGCGCGGGAAAGGCGCAGCTTGCGTCCCACCAGCGACGCCAACCCCGCGCCGACCTGCAGCGAGGGGTCTTCCGGACCGAGCGATTGGCCGCTGCCGATGGCCAGCGCCGCGGTCAGGAACTTGCCGACCACGGTGGAGAAAGGAATGTGTCCGTCGAAGATGTAGAGCGCGGCTTTGGTTTGGTTGACGCCGCTGCCGCCCGCGCCGGGGAAGCAAAAGAACAGCAGCGCCGCGATCACCAAGCCGACCGCCGCCGGCGCCCACAAAAGCCGCAGCGGCGCGGGCGTGATCGAGGAGCCCAGGACGTCGATCCGCAGCCATTCGATCGTCACCCGGAAGCAGACCACCGCCAGCCCGGCCAGGATCCCGATCAGGATGGCGAGGAACAGGAACAGGCGTTCTTCGCGCTTCGCCGCCAAGCGGCGCGCCAGGCGCGAGGGCCAGGCCGGTGCCAGTCGCGAGGCCGCCGCTGCGGAAGACGTGCTCATGGCGATGTCAGCTCCCGCGCATGGGCCAGCAGCAGCAAGGCGAGATCGTCGCCCGTCGGCGGGCCGCAGGAGCGGGCCGTCTGCTCTTCCACGGCGAAAACGAACGAGAGCACGTTGGGAATGGCATTGGGATCGCGCCAGAGCCGCCGCAGTCCCGCCCCGGTGAGCGCTTGCGAGCGCGCTAGCAGCGGCGCCAGCGGCGACGGCTGCGAATTCGTGCTCTGCAGCCGCGCCGCGCAAGCGGCCAGACGCGCCTGCGCCGTCGCCAGATCGCGCCGGATGCGGCTGCGGCGCTCGGCGCGGGAAAGATGGTAGGCGAGCGGGTCGGCATCCAGCACCGCCGCCACCGTCGCCAGGCGTTGCGCCACCGCAGGATCGCCGGGCAAGCGCACCGCCGCCCGCGCCAGATACCGATGCGCCAGCCCGTAACTGCCTTGCTGATACGCGGCCTCGCCGGCGCCGGCCAGGGCGCCGCCGTTGTCGGGATCGCGCCGCAGCACCTCACGAAATTGCGCAAGCGCGTGCGTCGGGTCGCCGGCGGCGAGGAACTGCCGCCCCGCCTCGAGATGGGCGGCGGCGGTGGGCGGCAACGACTGAATCTCCGCCAGCAATTCCGAGTCGGCCTGGTTCTCTTGGCCGTGGTCCAGCAGGTAGGAGATCAACTCGTGCCGCGCCCGCAGGCTCTGCTCCGCACCCTGGGCGCTCCACAGGCCGAAGATGGCGTTGTGGTAGTAGCGAATCACGTCTTGCGTGCGATTCTGGCTCGCCGCCAAGCGCGCCAGGTTGATATTGACCGGCCCCGACTGCGGCGCCTCCTGCCACAGGGCCAGAAAGTAGGATTGCGCCTCGGCGAGGCGATGCTCCGCGGCCAGCGACTGCGCCAGGGCGAAGGTCGCATCGAACGAGCCGGGCTGGTAGGCGAGCGCATTGCGAAAGGCGGCTTCGGCCGCCGGCGCGCGGCCGCTTTGCAGCGCGGCCAAGCCCCGCGCGTACCATTCGCGCGCCAGCGCCGCCCGCTTGCTGCGGTAACGGCCCACGAAGAACGCGGTGACGGCGAAGGCGACAGCGATGATGGCGATCAGCGTCAGCCAGGCGGCCAGTTCGCGCCGCGCCAAGTGCGCGACCCGCGCCGATCGCCGCTGCCTTGTCTCTTGGGACCCGCGCTCGGCCATCACCGTTCAGCTTAACCGAACGGCTCGGGGCCGCCGCCTAGGGCGTGATCAACAAGGGCGCGGGCTCGGCGGCGCGGCCCGCGGCGCGCATCAGCTCGGGCGGAGCGAGCAGGCTCAGCGCGCGGCGCGAGCGCGGGCGGCCGTTGCCGTGAGCTTGCGCCATCCGCGCCAGCAGCACCACGGCGCGCTCGAAATCGCTCTCGCGCGGCGCCTCCGGCAGCAGCTCCCGGCGCGCGTCCTCTTGATATCGGCGCCAAGCCGCGAGCAGCGCCTCGAACAGCCCGGCGGCAAATTCCCCCAGCGGCCGCGACTCGTAGAGGATGCCCGCCCGCCGCGTCGCCAGCGTCCGCACCAGGCCTTCCAGCGCCGCCCGCAGATCGGCATCCACGAGACCCGGATGCTTGCCCCGATAATCGCCGATCGCCAGATTCAGCGCCATGAGCAGCCCGCGCTGGCTGTGGAGGAAGCGCTCGCTGATCTCGACCTCCGGCGCGATCGGCGGCGCTTCCGGCGCCGCCGTTGGGCGGTCGTGGCGCCGGCTCGCAAGCAGGTGCGGGCACGTCCCGACGCAATCGATCGTCACTTCGCGGTACGTGCCGCAGCAGGGGGCGCAGATCATCTGCCCGAGCGCCGGGCACAGGCGCTTCGGCTTTCGCGATTCACAGAGCGGGCACACCGGTCATCGTAGCATCTCTACGAGTTCGGCTTGGCGCTGACCGCCGGCGCCGGGTTCATGAGCTCCTGAAAGTCGGGCCGGGTGAGCAGCGGCTTGAACGCCGGATCCTTGTACACCAGCTTGAGATGCTTGTAGTGCAGGTCGGCCGCCTGATGCAGTTGGTGCATCGCGTCTTGCAGGTCGCCGACCATGCAATAGAGCCGCGCCAGGAAGAAGTGATACTCCGCCGGATCGCGCACCGAGCGGTCTTGGATCACCGAGCCGCCGTGCGCGGTGGGATCGAGCGAGGTCGGATCGAGGCGCAGCGCGGCAATGTAGTCGCGGCGGGCGTTGGCCAGCTTTTTGCGCATGAATTCGGCGGTGCCGGCGTTGACGTAGAACGTGGCGACGTCGTGCTGCAGCTTCATCGCTTTTTTGTAGTACTTGAGCGCCTTGCCGTAGTTGCCGTGCTCGTAATAGACCGTGCCGAGGTTGTTGTACGGGTCGGCGAGCCGCTTGTTGTAGCGGATGGCGAGCTTGTAGTACTTGGACGCTTCGCGGTCGTTGCTCAGCAGTTGATAGGAGACGCCCAGCCGGTTGGCCAAAGTCGCGTCGCGCGGGGATTGCTCCAGCCCCTGCTGCAAGAGGTCGATGGCGGCGTAATACCGCTTGCGCGCCATCAGGATGTCGGCGCGCTCGGGCAGGCTGATCGGCGGCGAGGCCGGCGCCGCGCCTGCGGCGGCGAGCGTATTGCCCGCGCCGATGCCGTTGGCCGGCGGCTTGACCGTCCCGGGAGGACCTTGCGACCAACTCGCGAGCGAAAACGCCGCGAGCAAACAAGAGCAAGCCACGACGCGCATATGCGCCCCCCGTGCCGAAGAACTGCTTAGGGTAGCTATTTTACTCCAGCTGCATCCTTTCCCTCGAATTGCCATTGGCGGCGGCCTGCGGCAGCAATTTACCGGCGGCGGCGGACATTCTCGCCGCCACCGGCGAGAAATACAGCGGCAAGTTCTTGCAGGGCGCCGAGCGCGCGTTCGAGGCCCTGCGGTCGCAAATTCCGGCTCCGGAGGTGGAGTTCAATCGCGAGGTCTGTCTGCGCGCCACGGGCAATGGGGTGCCGTTGGCTTTGTGCTAGCGGGTCGCTGCGCGAGCGCCGGGCGGCGCGTGCCTGCACCTATCGTGAGATCTTCCAAGCGGCCGCCGGCCGCAGCGGCGGAATGGCGCGCCCCGCGCGTGCCGCCGCCCCTTGCGGGCGGGCGGCGTATCATCGTTCGAGGCCATGGTCAGTCAGAGCGCGCTCGCAATCGGCGATGAAGCCTCGCTCGAGGTGCGCAGCCCCGACGGCGCGCGGCGCTCGGTGCCGCTCGATGCGTCGCCGTTCCTGATCGGCCGCGGCAGCGAGAGCGGCAATCACTTGCAGCTTGCCGACCCGCGCATCTCGCGGCGCTGCTGCGCGGTGACGCGCGATGAGGGCGGCTGGAGCGTCGAAGATCGCGGCCATCAGCGCGGCATTTTTCTCAACGGGGAAAAAGTCCAGCGCGCGCCCCTGCGCGACGGGGACGTGATCGCGTTCGGGTTGGAGGATTCCTTTTCGATCGTGTTTTGCGCGCCTGCCGCCGGGTTGTCGCTGCCGGCGCTGCTGACGCGCATGGAACCGCCGCCGGGCGAGCCGACGACGGCCACCGCGGGATTGCGTCAGCTCAACGTGCTGCTGCAGGCGACGTCGCTGCTGCATTCCGACCTGCCGCTCGATTCCGTCCTGAACACCATGCTCGATCACGCGATCGCGGTGACCAAGGCCGAGCGCGGGCTGTTGCTAGAGACCGATGCCGCCGGGGCGCTGGCGGTGCGGCTGGCGCGCGGCGCGGCGGGCGTGAGCCTGGCGGCGGAAACGCTGGCGCCCAGCCAAACCGTCCTGCGCCGCGCGCTCGCGACCCAGACCAGCATAATCACCGAGGACTTGCGCCAAGCCGAGGACGCGCTGCAAATGGCGGGCAGCATCGTCGGCCAGGCGCTGCGGGCGGTGGTCGCGATTCCGCTCTACGCCCGCCCCCTCGCCGCCGCCGCCGGCCGCGGGCCTTTGCTCGGCGCCCTCTATCTCGATTCGCGCCGCGCCGCCGCCTTTTCCCAGCTCGATCGCCAGGTGCTCGAGGCCCTCGCCCGCGAAGCCGCCAGCATCTTGGATAACGCCCGCTTGGTCGAACGCGAGCGCCAGCGCCAGCGGCTGGAGCAAGAGCTGCAAATCGCCCGCGACATTCAGCAGGCGCTGATCCCGCACGGCTTGCGCGACCTTCCCTATTGCGCCATCGCCGGCGTTCACCAGCCCTGCCATTCGGTGGGCGGCGACTACTTCGACGTTTTTCCTCTCGACGCCGAGCGCACCGCGCTTCTGGTCGCCGATGTTTCGGGCAAGGGCCTCGGCGCCGCCTTGCTGAGCACGATGCTGCAAGGCGCGCTCTCGGGCATGAGCCTCGGCGCCGAGCCGTTGCGCGTGTTCGCGCACATCAACCGCTTTCTCTGCGATCACGCCGAATTGGGCAAGTACGCCACCATGTTCTTCGGCATCCTGCACGCCGGCGGGCGGCTCGATTTCATCAATGCCGGCCACCCCTCGCCGATGCTGGTCAGCGGCGGCCAAGCCGTGGACCTGCTCACCGAAGGCTCGTTTCCCTTGGGCCTCATTCGCGAAGCCGACTACGTGCTGGAAACCAAGACCTTGCGCGATGGCGATACCTTGGTCCTGTTTAGCGACGGCGTGAGCGAGGCGATGGACCTCCGCGAAGAGCCCTTCGGCCTCGACCGCCTGCGCCAACTGCTGACCGGCGGCGCAGGCGCGAGCTTGACGGCGGTGCAAAACGCCGTGCTTCACGCCATCAGCGAATTTAGCCGCGGCGCTCCCCAGGCCGATGACATCACGCTCTTGCTCGTCCGGTACCGCGGCGCCGGCCCCGCCGCCGAGCGCGGGGTCGAAGCCCCGCCGGTCGGATGAATTTGCCGAAGCGGCGCTGCGGAACGGGATTCGCAAGACGCTCGAGTATTTCGCCGATCTGCTCCAGCAGTTCGTGGAGCGCTCATGGCAGAGCGAATCCACCGACGGTGCGGCCTC
>JAJPKR010000054.1 GCA_021323595.1 Terriglobia bacterium | reverse complement strand
CGCGGAATGATGCGCTCGGAGAGGTTGCGGGCGTAGGCTTGCAGCGCTTCGAAGGTGCCCGACTCGAGCGCCTCGATGTAGTTGTCGTACACGGCGGTGGCCTCGGCGAAAATCTCTTCCTTGCTCATGGCCGTGAGCAATTTCGCTTCCGTAATGCGCCGGGCCCACTCCTCGCGCAAGACCGTGCGATTCTGCCGCAGGTGCGCCACCAACTCCCGCAGCAATTCCCGGGTCCCTGAAGTTTGTGCCGGCCGCGTCTCTTGTTCGACCCAATTCGCCATCGCGCGTCTCCTGGTTGCCTGAATTATCCTTCACTGAACTGCGCAAAGGGATTGCCGATCGTAATCCGGTCGCCCGCCGCGAGCAAATCCGGTTCACTTCCGAAGATGCCAATCGGGAGTTTACCTGAGTGGCGAAGGGTTATTCGCGACGGTAAACCTATGAAACGTCGGCATCGGCTGACCGCAACTGCCCTACTTTTGCTCGTCAGACCAGTATTTTCCCTAGTGCTCAATCCGTACACTTTGGGTCGGTAAACATCCGGACGGCGATGTCAGGCCGGCAGCTCGAACGCAGCCTCCGTCGCAGCGCTCGGCAGTCCTTCTCCCGACCCTCCCATGAAATATTGCAGCAAACGCCTCATTTTTTCCTTAGTCCCAGTCTTATCCTTGGTCTCGAATCACTGTGGCGGGGGCAGTTCGATCACCTCGACTTCTTCCGCCGTCGCGGCGGCCACCGGCACGCTGGCCGTGGCACCGGTCGCGCTGCAGTTCGGTTCGCAAAGCGTGGGCAGCCCAAGCGCCTCGCAGTTGGTGACGATCAGCAATAGCGGAAAGCGCAGTTTTTCGCTGACCGGCCTGACGATCAGTTCCGCTGTCTTCGGGATCACGAATGCGCCAACTCTTCCGCTCTCGATCTCCGGCGGCCAATCCGTCGCCATTCAGGTCACGTTCACTCCCGCCGTTTCTGGACCCACGACGGCGGTGTTGAACGTCGCTACTTCGGGTGCGGCCGCCAATGGCGCGACCGTAAGCTTGAGCGGGAGCGGCAGCGCGCCGACGCCGGGCACATCGCATCTGATCACCACTACGGGATTGCACGCGGCTCTGCTCGGCGCGCCTTATGAGGCGGTGCTCAGCGCCAGCGGCGGCACGGCACCGTACCGGTGGACGCTGGCTGCAGGCAGTTCCCTGCCCGCTGGGCTGGTTCTTGACCCGGGGGGAACGATCACCGGCACGCCCACGGTCGCGGGCATTCATTCGGTAAGCGTGGTGGTCACCGACTCTGGCGCTACGCCGCTGACCGGCGGCGCCACGTTCAATTTGCTCGTGGGTTCGGCCACCTTGGATGAATACGGCGGCGCGACCGAGATGCCCTGCCCCGCCGGCCCGGCACCCCATTTCTATACCGCCAAGATCTCCGGCCGCTGGTGGCTCTGCACGCCGGCCGGCAACGTGTTTTGGATGCGCGGCGTATACCACGCCGATGCGTCGGATCCCGGTGCGGATCAGTTCGGCGTCGAACTCGATGGCACCGCCTGTGTGAGTCTGTTAGCGCCGGCGCTGCTTTCGCCGTGTTCCGCGGTGGCCGAAAAATACGGCGACGCGAGCGTGACGTGGGGGCCCCAGATCGTGCGCAGGATGAAGAGTTGGGGTTTCAATACGGCGGCGGAATATGCCAGCCTTTACGTCCTTCCCACCACCACCAGCGCAAGCTGGAATACTCCGGATCATGCAAATCCCGCCCCCATCGCCTTCACCGGCCTCCTCTGGCCCGCGCACTACTCGCGCAATCCGAATGCGTACGCGAATCCCGTAAAGGACCTCATCGCGCCGGTGGCCGGAAGCGTTTATACCGGCTACCGGCACGCGATGCCGGACATCTTCGATCCGAATTTCGCGCTTTGGCTGCAGAAGGATCTCGCCGACCCCGCCAACGTCGAATACAACTGGATCCATAGCCCGCATAGCGATTACCTCGTGGGCTTCAACGTGGATGATACCGACGAACTCATGGGCTTTGGCGCCGGGCCGGACTTTCCAACCCTGACCGATGGCGTTCCCGATGGCGGAAATGGCCGCACCGAGCCCAACCTTGGCTGGATCGTCCTGGTGACGCCGCCCACGCAACTTACCGGTGTCGACGCCAACGGCAACCCCATCGCTTACACCGACACGACCGTTTACTCCAAACAGGAACTCGCGAATTGGCTCTCCGCGCGTTACGGCGGCAGTATCGCTGCCCTCAATTCCGCCTGGGGCTCGAACTACACGACCTTCGGCGACAGCGGCGGCTGGGGAACGGGCAGCGGGCTGCTTGACGAAGACGGCACGCATGCGTGGGTGCCGCGCGACCCCTACCGGCTCGACGGCGCCACCGCCGCCATGGCGCAGGATCTCAACGATTTTCTGCAACATTTCGCCGATCATTATTTTTCGGTGATCAAGCAGACGCTCGCCACGGAAGCGCCTGGCATTCTTTACTTGGGTCCGACGACGCTGGGCGGCTGGGGCGCGCCGCCCCGGCAACAAATCCTGGCCGCGGCCGCGCCATACTTGGATGTGCTGCCGGTGGCCAGCATTCCCACCGGCTGCGCATCCTGCAACGATCAGGCGCGCGTGGACTTTATCACGCAATATGGCGGCGACAAGCCGTGGATCGCCTGGGAAGGTTATCTCGCCCAGCCGGATTCGCCGCTCGCTTCCGACCCCGGCCCCGACACGACCGAACCGCAGAGTGCGACGCAAGCGGCCCGCGGCCAGTTGTTCGCGTCCCGGGTGCAGTTGCTGATGATGGCGCACGATAGCGCCAGCGGCACGTATCATGTCGTCGGCTACAAGTGGTGGGAACTCTACGACAATCGCGGCGAACAAGCCGATTGGGGCCTGCTGACCCGGCGCGACAACGCGTATGACGGCAGCGCGATCACAGCTTTGGGCATGGATTCGTGGGGGTTTCCCAGCGGTGGCGAGCCGGCGAATTATGGCGATTTTCTCACTGCCGTGACCAGCGCCAATTTCGCGGTTTATCGGACGTTGTTAAATCTGCCCTGAGCGGTCATCGCCGCAGAAGGGCCGCGGCAGGAAGGCGACGATCAGCCGAGCCCTCCGGCGTCGCGAGGGTTGCTGTGTGCCGCATGCTTGCGGCGATATAGGTCGCGGTCGGCAGCATCCAGGAGCTGTTGTGCGCTGCCGGCATCGGCGGGATAGATAGCGATGCCGATGCTAGCCATAATGGGCGGCACTTCCAAATCCGACTGCAGCGATTGCGTAATCCGCTGGACGACGCGCTGCGCCCCTAAGTAATCCGTCTCCGGCAGCACCATGGCGAATTCATCGCCGCCGTAGCGCGCCGCCAAATCCATGGTGCGGCAGTTCTCGCGCAGGATGCGCGCCAACCGGCAGAGCGCGCGCGTGCCGGTGCGATGGCCGAAAATATCGTTGATCCTTTTGAGGCCGTCCATGTCGAGAAGCAGCAGAGTGAACTCGCGTCCCGAGCGATCGCTGCGCTGCCGCTCCTGGATGAGCACCTCGATCAGACGCCGATAATTGGCCAAGCCCGTCAACGGATCGCTGAGGGAATAGAACCGTGCCTGCTGCTCGAGTTGCTTGCGGTCGGTAATCTCCCAGGCGATGACCAGGCAGTCGGCGGGCTCCCCGCGGCGCAGTTGCAACGGTTCCACGCGCACCTGAAAGGCGCGCCCGCGCCAATTATGCTCGACATTGACGATTTCGCCGCGCAGGGCTCGTGCACAGGCCTCAGGCACGTGGGCGCCGTCGCGCGCGCTGTTGAACCATGTCTCCAACGGCATGCCAACGGCGCTATCGCACTCGATGCCCATCTCCGCCGCGATCCCTCCGCCGCAAAACTCCAGACGCCAATTCGCGTCGACGATGCAGACTAGGGTCGGCGTTCGCTGCAAGATGACTTGCAACCGGCCGAGTTCGCTCGCCAGCGCGTCTTCGCGCACCCGGCTGGAAGTCTCGACCGACGACACTCCACATTGGCCAACAATTCCGGTACTGCGGCGAACCAGCCGGACGGAATCGCGCAGCCAAACGTAATGGCCGTCGGCATGCTGAAACCGATATTGCATTTCGAAATGATCGAAGCGTATCCAATTGCGCCCGGCGGCGTTCCGCACTCTTTCGCGGTCATCGGGATGGACATGGCGCCGCCAAAAGCCTCCTTCGTTGAGCCAGGCGGTAAGGGGATAGCCCAATAGCGCCTGCGCGGCTGAACCGATGAACAGGTAGCGCTCCCGATCGGCATCGGCATGCCACACCGCCTGATCGAGTTGCTGCAGTATCCATTCGCAGCCCTCCGTGCCTGCGGTGGGCGAACTGGGCAGCATTGTAGGTGACCCCTCCATCACATGCAAACTTAGTACACCGCCAGGTTCGGGGGAATCGGGAGGAGTCGGGAAGACCCGACGCCGGAAAATTCCGTAGAAACGGAAGCCGACCAGGCCACGTCCTCGAGGCGGGCGATTCCCAAATGGGTGCCGGCTAGCAGTCGGCAACGACGCGCTGCCGCTGCTCGCCGAGACCGGAGATGCCCAAGCGCATACCTTGTCCAGGACGGAGATACACGGGCGGACGCTGGCCGTGACCGACTCCCGGCGGCGTGCCGGTCG
Source organism: Terriglobia bacterium (assembly GCA_021323595.1). Lineage (GTDB taxonomy): Bacteria > Acidobacteriota > Terriglobia > Terriglobales > SCQP01 > JAJPKR01. Next base: position 41,250 of record JAJPKR010000054.1, on the reverse strand, counting down.
AAATAATGTCCCCGGGCAGCAAGCGCATGAAGCGGCTCAGGTAACTGACCAGAAAAGCCACAGGAAAGATCATCGAAGCCGTCGAACCATGCTGGCGCCGCTGACCATCGACTTCGAGGAAAAGCTCCAGCGCTTGCGGATCGACGACCTCATCGGCGGTGACCAGCCAGGGACCAATCGGTCCGAAGGTATCGGCGCTCTTGCCCTTGACCCATTGACCCGTCCCCTCCAGTTGAAATTCCCGCTCGGAAACGTCATTCACCACGCAATAGCCGGCGACATGTTCGAGCGCGCGCTCGAGCGCGACGTGTTTGGCGGTCTGGCCAATGATCACGCCCAGTTCGACTTCCCAGTCGGTCTTGCGCGAGCCGCGCGGGATCACGATGTCGTCGTTCGGACCGCAGATGGCTGACGTGGCCTTCATGAAAACGACGGGCTCGGCGGGAGCGGCCATCCCGGACTCGGCGGCGTGATCGGCGTAGTTGAGGCCGATGCAAAGAAACTTGCCGGTACCGGCGACACAGGGACCCAGGCGTGGCGAGCCCGCCACCAGCGGCAGCTCGCGCCAAGCGTGCCCGCGCAGGCGCGCCAGCGACTGCGGCAGCAGCGCCTCGCCGCCGACGTCGGCGATGACGCCAGATAGGTCGCGCAGGCGCCCCTCGGGATCCAGCAAGCCCGGGCGCTCCTGGCCCGGCGGCCCGTAACGGAGAAGTTTCATGGATCAGTTCCTCTCGCTGCGCCTGAAAGCGCTTCGGGCGCCTCCACGCGGCGTCAAATGCTCCAGCCGCCATCCACAATGAACGTCTGCCCGGTGGTGAAGGCCGACTCATCGGAGCCGAGATAGACGGCGATGGCCGCGACTTCCTCGGGCCGGCCGAGACGGCCCATCGGCTGGCGCGCGATGAAGGCAGCACGCGCCTGCGCCGGATCTCCTTGCGCAGCAATGCGGGCCGCGAGCGACGGTGTATCCACCGTGCCGGGACAGATGGCGTTGCAGCGAATCCCTCGCGCGACGTAATCGGCGGCGATCGCCTTGGTCAGCCCAATCAGCGCGGCCTTAGTCGTCCCGTAGACGAAGCGATTCGGCGCGCCCTTGATGCTCGAGGCGACCGAGGAGATGTTGATGATGCTGCCGCGGCCGGCCGCCAGCATCGCCGGCAAAAGCGCCCGGCAAAGGCGATAGGCGGATTTTGCGTTGAGATCGAAGGAATAATCCCAATCCGCTTCCGCGCAGTCGAGGATGGTGCCGTGATGCACGAAGCCGGCGCAATTGACGAGGATGTCCACGGCGCCCAATTCTCGGGCGAGGTCGGCCACGGCTTGGCCATCGCGCACGTCGAGAGTGCGGGGGCGCAAGTTGGGATGGGCGGCGGCGCAGGGTGCCAGCGGAGCAGGATCGATATCCGTTGCCCAAACCTGCGCTCCTTCGGCGGCAAAGGCGAGGGCGGTGGCGCGGCCGATCCCTTGGGCGGCGGCGGTGAGCAGAGCAGTCTTGCCGGCGAGGCGCATAGCGATTGGGTATCGAAAAAGAGCAGTGTACGCCAGGAACCGCGGGTCGCGGCCGCGCCAACCTCGCGCCCGGCAGCCAGGCGCACGATCGGCGTGCAGGCCGGCTCGATTCACCGGCTGCTTAACAAGCCGCGCCGCGCCGGTTCCCTTTCCCGCTCGGGCCGCTGCCCTACAATGCCGGGCATGAGCGATTACGAGCCCGCGTCCCCTCCGGCGCCGCCGCCGCGCTGCCGCCGCTTCGGGCAAGTCCTGCGGCTGCGCCAAGAGCAGATCGAAGAATATGTGCGGCAACATGCCAAGGTCTGGCCGGAGGTACTGGCCGCATTGCGGCGGGTCCATGTGCGCAATTATTCGATCTTCCTGCTGGGCGACCTGCTCTTCGGCTACTTCGAGTACACCGGCGAGGACTTCGCCGCCGACATGGCACGCCTGGCCGCCGACGCCAAGACGCGGGAGTGGTGGGCAGTGATGGAGCCGATGCAGATTCCGCTGCCCGAGCGCGCTCCCGGCGAATGGTGGGCGACCATGCGCGAAGTGTTTCACATGGACTGACGCGTGCGCTCACACCGCCAGCCGATAAATGCGCGCCGCATTGGCGAAGAAGAGCCGGTCGATCCGGTCCTCGCTCTCGCCTCCGACGATTTCCGCCAGGGCGGCGAGCCAGCGGGTGAGCGGCGCCGCTAGCGTGCAGACCGGCCAATCGCTGCCGAACAGAACGCGGTCCCAGCCGAAGCACTCGATGCAGTGCTCGACGTAAGGGCGCAAATCGGCGGCGCTCCAGTGCTCGCGGTCGGCATTGACGACGATGCCGGAAATCTTGCAGACCACGTTAGGGTGTCGCGACAGCTCGCGCATGCGGCCGCGCCAGGGATCGAGCTCGCGCTCGCGCACGCGCGGGTTGCCGCAGTGGTCGAGCACGAGAGTGACGTCAGGGCACTCCCGGGCGAGATACAGCGCCGTGGGCAACTGATCGGCGCGGACGCAGACGTCAAAGGAGAGACCGAACGCCGCGAGCGCGCGCACGTTTTGGGCGAAGCGCGGCGTCTCGCCCAAGCCGTCGGGCTGCGTGTGCAGGACGCGGCGCAGGCCTTTCAGCATGGGATGGTGAGCGATTTGCTCGAGCCACGCGCCGAAACCGTCGAATTCCGGCCGGCCGGCGGCGACCACGCCGGCGATGCGGTTCTCGGGCGCCTCGGCCAAGGCAAGCGCGTGGCGCGCTTCCGCCAGCATCTCGGGCTCGTCCACATCCGTTTCGAGATAGACCGAGGCCACGATGCCGGCGCCGGCGGTGGCGCGGGCATAGTCGTCAAGCCCGAAGCGGCGATCGAGCGGCGGCACGGAACGCAACCAGGAGAGCCGGTTGCGCGCGGGATCCCACAGATGCTGGTGAGCATCCACGATGCGGCGGGGCATCGTCACACGTGCCGGCCGCCGGCGGCGCTCGAGGCGTAAGCGGCCTCGACCAGCGCCATGGTCCGGCAAGCGTCCTCCACCGCGGTCGGCGCGGGCTGGCTGGAATCGTCCGCCCAGCGCATCACGCTGGCCATGGAGCCGATAAAAGCGTCGGGGAACCAATTTCCCGCCAGGGCCACCGTGCGCCAGGAGGGCGCGCCATTGTCGAGCGTGCAATAGGCGAGCGTATCCGGCTCGCCCGCCGGATAGTTGAGGTTCACGCCCATCTGCGCCACCATCATGCCCCGCGTCCCTTCCCAGCGAATGAAGCTCTCCTGCTGCGCGCGGCCGCTGCGGTTGCCGTGGCTGGCGGTGATCACCGCGAAAACGTCGTCGCCGTAATCCAATATGATCGCGGAGCGCGTGGGTGACATTTCCGCCGCTGCGGGATGGCGGGTGGTCTTGGCGTACACGCTGCGGGGCTCGCCAAGAAAGGATCGGAAGAGATCGAGGTAATGGATGCTATGGTAAAGAATTTCTACCCGCGGATGCGGCAGCAAGAAGCTCCACAGATGCCACGGCATGTACACATTGACGCGCGCCTCCATGGCGTGTAGATCTCCCAGCGCGCCGCCGGCGAGCAGAGCGCGCGCGGCGAGCATGTTGGGCGCGTGACGGAGCTGAAAGTTGACGGCGGCCCGCAAATGCTTTTGGTGGCAGAGGGCGACCAAACGCTCTGCTTCTTCGCGGCTCTCGCCCAGGGGCTTCTGCAGGAGCACCGCGCGGCCCTCGGGCAGCGCGGCGACGATTTCCGCGAGCGCCGCCGCCGGCACTGCAATGTCGAAAACGGCCTCGGCAGGGGCCTCCGCGGCGGCTTCCGCCAGCGAGGCGTACACGCGCGGGATGCCGAACTGCCGCGCCAGCGCCCCGGCCTTGTCGCGGTCAAGATCGTAGATGCCGGCGACGGTGAAGCCGGCCTTGCGATAGGCGGGCAAGTGCGCGTCGTGCACGATGCCACCCGCGCCGATGCTGACGATCGGCCGCGGGCGGAAGGGCGCGGTAGCGTAGGCCGTGACCGCGGGGCAGCTCATGCCGCCGCCTCCCAGCGCCGCAACCGCACGCGCCGCAGCTCGTCGAGGCCGACCACGGCGACAATGACCGCGCCAATGATGATCTCTTGCACAAAGGGCGAGATGCCCAACAAATCGGTGCCGTTATGGATTAGCGCCATGACAAAGGAACCGGCGATGGTGCCCAGAATCGAACCTTCGCCGCCGGTGAGCGTGCCGCCGCCGATCACGACCGCGGCGATGGCGTCGAGCTCGTAACCAAGGCCGGCCGTGGGCTGGCCGCTGATCAGGCGCGAGGCTTCGATGCCGCCGGCGAGGCCGGTGAAGCCGCCGGCGATCACGAAAATCAGCAGCACATAGCGGCGGGTCGCGATGCCGGATTGCACGCATGCGGAGCGATTGCTGCCCAGTGCATAGCAGTAGCGGCCCAGGCGGGTGTGGCCGAGCAAGTAATACGCGATCGCGGCCGAGGCGGCCAGCGCGATCACGGGATAGGGCAACACGCCCAGCAGGCTGCCGTCGGCGACCTGGCCGAAACCGGCGGGAAGATTGGTGACGGGCACGCCGTGCGTCGCGAGCAGCGCCCAGCCGCGAAAGATGCCCATGGTCCCCAGCGTGGCGATGAACGAAGGAACGTAGAGACGGGTCGTGATCAGGCCGTTGATCATGCCTAGCGCGGCGCCCGCGACGACGCCCGCGGCCAGGGCGACGGAGACGGCGGCGACATGCTGGAGCGTCAGCGCGGTATAAATGCCGGCCAGCGCCGAGAGCGAGCCCACGGAGAGATCGATTTCGCCGGCGATCATCACCAGCGTCGTGCCGATGGCGATGATGGTCACGACCGTGGCCTGGCGCAAGACGGTAGCCAGGTTGCCGACATGCAAGAAGCTGGGCGAGCTCAGCGCCAGCGCGACGAACAAGATCGCCAGGCTCGTATAAGGCAGCAGGCGCTTCCACCAGCGGCTCACGACGCGGCTCCTTGCGCAACCTCGGGCATCGCCGCCAGCAGAATCGCCTCGCGCGTCAGCGCCGCGCCGGCTAACTCGCGCGCCACCCGGCCGCGGCGGAGCACCACCACGCGGCGGCAAAGGCGCAGCAACTCCTCGAGATCGGAGCTGATGATCAGGGCAGCCAAACCGGCGCGCAGGCGGGCGTCGATTTGCGCGTGAATCTCCTGACGGGCCCGAATATCCACGCCCCGCGTCGGCTCGTTCAGCACAAGAAAGCGGCAGGGGTGCGCGAGCCAGCGCGCGAGCAGCAGCTTTTGTTGCGTGCCGCCGCTCAACGCCCGCGCCGGCAGCGGCCAATACGGCGGGGCGACGGCGCTGGCGGCGAGACATTCGCCGGCGAGCGCGGCTTCGCGCCGGCGCCGCAGCCGCCACCAAGAGGCAAAGCGCGGCACCGCCGCCAGCGTGGCGTTGGCGCTGGCAGGCAGATGAGGACACAGCGCCTGAGCGCGATCGTCGGGGACGAAGCCCAGGCCGAGCGCCACTGCGGCTTCGGGACCGCGCGGAGCCACCGGCCTGCCGTCCAAGAGCACTTCGCCGCAATCGAAGCGCCCCAAGCCGAACAGGCACTCGCCCAGCGCTGCGCGGCCGTCGCCCGCGATGCCCGCCAGACCGAGGGCTTCGCCGGGGCGGATGGCCAGATTCACGTCCTCGAATTGCCCCCGCAGAGTAACCGCGCGCAGTTCCAGACGCGGCGGCGCGGCAACGGCGGGCGCGTCGGCGGCGCGGTCGAACTCCGAGGCGGCCGCCTGCCCGACCATTTCCAGAGCGATGCGCGGCCAGTCGTAGCTTTGCTCCGCCGTCGCGGTGAAGGCGACGCGGCCGTTGCGGAGCACGGTGACGCGGTCGGCGATGCGCTCGAGTTCGTCGAAGCGATGCGAGATATAGATAATCGCAAGACCGCGCGCGCGCAGCCGCCCGAGAAGCGCAAAGAGCGCCTCGACCTCTGCGGCATTGAGCGCGCTGGTCGGCTCGTCGAGAATGAGCAGGCGGCGGGCGCGATGAAAGGCCTTGGCGATTGCCACCTGCTGCCGCTCTCCCGTGCGCAGATCGCGCAGCGGGCGTCGCGGATCGACGGCCAGACCGCAGTCGTCGAGCAGGGCGGCGATTTCGCGCCGCTCCGCCGGCGCATCCAGGCGGCCGAACCGACGGCGCGGCTCCGCCCCGAGCAGCAGGTTCTCACCCACGGTCAGGTGCCGCGCCAGATCCAACTCTTGATACACCATGGCAATGCCGGCGGCGAACGCGTCGCGCGGCCCGCGAAAGCGCACCGGCCGGCCCTGCACGCGAATCTCGCCGCCGTCGGGCGCGACCACGCCGGCGATGATCTTCATCAGCGTGCTCTTGCCGGCCCCGTTCATGCCCAGGACCGCGTGAATCTCGCCCGCGTGAAACGCGGCGGAAACCGATTGCAGCACCGGGGCGGCGAAGCTCTTGTCAATGCCGAGCACTTCCACGACCGGTGCGACCGGCGACGCCCCGGGCGGCATTCCGGCGGAATTGGACGGGGCGGTTGGCAACGGGATCGCTCGCAGGATCAGTGAAAGACCGGAGGGTTGAGGACCGCCTGCATACCCGGCGCGCTCATGTTTTCTGGCGTGACCAAATGCAGAGCGGTGTCCAAGTGTGCGGGCGGCTTCTGGCCGGCGAGCTTTTGCGCCAGCACCGCCACGCCCTGATAGCCGATCTGATAGGGATCCTGCACGACCAGGGCTGACAACTCGTGGGCGGCGAGCGCGCGCACCAAATCGGGATCGGTATCGAACCCGACTAGCGGAATCTTGCCCGCCAGCCCGTGGGCGCGCAGGGCCAGGATCAGACCCAGCGTACTGCTCTCGTTGGACGCGAACAGCCCGGCGAGATGGGGATGGGCGGCGAGAATGTCATCGGCGGCGGCGCGGGAGCGAGCCACGTCGGCCATGCCGTAGCGAAACTCGACCACGTGCAAGCGCGGGTACTTCGCTTTGATCTCATCCTCGAAGCCTTGCTCGCGCTCCATGGTCGAGACGCTGCCCGGCGCCACGCCGACGATGGCGATGTCGCCGGCCCCGTGCAGCAGTTGCGCCAAATAGTCGGCGTCCATGCGACCGCCGATGACATTGTTGCTGGCGACGTAGCTGACGTAGCTCGAGGCCGGCAGGGCGATGCCGGAATCGATGATGCTGACGGGAATGCCGGCGGCAGCGGCGCGGCGCACCGGCGGCGCCAGCGCGTCGCGTTGCGCCGGCGCGAGCACAATGCCGACCACGCCGCGACTGATCGCATCCTCGACGATGTCGGCCTGTTGGCTGTAGTCGGTCTCTTGCGGCGGGCCGTTCCACCAGATGCGATAGCCAAAATGCCGGGCCGCCGCCGCCGCGCCCGCATGCACGCTTTGCCAATAGGGATTCGATGTGCCCTTGGGGATGACTGCAATGACCCGCTGCGGCGCGCGCCGGCACCCACCTGCCACGAGCGCCGCCAGCCCCAAGATCGCCCCTGCCGCCCGTTGGCGCCGCCGCCTGGTTCCCCCGTCGCCCATACGCGTTTCGCGCCTCTCACTGTACTCCGTCCGCTTCCGTACCTCAACGGCCAAGCTGGCGGCCGGGCGCCAGCGCGGCGCGCCACCATCGCGCCCGATCTCGTACTTGCGGCTAGGGGGCGGAAAAGAACTTCAGCGGAATGGCGGCGGCCATCGCGCGATAGCCCGCCGGCGACGGATGCAGGTGGTCGCCGGAATCATAGCCCGGAAGCATGCGGTCCGGATGCGCCGGATCGCGGACGGCGCGGTCGAAATCGGCGACCGCGTCGAAGTGGCCGCGGGCGCGAATCCAGGCATTGATCGCTTGCCGGTCGGCTTCGGAAGCCGGGCCGGGGTGATAGTAACTCGGCCCGCCATCGGGCGTAATGGTCGCACCCATGACCTTCATGCCGTGAGCGTGGGCGCGAAGAATGATCTGTTCGTAGGCGGCCAGGATGCGCCGCACCATGCGTTCATGCTCGGCGGCGGGAACGGGATGATCGCGGGTGAGCACGCCGAGATCGTTGATGCCTTCGAGCACGATCAGGTAGCGCGCGCCGACTTGCTCCAGCACATCGCGACCGAACCGCGCCAGAGCGTTGGCGCCTATGCCGTCGAGCAGCAGACGGTTGCCGCCGATGCCCTCGTTCAGCACGCCAACGTCGCGGGTGGCGGCGGCCTGCTGCAGGCGCGCCGCCAAATCGTCGGGCCAGCGATCGTCGCCGTTGAGGGTGGAGGCGTGGCCATCGGTGATTGAGTCGCCCAGGCACACGACGGCGCGAGCTGCGGGTGCCGCGAGCACGTCCACTGCCGCCAAGAAATACCAATGCTCCACCGCCCGAGCCTGGGTCAAGGTGGGCGCCGCCGCTTGCTCGCCCTCGGCGATAAAGGAGGTCTCATGCGCGCCGGAGTGGTCGGTGGCGCGCGCCGGCGGCGCCGCCAGCACCAGCGTGACCGCCAAATCCGAGCGCGGTGGCAGCGGAAAGGCTACAGGATCGGAGAGATATTCGGCGCCGGCGGGAATCGTCACCGCCGCGCGGCCGGCGAAGGTGATGGCGCGGTCCGAGGCTGGATCAATCTCGCCTGTCACCCGCGAGCGGACCCGCGCGATGTGCGCTGCCACCACGTGCAGCGGCGCAGGGCCGAAGTCGTTCGCCAAGCGCAGCCGCAACCGCCGTCCGCCGAGCGACACGTGCACGATGTCTCGCAGCGTGAAAGGCTGGCCGGCGGTTACGGGCAATTCTTCATTGGCGCTGGCCCCCATCTGCGACGCGGCCCAGGTCCCAACCCAATGAGCGGCGGGACGCTGGGCGGCGGCCAGAACGGCCAGCGAGAGCAAGCAGGCGAGGACGAACAGACGGCGCATCGGACGGTCTCCTAGGTTTCCGCGAGCGCGCCGGCCAATGCGAAAACCAGCGGCGCGTTCCAATTGATCGCCACCTCGTTGCACGAGTAAGCGGCGTGATTGTCAATATACGACTTGGCGGGCGGCGTGCCCGCCGGCACAAACTTCCGCATGGCCGCGTCGCCGCGAGCGGCATTGGGGCCGCCCGAGAGCATTCCCGGCCAGGGTGCAGCGAGGCCATCCGCCACGCTGGGACGATGGTGCGGGCGTTGCACGCCGCGCGAGGCGAGATGGGTCACGTAGCAGAATCCCAGCGGATTGCGCCCGAGAAGGTAATGCAAGCAATCGAGCGCGGTTTCGAGATACTCGCGGCGCGCGTGGAAGCGGCGCGCGAGCAAGAGCTGGAAGGCATAGTTGGCGGCGACGCCGTTCGAGCCCCAGACATAATCGCGGCTGCGCAGGGGCGTGCGGTAGCCGTTGGCGGCGCGGCGCGCCAGTTCATCCGCCGCGGCGAGCGAAGCCTGGCGGATCGCCGCCTGCGCCGCGGCTTGCGGCCGCAGCGGCCTCCGGCCGCTGCGCGCCTCGGCTAGCGCGTAGCTCCACAGGCCCAGCGCCGCGGTCTGACCCCAGCCGGGAGGCGTGAAGCGCGGCAGCGCGGATACGAACGGCGTATAGCGAGCCAAAAAGTAGGCGTGGTAGCGGTCCTCGCCGGTGGCGCGCCACAACTCCGCCGCCGCCCATAGGCACTCGTCGTCGAGTTCGGAGTCGCTGTAAGCGCCGGTCGAGATTCCCGGCGGATTGCGAAAGCGCTGATCGGGATACTTCTCGAGCCATGTCCAGGCGCGCCGCGCCGCCGCCAGGCAACGCGCGGCATAGGCCGGATCGTAGGGTGCATAGACGCGCGCGGCGACCGCCGCGACCGCCGCCAAATCCGCCGTGGCGCCCGTCGTCTTATAGGGAGACGTTCCCGAGCCGATGATGAAACTGACGAGATGATCGTCCTCGGGCATCACGAACGGGCAAAAAACGGTGCTGGTTTGTTTGTGCCAAACACCGCCGTCGGCGTCAGCGAGAGTCAGCATCCAGTCCAGATTCCAGCGAATCTCGCGCAGCAGGTCGGGCATGCGGCCGCCCGACTCCGGCAGATCGAGGCCGAGCGCATTGACGACGCCGCCGAACAACTCGACCGTCCACAGCAGCGTTGCAGTCGTGATGCCGCTGTTGACGATGTAGCGGCCATAGTCGCCGGCATCGTGCCAGCCGCCGCGATTGTGGCAGACGCCGGCGCGGCCCGAGCAAGGGTGAAAGGCCGCGGCGAGATGGCAAGCGGCATGGCGATAAGCCGCGAACTCGCCCGCCATCGCCACCTCGGTTCCGCAGCGCTGGCCATAAAAGAAGCGGCTGGCGAGGCGCAAGGGCCGCCGATAGATGCCCTCGCCAATTTCAAAAGGCTCGCTCGGCGGCGCGCCCGCCACCCGCAACTGATATTGCCCAGCCCGGCGAAACCCGCTGAAATCGGCGCATTGCACGCGATCGCCCGAGTCGGCGTCGAACGCGGGGTCGCTCAGGGTACCGCGAAACACGACCTCGCTCCGGCCCGCCGGATGCATGGTGAAGTGCGCGGCGGGACGCGCGGCGGTGATCATCCCCAGCTTGCGCGCCGCTGGGGCGTATCCGCAGGGCGCGATCTTGCACACGGGGATGGCGTCGGGCGCGATGACGCCTGACGGCTCGTCGAGCGGCAGCCCATGCGGCGTGCGATAGCCGCCGCCGCCCTCGCCGCGCGCTTGCAGCCCCGCATGCCAGCGCCAGGCCGCCGGCAGCAGCGCCAGACTGCCGATGAAGTCCCGCCGATTCAAGGTCACTCCCGCTGAAACTCTATCAGAGTAGCTGCAAAACCGCGCCGAATCGCTGGGGTTGACTCCGGCACACCACGGCTGATTCCGCTCGCGGTGTGGCTAGCGCCTAATTCTCATGACTCAGCGTGCGGGAGGGAAGATAGGGCTCGGCGGGAAGCGAAGGCGAGGCGCCGGTCATCAGATCGGCGATCAAGCGACCGGTGGCCAGCGATGTCGTGATGCCGAGGCCTTCATGGCCGGTGGCGAGATAGAGCGAATCGTCGCCGGGCACAGGACCGATCAAGGGCAGCTTATCGGGCGTGGCGGCGCGGAAGCCGGTCCAGGCGCGCAATCCCGACAAGCGGCCGAGCGCGGGCATGTAGGCCTGAGCGCGCGCCAGCATGCGCGCCAGCATCGGCGCCTCGACGGCGCCGTCGGCGGCACCAAACTGGCGCGAGGAGCCGATCAAGACCTGCCCGGTGTGACGCGGCTGAACGTTGAACGCGACCGAATCGAGCGTCAGCGAATGCGCGCTCTTTAAATAACCCAGTTCGACAAGCTGGTGGCGCACGAAGCCGGGGTAGCGATCGGTAATCAATAAATGCCCCTTGCGCGGGCGAATCGCCAGGCCCGACGTCAACTCGGGCGCCCACGCTCCGCAAGCGTTGACGATGCGGCCGGCGCGGATCGTTTCCCCGTTCGCCAGCCGCACCCGGCCTTCGCCGAGCGCGACGATAGGACTGCCGAGGCTCACCTCGGCGCCCGCCGCGACGGCCTGCGCGAGAAGATACTGAGCCGCGCATGGCGGATACACGACCGCGTCGCCCGGCACCAGCAACGCGCCCGTCAAGCCCGGGCGCAGGTTCGGTTCCAGCGCGGCCAACTGGGCGGCGCTCACCGCTTCGCACGCCACGCCGCGCGCCTCGTAATAGCCGCGCTTGCGCTCGACTTCGGCCATCTCCTCTTCGTCGGCGGCAACCCAAAGCGTGCCCGCGGACTCGTATTCCACTGCCGCGGGTAGTTCGGGCCGCAGCTCCTGCCAGAGCCGCTGCGAATAGCGCGTCAGCGCGAACTGGGCCTCCGAATCGTCCATCACGACGATATGGCCCATGCCGGCGGCGGTGGCGCCGCCACCCACGCCGGCGCGGTCGAAAACTCGCACCCGCAAGCCGCGGCGCGCGCATTCCCGCGCGCAGGCGGCACCGACGATCCCCGCGCCGGCAATGGCTACGTCGAGAGAGCCGCAGCTCATGCGCGCGATCCGGCGCCGATGCCGGTGCGAAACGGATCGCGCGCATCGAAGATCAAATCGGCCTCGGCGGTGATGTAGGCCGAGCCCTTGATGGAGGGCACCACCCGGCCGCCTTCCAACCGATAGCTGGCTTCGAAGATCGTGCCGATCACGCTCTCTTGCCGCCAAATTTCTCCCGGCGGCAATTTGCCCAGCGCATGCAAGCAGGCCAGCTTGGCGCTGGTACCGGTGCCGCAGGGCGAGCGGTCGTAGGCCTTGCCGGGACACAGCACGAAGTTCTTGCTGTCGGCCCCCGGTGCCGCTGGCGGCCCGAAGAGCTCGATGTGGTCGATTTCGGCGCCTTGGTCGCCCGTGATGCCTTGCGCCGGCAGCGCGCGGCGAATCCGCCAGGCGAAATCGGTCAATGCTTCGATATTGTCGGCGGCGATGCGCTGGCCGTGGTCGTCACACAAATAGAACCAGTTGCCGCCCCAAGCGACATCGCCATGCACCACGCGGCCGTCTTCCAGACGCAGGGGCATTTGAGCGCTGCGGCGATAGCTGGGCACGTTCTCGACCGTGACCGACCCGTCGCCGTGCAACTCGGCGCTAACCATGCCCACCGGCGTCTCGATGTTGTGGCGTCCCGGTCCGATACGGCCCATGTGGGCAAGGGTGACCATCAGGCCGATGGTGCCGTGCCCGCACATGCCCAGGTAGCCGACATTGTTAAAGAAGATCACCCCCGCCGCCGCCGCGGGACTCGACGGCTCGCAGAGCAAAGCCCCGACGATGACCTCCGAGCCGCGCGGCTCGAGCACGACGGCACGGCGCAGTTCGTCATGCCGGCGCAGATGCGCCAATTGATCACGGAGGGAGCCGCGGCCAAGCTCCGGCCCGCCGGCCACCACGATGCGAGTGGGCTCGCCGGCGGTATGAGAGTCAATGACATGCAAGCGAGTTAACTCGAAGGCAGACATAGGATAAGAGTCGCGCGGATAAATTATACTTGACAGCCCCGCGCAGGCAGGAAAGAATACCGCCCCATGCGGGATTGTAGCTGGCGTGAGTGCGGCAGGCGCTGGATGGGTCTGTCCGCGGCGGTGATGTGCGCGGTGCTCATGGTGTCGGCGCAAGCGCCGCCGCAGTTCACTGCGGAGCAACTCGGCGCGCTGCATTTTCGCTTTCTGGGCCCCTACGCCGGCAATCGCGTGGCTGCGGTAGCAGGCGTGCCCGGCGACCCTAGCACCTACTATGCCGGCGCGGCTTCCGGCGGCATTTTCAAGAGCACCGACGGCGGCAACCGCTGGCAGCCGATCTTCGATCAAGAGCCGGTGGCGGCAATCGGCGCGCTGGCGGTGGCGGCTTCGAATCACTCCATCGTCTGGGCCGGCACCGGTGAAGCGTGGATGATCCGCGACACGGACGTGATGGGCGATGGCGTCTATCGCTCGCTGGATGCGGGCAAGACGTGGCAGCACATGGGCCTCGACCAGACCGGCCGCATCGGCCGCATCGTGATCAATCCCCAAGATGCCAACGAGGTCTTTGTTTGCGCCCTCGGCCGCGGCACCGGTCCGCAGCAATCGCGCGGCGTCTTCCGCACCAAAGATGGCGGCAAGACTTGGCAGCGCGTCCTCTTCGTAGATGAAAACACCGGCTGCTCGGGTTTGAGCATGGATCCGCAAAACCCCAGCACCCTGTTCGCCGGCATGTGGCAGGTCGTGATGCATCCTTGGGCGGAGCTGAGCGGCGGGCCGGGCAGCGGGGTCTTTGTTTCCCACGACAACGGCACGAGCTGGCATCGCATCGAGGGCCATGGCTTGCCCCACTCGCCCGTGGGCAAGATTGACGTAGCGGTGGCGCCAACCGATTCCAACCGCGTTTATGCCTTGATCGAAACGAAGGACCAAGGCTCGTTCTGGCGCTCCGACGATGGCGGTGCCGACTGGCGCGTGGTCAACTGGAACCGGGAACTGATCGGCCGCGCCGGCTACTACATCCGCATCGCCGTCTCGCCGGCGAACGAAAACGAGGTCTTGCTGTCGAACAGCAGCTTCTTCCATTCCACCGACGGCGGCAACACCTTTTATGCCGTTCCCTGGGGCGGCGACAACCACGACATCTGGATCGATCCCACCAACGCAGACCGCTTCGTCATCAGCGACGACGGCGGCCTCAACATCACCACCGTGCACGGCCGCGGCTTCAATCGCGTGTCGCTGCCGATCGGGCAGATGTATCACGTCGCCGTGGACGACCAGATTCCCTACGAGGTTTACGGCAACATGCAAGACAGCGGCACGATGCGCGGGCCGAGCCTGGCGCCGCCGTTCTTCTACGGCGAGCGCGGCCAGCCGGGCTGGGATCGCGACATGGGCGGATGCGAGAGCGGGTTCACGCTGCCCGATCCCACCAACCCCGATATCGTCTGGGCAAGCTGCTATGGCGACGAAGTGACGCGCTGGGACGCGCGCACCAAGCTGGCGCGCTCGGTGAGCCCGTGGTTCCATACCCTCGATTCGCCGCCCAACAAGACCAAGTACCGCTGCCACTGGACGCCGCCGCTGGCCATCGACCCCTTCGACCACAACACCGTCTATTACGGCTGCCAGGTGATCTTCAAAACTTCCGACGGCGGCCAAAGCTGGACGGTCATCAGCCCCGACCTCTCGACGCAAGATCCCTCCAAGCTGATTTCGTCGGGCGGCCTTAGCGGCGACAACCTCGGACAGTTTTATGGCGAAGTCGTCTATGCGATCGCGCCCTCGCCCATCGAAAGAGGCTTGATCTGGGCGGGCACGAACGACGGCAAGATTTGGTACACGCGCGACGGCGGCGGCCATTGGACGGACGTGACCGCCAACGTCGGCCTGCCCGCCCCTTGGGGTGAAGTCACCAGCATCGCTCCGTCGCACTTTGCCGCCGGTACAGCCTACGTTTCCGTGGACTTTCACCTGGATGGCGCCGACGACCGTCCCTACATTTATAAGACGACCGACTTCGGCCGTACCTGGCAGCGGATCAGCGAGACGATTCCCCCCGGACCGCTGCATTACGTGCGCAACATTGACGAAGACCCGTACCGCGCGGGCCTGCTGTTTGCCGGCACCGGCAGCGGCTTGTTTTTCACCCTCGACGATGGTGCGCACTGGATGCCGCTCGAATCCGGCCTGCCGCACACGGTCGTTTCGTGGTCGGTGGTGCAGAAGCGCTTTCACGACCTGGTGATCTCGACCTACGGCCGCGGTTTTTACATCCTCGACGACATCACGCCGCTTGAAACCATGCCGGCAGCGGATCAGCTTGGCGCCGCGCACTTCTTCGCGCCGCGGCCCGCTTATCGCTTCTTCCATGGCGCGCGCGCGGAGCTGAACTTCTATCTGGCGCAGGCGCCGAAGCACCCGGTTGCAGTGCAGATTTTCGATGCCAAGGGCGGCCTCGTGCGCACCTTGCGCGTGCCCGGCCGCGCCGGGCTGAACCGCATCGGCTGGGACATGCGCTACGCGCCGCCGCGCCTGGTGCGGCTGCGCACGGCGGCGCCCGACAATCCGCACATCTGGGATGAGGTGCGGTTCCGCGGCGCCACCTGGCGGCCGATTACCCATTGGGGCATTCAACCGGCCGAGAGCGGCCCGCTGGCGCCTCCCGGGCGCTATACCGTCAAGCTCACCGTGGACGGCACGAGCCAGAGCCAGCCCCTGACCATCCTCAAGGATCCGCGCACCGCCGGCACGGACCAAAGCATCGCAGCGGCGGTGAAGATGCAGTTGCGGATTCGTGGCGATCTCGACCAAGTCAGCGACATGGTCAACCAAATCGAATGGTCGCGCAAACAACTCGAGACGCTGAGCGCGATGGTGAGCGAGAACGGCGGCAACGGCGCGCCGCGCGCCGAGATCACGGGCGCCCGCAAGAGCTTGCTCACAAGCGTCCGCGACATGGACTCCAAGATGCAGGCGGTTGAATATCAGCTCATCAATCGCGTCGAGGCCAATAGCGACGACAAGTACTACGTAGACGCCTACAAGGCCTACCTCAACTTGATCTGGCTGAACGGCGAGGTCGGCACCGGCGCCGGCGACGTTGCCGGCGGCGCAGATTACGCGCCGACGGATATCGAGTACAAGCTGCTCGCCATCATCGAGGGGCAAATTGCCGCCGCCAAGCGCGATTACCAGAGGCTGATGACCAAGGACGTGGTGGCCTTCAACCGCTCCCTGCTCGCGCAGAACTTGACCCCGCTCGTCATGCTGCCGCCGGCGGGCGCGGCCGCGACCACTGCGGGAAGCGGGTCCGGACGGTAAACGGCCGAATCACCATGCGATGGACGACGACGCTGGCCTTCGCGGCCTTGCTGGCTTTCGTGCCCGCGCCGCCGGCGCAGGGGCGGTTGCAGGATTATGAACGCGCGGTGCGCTTCTTGCCCGGTTCCGTGGCCACCTGGTAAGCCTGGCGAACGTGCAGCCGCATTGGCTCACCGGCGGCCGCTTCTGGTACTGCGAGGAGACCGGCGGCCAGGCGGCCATCCGGCTTTTCGACGCCGTGCGCGATACGCTCGCCCCGGCCTTCGATCAGGCCAAGCACGCGGCGGCGCTGAGTTCGAACGTGACTTTGGCGCCGCGGCTCCAAGGGCATCTGCTGCTGGTGCACGGCGACGTGGATGAAAATGTCGATCCGGCCGAGACCATGCGCCTCGTGGAAGGGGTAATCAAGGCCAATCGCGATTTCAACATGCTGCTCGTCCCCAATCGCTTTCATAGCGAGGGCGGCAATCCTTATCTGATCCACCGACGCTGGGATTATTTCGTGCGCTACCTGCTCGGCGTCACGCCGCCGCACGATTTCGCCTTTCCGTTCGCCTAGAACCGCCGCGCGGTGCCGTGCCACGCCGGAGGCGGGAAGCCGCGCGCCGCACTGGAGCAAAATGTAACTTTGGCATGCGCCGAGAACCGATTTCCCTGGCGGGCTATGGACTGCTGAACTCGCCGCGCTGGAACAAGGGCACCGCCTTCACCGATCGCGAGCGCGATCTCTTCGCGCTGCACGGGCTGCTGCCGCCGCATGTGGGCACTCTGGACGAGCAGATCGAGCGCCGTTTGCAGGCCCTCGACCGGCAGCCAACTCCGTTCCACAAATACAGCTTCCTGCGCGATCTGCAAGACACCAACGAGACGCTGTTTTACGCCCTGCTGGTCCGTCACGCCGCGGAGCTGCTTCCGCTCGTCTACACCCCCACGGTGGGCGAGGGCTGCCAGCGCTTCAGCGAAATTTGGCGCAAGCCGCGCGGCCTGTTTCTGAGCTACCCCAATAAAGACCGCATCGCGCAGATCCTGGCGCCGCGCCGCTACGACGACGTGCGTTGCATCGTGGTCAGCGACGGCGAGCGCATTCTCGGCCTCGGTGACCAGGGCGCCGGCGGCATGGGAATCCCGATCGGCAAGATGGCGCTCTATACGGCCCTGGGAGGAATCCGGCCCGAGTATTGCCTGCCGATTTTGCTCGACGTCGGCACCGATAACGAAGAACGCTTGCAGAGCCCGATCTACATCGGCTGGCGGCACCGGCGCATCCGCGGCGACGAGTACGATGCCTTCGTCGAGACCTTCGTCGAGAGCGTGAAGCGGCGCTGGCCGCACGTCTTGTTGCAATGGGAGGATTTCGCCGGCGCCAACGCCGCGCGCCTGCTGGACAAATATCGCGAGCGGCTTTGCACGTTCAACGACGACATTCAAGGCACCGCCGCCGTCGCCGCTGCCGCCGTACTCTCGGCGTTGCACCTTACCGGCGCCCGGCTGGAGGAGCAAAACATCGTGGTCGTCGGCTTCGGCACCGCCGGCGTCGGCATCAGCAACCTGCTCGTCCAATTCATGCAAGACCGCGGCCTGTCCACGCATGAGGCGCGGCGCCACATCTATCCCGTCGGCCGCCACGGTTTGCTGACCCGGACGGGCCGGCCGTTGCGGCCGGAACAGCAGCCGTATGCGCGGGAGGAAGCTGAGCTCCAAGGCTGGAAGCGCACGAATGGGGAGATCGATTTGCTTGAGGTCATGCGCAAGGCTAAGCCATCGGTCCTGATCGGCGTCTCCGGTCAGCCGGGAGCCTTCACCGCGGCCGCGGTCCGCGAAATGGCCCGCCACACGCCCCGCCCGGCGATCTTTCCCCTCTCCAATCCCACGTCCTGCAGCGAAGCCACGCCGCAGGACCTTTTGGCCTGGTCCGAGGGACGCGCACTCATCGGTACTGGAAGCCCATTCGATCCGGTGACCGTCGGCGCCGGACAGTTGCATATTACCCAAACCAATAACGCCTATATCTTTCCTGGGCTGGCAATGGGGATCATCTCGGCCAAGGCCCGAAAGGTCAGCGACAACATGATCAAGGCAGCCACCGAGGAGCTGCTGCGCCAAGTGCCGGCGCACCGGAACCTGAGCGGCACTCTGCTCCCGCCGGTGGCGGAGGCGCGTGAACTGTCCCGCCCGATCGCCCGCGCTGTCGGCGTCGCAGCCCTCCGCGACGGCGACGCCCAAGTGCCGGACGAGGCGGCGCTCGAGCGCGAGTTGGCCGCCAACTTTTGGGAGCCGGTGTACGTTCCCTATGAACCTAAGAACTCCCACCGTGAGCCGTGACCGCGGTGGGCCTACGCGTCGTTGGCTGAGAGTTCGCAGCCGGCAGTGGACGGTTCGCGGGGCTCTGACTCCAGTCGCCGGATGTCTCACTGCCACTAGGCAATGCGCGGAAATTAGACAGGGCGATGGCGAGATGCGGAAATCGGAAATCGTCGGAGCAGATGCTGGGCAGGATTGCAGCGGGCCGGGAAGTGAGCTTCCTCTCTTGTTTTGGTGCCAGGGCAGTGATATAAGGATCCAGGATTCGGCAGTGTTGCCGTAGGAGCTGATTACACCATGAGCGATCAAGATTTTAAGCTGCCGTCGGCGTCGCTGACGGATGAGCAGATTTCCACCGAGCGCCGCTTGCCTCGCCGCTCGTTTCTGACCGCAGTAGGGACGATGTTCGTGGGTGCCGCTGCCGTCGTGGCTTCGGCACGCGCGGCTTCGGCTAGTTCCCTGCAGAGCGATCCCGACGCGAAAAAGCCCAAAAACAACAAGAAGTCCCAAAAGCACGCGGCCAAAGGATCGAAGCACGCGAAGAAGGCGGCCAAGCCCAAGGCTTCCGATCCCGATCATTAATCGTCTGCCAAGCCGGCGGCTTGGCTGAGCCGCCGGCGCCCTGCGATGTCCTCTTCCCGGCCCGCGCACGCGCGGTTGGCGCCCGAGGTTGCCGGCGGCTCGACGTTGGAGTGGCTGCTGGCGCCGCGGACGCGCGCGGAATTTTTTGGCGAGATTTGGGAGCGCGGACCGCTGGTCGTGCGCCGCGGCCAGCCCGGCTACTTCGAGCGGCTCTTTTCGCTCGACGAAGCTGATCGCGTCCTTACCACGCTCGACCGCCGCTTTCCCGACATCACGCTCAAGGATGCCCGCCGCGAACTTAGCGGCGACGACTACACCTTCGACGACGACCGCCTCGATGTGGCGCGGGTTTTCGCGCTCTTCGACACGGGCGCGACGGTCATGATGGCCTACCTGGACGAGGTGGTGCCGGCTCTGGGAGATTTTTGCCGCGGCCTCGAAGCCGAGTTTTCCTGCCCCTGCCAGACCAACGTCTATCTCACTCCGCCGAACACGCAAGGCGCCAAAGCGCACTACGACACCCACGACGTCTTCGTCCTGCAGATCGCCGGCAGCAAGCATTGGACGCTCTTCGGGACGCCCATCGAGTCGCCGCTGGCGGGGCAGGAGTTTGACCCGGCGCGCGACGCGCTCGGCCCGGTGTCCTTGGAGTTCGAACTCGCGCCCGGCGACGTGGCCTACCTGCCGCGCGGCCTGGCGCACGAAGCCCAGGCGAGCGACGAAGTCTCGCTGCACATCACGGCGGGCGTGCTGCGCACGACCTGGGCGGATCTGCTGTTCGAAGCGCTGGCGGGCGCCTGCTTGCGCGACGCGGCGCTGCGCAAGGCCCTGCCGCCGGGCTTCGCACGCCCCGATTTTGACCGGCGTGCCGTCGCCGAAACCCTGCGCGAGCTCTGGCGCCGTGCCGAACCGCATCTCGACGCCGAAGCGGCGCTCGAGCTCTTCGCCTCGCACCTCGAGGCGGCCCGCCCACCCTCCTGGCGCGGCCAGTTGGCGCAACTGCAGGCGGCTCGCGATCTCCAGCCGGCCAGTTGGCTGGCGCGGCGGCCCGGGCTGGCGCCGCGCTGCCAAACGCGGGCGGACGGCGGATTGACCCTGGAAATCCCCGGCCGCGCGATCACCGTGCCCGCCGCCGCCGCGCCCGCCGCGCGCTTCGCGCTGGCGCAACCGCGGTTCCGGCCGCGCGACCTGCCCGGTCTCGACCCCGGCGGCCAATTGACGCTGGCCCGCCGCCTGGTTCGCGAGGGCCTGCTGCTCGTCGTCTGAGGGATCGCTGGGCGGCGAGCGGTGGCACAGTTGCGTCGCCGCTTGTTCCGCCTCGCGCCGGTGCTCTCGTGCAGACTCCGCCTCGCCCGCTGCACGGCGCGCCTCCCTCCGCCGTCGTGGGCGGCGCCCCGCGCGCCCGGGCGGCCTTGACAAATAGTCGTTATAACGAATATTCTGTAGGCGTGGCGGGCAAGGCTTCCCGGGCGGCAGTGGCAGGGGCCGCGGAAGAGGCGGCGTACCTCGAGCTGCTGCGCACGACCGACCTGCTTAGCCGCGGGCTGGCGGAGGTCTTCAAGACCGCCGGGCTTTCCCCGGCGCAGTACAACGTGCTCCGTATCCTGCGCGGTGCGCCCAGCGGCCTGCCCTGCGGCGAGATCGCCGGCCGTATGATCACCCGCGATCCCGACATCACCCGCTTGCTCGACCGCCTGGCCCGGCGCGGGCTCATCGCCCGCCGCCGCGAGCCCGCTGACCGGCGCACCGTCACCACCCGGATCACCGCCCGCGGCTTGGCGCTGTTGGCGCGGCTCGACGCGCCCGTGCGCGCCGCCCACCGCCGCCAGCTCGGCCATCTCGGCCGGCCGCGGCTGCGCGCGCTGGCGGCGCTGCTGCGCGCCATCCGCCAGCCCGGCTAGCCCGGCGGGCCAAATATTTGTTGCAACGATTATCCACGAAATGCATCCAAGGAAGTGCCGAAAGGAGACGATCTCATGACTTCACCCATTCCTGCGCCGCAGGTCTCGACATGGAACCTCGACCCCGCGCACTCGGTGGCCGAATTCAAGGTGCGGCACATGATGATGACCTCGGTCAAGGGTCACTTCACCGGCCTCGCCGCCCAGTTGACGCTGGACGAAAGCGATATCACCCGGTCGCGCGTCGAAGCCACGATCGAGGCGGCCACGATCAACACCCGCGACCCGCAGCGCGACGCGCACCTGAAGAGCGCCGATTTCTTCGACGTGGAGAAATTTCCCCGGCTCACGTTCCGCTCCACGGAAGTCCGCCGCACGGGCGAAGGCCAGCTCAGCGTCGCCGGCGATTTGACGATTCACGGCGTAACGCGCCGCGTGGTCTTCGCGGTCGAAGGCCCCACGCCCCCGGGCCGGGATCCCTGGGGCGGCTTGCGCATCGGGATTTCCGCGACGGCGAAGATCAATCGCAAGGACTTCGGCCTCACCTGGAACACCGTCCTGGAAACCGGCGGGGTCTTGATCGGCGACGAGGTCGCCATCACGCTGGAACTCGAATTCGTCAAAGCCTGATGCACCCGCGGTGCGCGCCCCGCTGGCGCGTACCGCGAAAGGACAATGCCATGTCACTGCGGCCCGTCCGCCAGATCATTCAGCCGAAGCCGACGCTCGAAGGCGCCGGTGTGAAACTCCAGCGCGCCTTCGGCTTCGGCAAAACCAAGGATTTCGACCCGTTTCTCCTGCTCGACGACTTCCGCAATGAGAATCCCGCCGACTATCTGGCCGGCTTCCCCTGGCACCCGCACCGGGGGATCGAAACGATCACCTACGTCCTGGCCGGCTCAGTCGAGCACGGCGACAGTCTCGGCAATCAGGGCAAGATGAGCGCCGGCGACGTGCAGTGGATGACGGCGGGCAGCGGAATTTTGCACCAAGAGATGCCCAAGGGCGATCCGCAGGGACGAATGCACGGCTTCCAGCTCTGGGCCAACCTGCCGGCGGCACTGAAGATGACCGCGCCGCGCTACCAGGACGTTCCCGCGGCCGCCATCCCCGAAGTGACCGACGACGACGGCACGCGCGCACGCGTGATCTGCGGCGAGTTCTGGGGCCGGCGGGGGCCGGTCGAGGGCGTGGCTGCCGATCCCAGCTACCTCGATATTGCCGTCCCGCCGGGGCGGCGCAAGCGCCTGCGGGTCGAGACCACCCGCAACGCCTTCGCCTATGTCTTTGCCGGCAGCGGCTCGTTCCGCGATGCCTCGGAGCCGCGTGCCGTGCTCACCGAGTCGGCAGTGGACCCCGCCGCTACGCCCGCCTATGATGCCCGCAATCACTCGCTGGTGCTCTTCGACCGCGGCGATGAAATAACGGTGCGGGCGGGCGAGGAGGGCATCCGCTTCCTGCTGGTTTCCGGCAGGCCGATCGAGGAGCCGGTCGCCTGGTACGGGCCGATCGTGATGAACACGCAGGAAGAGCTGCGGCAGGCCTACGCCGAGCTGCGCGACGGCAGCTTCATCAAGCGCCCGTGATGCAGGCCCCATTGCAGGTTAACGGCGGCGTTCGGCCATGATCGTAACCTGAATATCCGGCGCCAGGGAGACGACGCGAGCGGCCCAATCCCGTGCAAACAGCCGGTGCCGAGTGCGGGCGAGGAAAAGTTGCGTGATTTGGTGCTGGCGGGCGAAAGCCACCAGTGCCCGTGCCGGGTCGCGCGCCACGAGCGTGTGAGTCTCGACGCGCAAGCTGCGGGCGAAGGCCAGATGCCGCTCGATCGCCTGCCGCTCGGCGGCGCGCGCGCGGCCGCCTTCGGCCGCCCCATCGGGCTGCACGGCCACTGCATGGCATTCGGCGTGCAGATAGTTCGCCACCCGCCAGCCCCGACGAATCACCATCGCCGCCGAGGGTTCCGCCGATATATAGATCAGGATGCGGTCCCGGGCCCCCGTGACGTTGGGGACGATGCCGGAAACAGCGGCCGCTTCCGACCCGTGTTTTTGACGGGCTTCGACCTCGTGCGCCGTCTGACGCAATGCCAACTCGCGCAGCGCCCCCAGTGTGGATTCCCGAAAGAAATTCGAAAGTGCCGCCCGCGCCTTGGCGGGCTCGTAAATGACCCCGCGCTGCAGGCGATTCAACAGCGCGCGGGTCGTCAGGTCCACCATCACCACCTCGTCCGCCTGTGCGACGACCCAATCCGGTACAGTCTCTCGCACGCGCACGCCGCTGATCTGCCATACCTGGTCGTTCAGGCTTTCAAGGTGTTGGACGTTCATGGTGGTAAAGACGTCGATGCCGGCCGTGAGCAGCACCTGCACATCTTCCCAGCGTTTCGTCCGCGCCGAGCCGGGCACGTTGGTATGCGCGAACTCGTCCACCAGGCACAACGCCGGATGGCGGCGCAAGATCGCCTCCGTATCCATCTCTTCAAAACGGACGCCGCGATATTCGAGGACGCGGCGCGGCACGATTTCGAAGGCGGCGGCCAGCGTCATCGTATCTTTGCGCTCGTGCGGCTCGAAGTAGCCGATGACCACGTCCACACCTTCGCGTTGCAGCGCTTGCCCCTCGACCAGCATGCGGTAGGTCTTGCCAACCCCTGCTGCGTAACCGAGAAAGATCTTCAGCCGCCCACGCTTGGCTTCCTGGTTCATGACTCCAGAGAGACGCTGGTCTCGGCGGGGAAGATGCGGATATCGATGCCTTCCGCCTGGCGGATCAGTCGGTAGAGAGCGCCGCGGCGCCAAGGCTGCCAGCGCCGGCGCAAACGGGCGTGACCAAGGAAGATTTGCGTGGCGCCCCGCTCGCGGGCGAGCTCGAGCACGGGACGTACGAAGTCGGTGGCCTCGATCGTCACCAGCTCCGCCCCGGCTTGCTGCGCCAGCTCAATATTGCGCAGCACAGTGGCGCTCGCCTTCTGCCGCGGCGGCGCCACGTGGACCGCGAGTAGCTCGCCATGGAACCGCGCGGCGTTGCGCTGCCCGCTGGCGATCATGGCGTCGGCCGGTGCATCGCCCAAGCAAAGCAAAATCCGCTCGTGGGCGCCCCAGGATTGTTCGATGCCATGGCGCCGCAAGTATGCCGCCAACTGCTGGTCCACGACGTCGGCGGCCAGCAGCAGTGCGATCTCTCGCAGTTCAGTCAATTGGCGGACATTGTCGGGTGCGGCGGCGGCTTCGGGCGGCGCGTCGACCACCTCAATCTCGTCGGCACTGCGGACGAACTCTTCCGGCACCGCAGGACCGCCGCGCGCCTGGCCAATGATGCTCTCAACCGCCGCGCGGCGCTCGGCGATGAACTGCAGATTAATGCTCGCAATCACAGAGATGCCGGCGTCTAGCAGCTCCTCGGCATCCTGCCAACGCTCGCGATGCCGGCTGCCCGGGGGATTCGAATTGGCCAGGCCGTCGATGAGGCAGCAGTGCGGGCGCCTCGCCAGCAGCGCTTCGACATCCACGACCGGCGTTGCGTCGATAATCCGCATCGGGATGACTTCCAAATGCGCCAGTATCGCCTCAATCTCGGCGGAGTAGCTCTGCTGAAGGGCTCCGACCACGACGTCTTCACCGCGGGCAGCCCGGCGCCGGCCCTCGTCGAGCATGCGATAGGACTTGCCCACCCGTGCCGTGTAGCCGAGGAAGATCTTGAGCCGCCCGCGGCGCGCGTACCGTTCTTCGGCCTGGGCCTGGCGCAGCAGCTGCTCGGGATCGGGGCGGGAAGCCATTGCAACAAGCCTAGCAGCGGCGGCCGAGTTGGCGGACGGCCCGCCCGGGAGCTAACGGTGCGGCTGTCTTCTGCATGCCTTGACTTTGCCGCGTCTCTCTCCTTGAGTGAGACGCACCTGCACCAGTAAAAGAATCCAGCGGCGAGCGATGCGATCCCGTCAAAATCCGCGCCAGCTCTGGTTTGCTCGCCGGCGATCCTAGAACATCACCAGCAAGGCCATGTTCAGCCGGTTTTCCGCCTTGACCAGATCTGGCGTCCAGTTGGGCACCAGGGAACCCGGTGCTCCGGTATTGCCGCCCGGCGGCGTGACTCCGCCCGGCCCGGCGAAATAGGGCACATTCGAACCGCGATGGTCGAACTCCCAGCGGAAGGTAATGTACTGGCTGGGCATGACGTCGAAGGTGGCCGAGGCATCCCACGCGCGAAAGGGATCGCCGGGGTTCTCCGTAAAATAGGGCGTTCCCGAAACCGCGGTGGCGCCGTTGATGGGCGGCAACAAGACCAAATAGCGCCCTGGATTGTTGATCCAGCCGCCCCCGAACGTGACACCGTAAAGGTTCCGACGCAGCCAAAACCGGTTGTAGGCCATGGCCCCGATGAAATATTGGCGCGGCTGTTGCGGCGTGCCCTTGGCCCAGCACACGACGCCGCCGCCCGACTCGCAACCGAAGTCGGCGGTGAAGGTAAGCGCGGCGCGATCCAGCCAATTGTCGGGTTCGTCACGGTATTTCAATTCGACGCTGTCGTCACTATGCCAGCGCGTACGGGCGGGGCCGCCAACCGTATCCGCGCCGACGCCGTATTCATTGAAAATCAGCGCCACCGCTCCGTTGGGCCGCCAGGCAATTTGCGTGCCCAAGCCGGGGCGGTGGTTGGCGCGGCCATAGGACTGCCACCCGTTGATAAGCCAAAATTCTACTTTCAGGCGGTCGGTGGGAAAGGTCTGTACGCGGAGGCCGTCGAAAAACCAAGGAGTATTGGAAGAAACGTAGGATGGTTGATACGACCAATTATCGAAATTATAATAGCTGAAGAGGCCGATGTATGACATGAATATCCCGGCATCCACGTTGACGCCGTGCATGAGATCGAAATGGTAACCGCCGTACGCCTCCGACAAATACCGATAGGCGTCGGCCAGGTTCCATTGCCCGCGGCCGGGAGTTGCGTCGTTGCGCGGCGTCATAGTGGAATACATTCCGTACTGGGTCATCAGCCGGCCGCGAACGTTGTGGTAGTGAAAATCGCCGCCCACGCCCAACTGCTGAACCTGAAACTCCTGGGTGCGACCGCTCTCGGTCGTTCCCACCAGTGTGTCGTCCGCCGGATGATTGAAGTCGTAGATATAACTGACATCGGCGCGAAACTCCCCCGTAAAGACCGGCGTATCGAGCGGCGAGCGGGTCACTCGGCTATTGCCGTTCAACCAGCTGAAATCGGCGAATGAAAAGGGCTGGCTGGCGCCGGGTTTTGGCTGTTTCGCGGTTTGGGAACGGGGCGGCTGGCCGGCCGCGTCCGCACTCGCGGCGGCGGGTCCGGGCTGGGAGCTCGTGGCCGGCGCGGCCTTGTCCATGTTGTTTGCTGCGGCGGACTCGACATGCGCCGGAGCCGCTTGCGCAAGCGGGGCGTTGCGTTCCAACGTGTCCAGTCGGGCTTGGAGCGCGGCGAGTTGCGCGCGCAGGCTCGCCAATTGCTGCTGCAGATCGGCAGGGGCGGTCGAGGCGGCGGACGTGCGGTTCGCGCTTGCGCGGGCTGCGTGGAAATCCGTCGGCGGAGTCGCTGCTTGGCCGAACGAAACGGCGGTCGGCAGCAGGCCGAAGATGCAGAGGATCTTCGCAGTTTTTGCGAGCCTGGGAACAGACATGAGGAACCCTACTTTCCTGAGGAAGCATCCTCAAGCGCCAAATTCAACTCGAGCACGTTCACGCGGGGCTCGCCGAAAAGATTCCATTGCCGGCCCTCGACATGGGAGAGGACGAGCGCTCGCACGCGGGCTTCGCTGAGGTGGCGAGCTGCCGCGACGCGCGGCACTTGCGCCAAGGCCGCATCGGGACTGAGGTCTGGGTCGAGGCCGCTGCCGGATGCCGTCACCAGGTCGGCAGGAATCCGTCCGCGGTAATTCGGGTTGGCGCGACGGAAGGCGGCCACGGCTGCGCGTACGCGGCGGATTAGCTGGGCGTTAGTCGGTCCAAGATTGGAGCCTGTGGAGTCGGTGGGATCGTAGCCCGCGCCGGAACCCGCCGCCGACGGTCGGCTCTGGAAGTACTGCGGCTCGCTGAAGGCCTGCCCGATGAGACGCGAGCCCACGATCACGCCGTTGCGTCGAATCAAGCTGCCGTCGGTGCGAGCGTGAAATATCGCCTGGCAGAGCCCCGTCAGAAGCAACGGATAGATCAGGCCGGTAAGCACGGTCATGACCGCGATCATTCGTAGCGCCGTTGTGAAATATCGCCGCATGAGGCTCCCCGGCTAGGCCCAATGAAGCCAGCGCAATAGCAGATCGAGCGCCCAAATTCCGGGAAACGGGGCGATGAGTCCCCCGACGCCGTAGAAGAGCAGGTTGCGGCGCAGCAGGCTGGCGGCGCCGGTGGCACGGTAGCGCACGCCGCGCAACGCCAGCGGGATGAGCGCCACGATGATTAGGGCGTTGAAGATGACTGCCGCCAGCACCGCGCTCCGCGGATCATGCAGGCGCATGATGTTCAGGTGCGCCAGGGCCGGATAAATGGGCGCGAACATAGCCGGAAGGATGGCGAAGTATTTCGCCACGTCGTTGGCGATTGAAAACGTCGTCAGGGCGCCGCGAGTGATCAGCAACTGCTTGCCGATCTCGACTACCTCCAGCAGCTTCGTAGGGTTGCTGTCGAGATCCACCATGTTACCGGCCTCCTTGGCGGCCATGGTGCCGGTGTTCATGGCCAGGCCAACGTCGGCCTGGGCCAGGGCAGGTGCATCGTTGGTGCCGTCGCCGGCCATAGCCACGAGGCGGCCGGCGGCTTGTTCCTTACGGATGTAATCGAGCTTGTCTTTGGGGGTGGCCTGCGCCAGAAAGTCGTCCAGGCCGGCCTCGCGAGCGATGGCGGCGGCGGTGAGAGGGTTATCGCCGGTGATCATTACCGACCGCACGCCCATGGCGCGCAATTTCGAGATGCGGTCGCGCAGGCCCCCTTTGACGATGTCCTTGAGATGGATCAGGCCTAGCAGGCGGGTGCCGTCGCAGACCGCGAGGGGCGTTCCGCCCTGGCTGGCGATCTGCCGCGAGCGCTCCAGCAATTCGTCGTCCACCGAACCGCCATGCCGGCGCACGAACTCGACAACGGCGTCGGTGGCGCCTTTGCGCAATTGTCGCCCCTCCAAGTTCACGCCGCTCATTCGCGTATAGGCCGAAAAGGGGATGAATTCCATCTCGGCCTCCGAGACCTCGCGGCCGCGCAACCCGTAGCGCGCCTTGGCGAGCATCAGGATCGAGCGCCCCTCAGGCGTCTCGTCGGCCATACTGGCTAACTGCGCGGTGTCGGCGAGCATGGCCTCGCTGACGCCGCGTACCGGAATGAACTCGACAGCCTGGCGATTGCCCAGGGTGATGGTCCCGGTCTTGTCGAGCAGCAAGGTGTCCACGTCGCCTGCCGCCTCGACTGCCTTGCCGCTCGTCGCCAGGACGTTGTGCTGCATGACCCGGTCCATGCCGGCGATGCCGATCGCCGAAAGCAAGCCGCCGATGGTGGTCGGGATCAGGCATACCAACAGGGAAATCAAGACCGGGACGGACGGCGTCAAGCCAGCGCCCATGGCGCGGCGGCTATAGATGGCGAACGGCGGCAGCGTCGCGACCGCCAGCAAGAAGATCAGCGTCAATCCCGCGATCAGCATGTTGAGCGCGATTTCATTCGGCGTCTTTTGCCGCTGGGCCCCCTCGACCAGGGCGATCATGCGGTCTAGAAACGTCTCGCCGGGGTTGGACAGGATCCGAATCGTGATCTCATCGGAAAGCACGCGGGTGCCGCCAGTGACCGCGCTGCGGTCGCCGCCCGATTCCCGGATTACCGGTGCGCTTTCCCCGGTTATCATGGACTCATCCACGGTGGCGATTCCCTCGACCACGTCGCCGTCCCCGGGAATCACGTCGCCGGCGGCGCAGACTACCAGGTCGCCGGCCCGCAGGCTGCTGGCGGACACAAGTTCGACCTTCCGCGGCGCGGACGGCATCCGGCCGCTGGTAGCGATGCGCTTGGCCACGATTTCGCTCTGGCTCTTGCGCAGGCTCTCGGCCTGCGCCTTGCCGCGCGCCTCGGCCATGGCTTCTGCGAAATTCGCGAAGAGCACCGTGAACCAGAGCCAAAGCGCGACCTGGGCCTCGAAGCTCATCGCCTGGGTCCACGCCGGACGCGAATAGAGATCGTGCAGCAAAATGGCGGTGGTCAGCGTCGCGCCCAGCTCGACCACGAAGATCACGGGATTGCGCGCCAAGGTCACGGGATTGAGCTTGCGCCACGAGTCCGTCAGCGCCCGAACCAGGAGCTCGCGGTCCGCCAGCGAGCGCCGGCGCAGCATTCGCGCTGATGCCGGCGGTGCGGCGAGGGTGCTAGAAGACATGGCCCGCCTGCATCAGGTAGTGTTCGGCCACCGGCCCCAAAGACAGCGCGGGAAAAAACGTCAGCGCCCCGACCAGAAGAATCGTGCCGATCAACAGTCCTACGAACAGCGGTCCGCTCGTCGGCAGCGTGCCGCTGGTGATCGCCAGCCGCTTTTTCGACGCCAAGCTCCCCCCGACGGCCAGCAAGGGAATTAAGAAGGCGAAGCGGCCGATGAGCATCGCGCCGGCGGTGGTGAAGTTGTAATAAGGCGTATCGGCGTTCAAGCCGGCAAAGGCGCTGCCGTTGTTCTCCGACGTGCTCGAATAGGCATAGAGGAGTTCGGTAAAACCGTGCGGGCCGCCGTTGGTTAGGTTCGCGGTCGCCGCTCCGGGAGGGTTCCAATAGCCGCCTTGACGGAATTGCGCTACCGAGGCCACGGCGGTAAAGACCAGCATGCTCGCCGCCGTGGCGATCAGGGCGATCATCGCGAGTTGCACTTCGCGCCGCTCGATCTTCTTTCCTAAATACTCCGGCGTGCGCCCCACCATCAAACCGGCGATGAAGACAGCCAAGATCGCGAACAACAACATTCCCAGCAACCCCGCGCCGACGCCGCCAAATACGACCTCGCCCAGTTCCATGTTGACCAAAGGCACCAGGCCGCCCAACGGCGTCAGGCTGTCGTGAGCGGCATTCACCGCGCCACAACTGGCGTCGGTAGTGATGGTGGCGAAGAGCGCCGAGTCAGCGATGCCGAAGCGCGTCTCCTTTCCCTCCATGTTGCCGCCGGGCTGGCCTGGCGCTGCCCTCGCTTGTAGCCCCAGTTGCGTCAAGAGCGGGTTGCCCCGCTGTTCGTAATGAAACAGCACGCCGGCCCCAACCAGAAAGAGAATGCTCATCGCCGCAAACAGGGCCCATCCTTGCCGCGTGTCGCCGACGTCGCGCCCGAAGGTGTAGGTCAACCCCGCCGGAATGGAGAAGATCAGGAGCATTTCCACGAAATTCGACAGCGGGGTCGGATTCTCGAAGGGGTGGGCCGAATTGGCATTGAAGAAGCCGCCGCCGTTGGTCCCGAGCATTTTGATCGCCTCCTGCGAGGCGACCGGGCCCTGCGGAATGATTTGGATCGAGCCTTCCAATGTACGCGCGACGACCGATGGCCGCAGGTTTTGAATCACTCCCTGAGAAGCCAGAAGCAGGGCGGCGAAAAAGGCCAGCGGCAAAAGCAAATAGACCGTTGCGCGTGTCAGATCCACCCAAAAATTGCCGACGGTCTTCGATTCGCGCCGAGCAAAGCCTCGAATCAGGACCATCGCCATCGCCACGCCGCTCGCGGCCGAAACAAAGTTCTGCACGGTGAAGGCGGTCATCTGCGTGAAATAGCTCACCGTGTTCTCTCCGCTGTAAGCTTGCCAATTGGTGTTGGTGACGAAGCTGATGGCGGAGTTGAAAGCCAGGTCCGGTGTCACGGGGATGGCGCCCGCGGGCTTGTGCGCGGTGCCGAAGCCCATCGGGTTCCAGGGCAAATGCCCTTGCAAGAGCTGTATCGCAAACGCACACACGAACCCCGCCGCGCTGAAGGCAAGCAGCGCTAGCGTGTACTCGGTCCAGCGCTGCTCGGCGTGCTCTTCGACGCCGGTAAGGCGGTATACGCCGCGCTCGACGGGGCGGAGCAGCGGATGCAGGAAGGTGCGCTGGCCGCTGAAGAGCCGCGCCATGTAGCTGCCGAGGGGCTTCGTGATGCCGAGCAGGACCACGAAGTAAATCGCGGTCAAGAGCAGAAAGTGAGTCATGCCCTGGTACCGCTAGAACTTTTCCGGGCGCAGCAGGGCGTAAATCAGATAAGCACCGACGCACACTGCAAACATTCCGGCTATGAAATATTCCACGCATTCAGCCTGCGGCGGTCGCCGTCAGCATGGCATAAAGCCCGCATCAAGTTTGTGTAAAGACCGCGCGCATCAGCCGGGCAATACGCCGAGGCTAAAATTGAGGCAGGAATACCCGCGATGAGGGGACCGCTCCTTGCGCTGGCTCTGCGCGTTGGCGCCGTGCTCGGTATCGTAGCCGGCATCGCCGCCGTTTATCGACAGTTGGTTCCGGTCAATCTCACCACCGTCGCGCTCTCTTTCCTGCTGGCGATTTTGGCGATTTCCGCTTTGTGGGGCCTTGCGGTTGCCATCCTCATGTCGTTAGCGGCGGTCCTGGCCTTCAACTTTTTCTTTTTGCCTCCAGTCGGCGCCTTCACGATCCGTGACCCGCAGAATTGGGTCGCATTGTTCGCGTTCTTGATCGTGGCCGTGGTGGGCAGCGGCCTCTCCGACCGTGCCAAACGTCAAGCCCGAGAAGCCTGGCGCCGACGGCGCGAAGCCGAGCTCCTCTACGCCTTCAGCCAGCGTTTGCTAGGCGATGCCGACCTTTCGGAGTTGGCGCGGACCATGCCTAAGCATTTGGCCGAGACGTTCGATGCCGAAGGCGCGGCGCTATTCATCACGGAGGGGGAGCAGGTATATCGGTTCGGCGCGGCCGCTGCCATGATCGAAACACAACAGCTCCGATCCGCGGCGCTCGAAGTGCTCGCACCCGCGCCTAGTTCTGCGGAGCCCGCTGCCGCCCTCCCGCTCACGATCGGCGTCGTGCGCTTGGGAGTCCGCGCCGAGGGTGCGTTCGGCGTGGTCGGGACAAGCCTGACCCCGCCTACGCGCGAGGCCCTGGGCGGCGTGATCGCGGTCGCGCTCGAGCGGGCGCGCGCCCTGGACCTACTCGCCCGCGCGCAGGCAACACGCGAAAGCGAGCGTTTGAAGTCCGCGCTGCTGGATGCCGTGGCGCACGACTTCCGCACGCCGCTGACGGCGATCAAAGCGGCGGTCACCGCTTTGGTGCACGGCCCCACGGCGGACGAGGCGGCCCGGCAGGAACTGTTGCAGGTGATCGACCAGGAGGCCGACCGCCTCGACCGTCTCGTCGCTGAGGCTAGCGAGATGGCGCAGCTCGAAGCCGGCCAGTTTCGGCCCGCGCCCAGCTCGCAACCTGTGGACCAACTCGTCCGTGCGGCGCTGAACGACTGCCGCAACGTCTTGGGGCCTCGCCCCGTCGAACTGGAATTGCCGCCAGACCTGCCTCGCGTGTGTGTCGATCCCGCCAGTACCAGGAGGGCGCTCGTGCGCTTGTTGGAAAATGCCGACCAGTACTCGCCCAAGCGCGAACCGATTACCGTGATTGCCGAGCCAAACGGCGCCTTCGTGTGCCTCAGTGTCGCCGACCGCGGCTCGGGTGTGGCGCAGAACGAGCGTGATTTAATCTTCCAAAAGTTCTATCGCGGTCGCCAATCGCAGGGGGCCGGCCGCGGCACCGGACTCGGCCTGACGATCGCGCGGGCCATTGCCGAGGCCAACGGCGGCGCCCTGGTCCTTGCCAGCCCCAGCAACCGGCAGGGCAGTGTCTTTACTCTCTCGCTTCCCATTGCCGAAATCCCCGATTCCGTATGAATCCCTCCATCCTCATCGTGGACGATGAGCCGCAGATCCGCCGTGTGCTTCGCACGACGTTGGCCGGCGCCGGGTACGCCATTGCCGAAGCGGGCGATGGCGAGGAAGCCCTAGCGGTATTGGGCCGCGAACGCATGGACCTGGTCCTATTGGACATGAACCTGCCCGGCCTCGATGGCCTGGAAACGTGCCATCGGATTCGCACCGCTTCCGGCGTGCCGATTATCGTGCTGACCGTGCGTAACTCCGAACCGGACAAAGTCCGCGCTCTCGACGCCGGTGCCGACGACTATATTGCGAAACCTTTCGGCTTTCCGGAGTTGTTGGCCCGCATCCGCGCCGCGCTACGGCGGCAGTTGCTGGCGGACCACGGCCCGCCGCCCGTCAACACGCCCGAACTCGCGATCGACTTCGAGCGTCGCAGCGTGACCGCGGGCGGCCAGCCGGTGCACCTTGCACCCAAGGAATTCGACCTGCTACGTGTTTTGGCGGGGGCAGAGGGCAGACCCGTCACCCATCGCAAGCTTCTGCAAGCGGTCTGGGGACCGGAGTACGGTGACGAAGCTGAATACCTGCGGGTTGCCATCAATCAATTGCGGAGGAAACTCGAACCCAATCCCCGCCAACCGCGCTTCCTGCTCACCGAACACCGCGTCGGCTACCGCTTCGTCGTACCCACGAAGTGAGCCTCGCGTCGGCCCACCGCCTGGTACGGGCCGATTGTGTGGAATACGCAGGAGGAGCTGCGGCAGACCTACGCCGAGCTGCGCGATGGCAGCTTCATCAAGCGCCCGTAGCGCCGGCAGCCGGGCCGGGGCCAAACGGCGCCAGCGATCATCGATCTCAATCGATCGCCGGCGCCCGGCCGGCGCGGAAGGCGGCGACGCGTGGCGAAAAAGCCTCGCCGTCGGCCGCAGCTCCAAAACTAGCTGACGACCGGCAAGCCCAGGCCGGCGAGGTAGCTGAAAGTCGCGTCGTAGAACTGCGGATTGCGCGTGGGGTCCGAAGCGTCGCCCGGCGGCACAAAGATCACCATGCCTTGCCGCGCCCGCGTCAGCAGCACGCGATACGCGTTACGCAGATATCGCCGGTCCGCGTCATTCCAAACGCGCTGCCAACGGCTGCCGCGAAAATTGTGGTGGCTCCAGCCCTCGCCGTCAAAACGAAGGTCGCCGTCCCAGGTCACGCATGCCCAGTCGAGCTCGAGCCCCTGCACCTGAAATTCCGTAGCCGCGTCTTCGAGATAGTAGCTGGACCGGGTGTCGTGGCGGCCGTTAAGGAACCAGTGGATCGGGTTCACTTCAACCCGAACGTCAATGGCATGCGGTTTCAGGCGCTGCGCCCGCGAGGAGGCGAGCATGCCGAAGCGGTCGCTGCCGCGCGCACGGGCGCGCAGCCAACGCTTAGCCGAGTCAAGATTCCTGGTCAGCGCCAGCGGGTAGCGGCCATACAGGTCGCGGCAGCCGACCCGAGCGCCCTCGCGCTCGCAGTCCAGCAAACAGCGCACGAACTCCGAAACATTCTCGGCGCGAAATGAGCGCATCGAGACGGCCAAGTGCAGATCGGGCTCATCGAAGGTGTTGGGCCGGTTGCGAATAGCCTCCAACTCCGCCTGCGCCGCGTATTCAGAATCGGCGAGGCGCGAAGACAGGTGCACGTCCCAAGCGGGAAAGCGTCGGTTGATGGCATCCAGCCACTCGCCGATTCCCGCCTCGCCGCGATAAATCTCCTGGCCGCCGCCGACCAGGCAGACGATAAACGCCCAATCCTTATGGCGGTCGAGATACATCACCAGGAACTCCGCTTCCGAATACGGAAAATTAGGACGCTTCTTGCGACGTTTCATGAAATCTGCGGTTTTTGCCTGGTTCCAGGCTCGCTGCGCTTCGTCGAAGACAACAACATGCTCGAAGGGTGGCCTTTCCGGAACCAGCGCCTCATCGCGGAAGTTATGGACGTTCTGGATGAACGACTTGATGCTCTGCCGCGCCTGATTCTTCTTCGCGGCGTCGCCATGTTCCTTTAAGCGCTGCAGTTCGTCGCGCGCCAGCGCTTCCCGCAGAACGGAGACCAGAGGCCCGTTGCCGGAGAGATAGACGGCGTGACTGGAATCGCTCCTCTCCACGTCATCCCCGCGCCGGGTCGCGAGATCGAGGCCGACGAGGGTCTTGCCCGCTCCCGGAACTCCGGTAACAAAGCCCATGGCCTTCTTGCCCTCGCGCTGGGCGCCGGCGGCGAGTTCCCGGAGCCGCGCCGCTGTCCGATGCAGGTTCTTCGCGCCCGCATCGGAACGGGCGATGGCTTCCACCGAGTGTTGGCTATAAAGCGCGCGCGCCGCTTCAACGATGGTCGGCGTCGGCCAGTAAGGCGAATCGGCCCAGGTCGCTGCATCGAGAGCCGGCTGGCAGGGCAGCATCGCGAGCGCCTGCGCCAATGCCTCGCTCAATTGGGCGGCGCTGGAATCAATTGGGCGGAATACGCGGTCGTCATCGGGAACAAGGGGCGCCAGCGGCGTGGACGCAGCCTCGGTTGCGACGAGAATCGGAATTATCGGTGCTTGGTGGCTGGACCGGTAGAAGTTCTTAAGATCCAGCGCATAGTCCCAAACTTGCTCGCGGCCTGCCGCTGCGAACTCAGAGCTGCCCACCTTGAACTCAATGACGAAAACCGCCGGCCCGATCAGCAAGATTGCGTCGGCACGGCGGCCGAAGCGTGGGATCGCGAACTCGAGGTAAATCGCGCCCGCGAGCGCGCCGCTCGCACGCCGCAAGACCTCAATCTCCTGCTCCCAGGCGCGAATCTGCTCCGGGGTGACGGTCAGCGGACAGTTACTCGTCAACTCGCCGACAATAGCCGTAGTTGGGCTATTGCGAAATACCTGCAGCGGCGCGTTGTACCAGGCCCGGCCCAAGCACCCCAAGTTTGCCAGAATGGCGGGCGAGGCGATACGCCTTGCTGGGCTCGCTTCCTGGCTGTGCCCAACAGGCGGAGAGCGGCAGGCCATTGGGCATCTTCAAACGCCATGGCCCCCCAGCGCTGCCGCAATCGCATCAGGCTGCTTTTCAGCCGCCACTCTCGGGCGGCCTCGATTCCGCAATGGCGGTCGGGGGAAACCGCCGGCGCGGCCTGCTTGACCACGGCACCGGGGCGTGACAACATTCGGTTCTGGTCCGGTCCTCATGTCCTCGAACGCTTCGCCGATCTTGCTGCGCTCCCCCGCAGCCAACCCGCAATATGACGTGATCGTGGTTGGTTCCGGTGCTTCCGGAGGCTGGGCCGCCAAGCGCCTGAGCGAAGCCGGCCTGAAGGTGGCGATCATCGACGCCGGCGCACAACAATCCGACCGCAACTTCACCGAGCACGAACCGGAATTCAAGCTCAAGTACCGCAACCGCGCGCCGGAATTGATTCGCAAGACCCGTCCCGTGCAGAAAGACTGCTACGCCTGCATGGAGTACAACTGGTACTGGTTCTGCAATGACCTCGAGGAGCCGTACACCACCTACCCCAACATGCCCTTCAGTTGGCAAGGGCGGCTGCGGGTCACCGGTGGCCGCACTAATGTTTGGGGCCGCGTAAGCCTGCGATTCAGCGATTTGGACTTCCGTGCCGCCTCGCGCGACGGCTTCGGCGAAGACTGGCCGATCGAATACAAGGACATCGCGCCCTATTACGACATCGTCGAGCCTTACGTCGGCATTACCGGCATGCCGGAGGGCATCCCCTGGCTGCCCGACGGCCATTACCAGCCGCCGATGGGCCTCACGTGCGCGGAGACGCAGTTTCGCGAGCGTGTCAAGGAAAAGCTGAACCGCACGATCACCCTCGGCCGTTCGGCCAATATCACGCTGCCCACCAACGGCCGCGCGCCCTGTCACTATTGCGGACCGTGCGAGCGCGGCTGCGTCACGCACTCCTATTTCAACGCCTACTTCACCACCGTCGCCGACGCGCTGCGCACCGGCCGTTGCACGCTGATTCCCAACGCCATGGCCTATCAGGTGCTGATGGATTCGGACCGCAATCGCGCCCGCGGCATCCTCTATATCGACCGCGTCACGCACGAGCCGAAAGAGGTGTACGCGCGCGCGGTGGTGCTAGGGGCGCAATCGCTGGAGTCGGTGCGCATTCTGCTCAACTCCGCGAATCGCCAGTACCCCAACGGGCTTGCCAATAGCAGTGGCGTGCTGGGCCATTACCTCATGGATAACGTCATGGGCGGCGGCGCCACCGGCCAATTCCCCAACCTCAATGCCGTGGCCGGCAAGCCCAACGTCAACGGTCCTAATCGCCCCGCCGGCATCTACGTGGTGCGCTTCCGCAACGTGCCGGGCGTGGCCGCGTCCAAGGAGTTCATTCGCGGCTACGGCTACGAAGGCGGCGGCGGGGTCGAATTCAATTGGGAAGCGGCGGGCTTCGGCGAGGAGTACAAGCGCGGCCTGCTCGATCCCGTCAACACCGTCGGCATCGGCGGCTTCGGCGAGAGCCTGGGCCATTTCGACAACTTCGTCGAGATCGATCCCGACGTGAAAGACATCTTTGGAATTCCCGTCCTGCGCTTCCACATGACCTACCGCCAAAACGAGTTCGCCATGGTCGAGGACATGGCCACCTCCGCCGCCGAGATGCTGGAAGCCGCCGGCGCCAAGAATATCCGCACCCACGCCCAGCCGACCACGCCCGGTTGGGCGATTCACGAGGTCGGCATCGCACGCATGGGCAACGATCCCAAGCGATCGGTGCTGAACAAGTTTTCGCAGTGTCACGACGTCCCGAATCTTTTCGTGAACGACGCCGCCAGCTTCACTTCTGGACCGTGCCAAAACCCGACCTTGACCATCATGGCGCTCTCGGTTCGCTCCTGCGATCACCTGATGGAAGAAATGAAGCGGGGCGCGATCTAAGCGCCGGCGCGAGGACCGGTCCGGAGCGCATGCCGCTGGTATCGCCGGCCGCGGCCGCCGAAGCGCGCGTCGGTGCGGCGCCAGCCCCAGCCGCGGCCGAGGCTCTCGGCAAGGCGGCGCCTCGGAGTGAAACGCGATCGCGCACGCGCCGCCTGTACCGGCTCTGGGCGGCGGCGCTTGTTTTCGCGGCGGCGCTCGGCGCCGCTGCGGCGCGCCAGAATCCCGCCGACCCCGCCGCCGCTTTCGCGCGCGGCAAAGCCGCTCTGGAGCGCAACCAACTCGCCGTCGCCGAACGCGAGTTTCGCGCCGTTCTCGCCGCCGACCCGCAGGCGACGGCGGCCATGGTCAATCTGGGCGTGATCGAAATGCGCCGCCACCGCTGGCCGGAAGCGCGGCAGTGGCTGGAGCGCGCAGCCCGCCGAACTCCCGGCAATCCTGGTATCCAACTCGATCTGGCGCTGACTTATTTCCAGCAAGGCGATTACCACGCCGCCATCGCCCCGCTGTCGGCGGTGCTGCGGCAATCCGATACCTTCCAGGCGCGCTACTTGCTCGGCCTCTGCGATTTCTTCGACGACCAAGATGCCGCCGCGGTGCGCACGCTGGCGCCGCTCTGGTCACGGGCGAACCGCCAAGTCGAATACCTTTACGTGCTCGGGTTGGCTGCCGACAACGCGCACGAAGCCGCGTGGCGTCAACGGGCGATGTCGCAGCTCGTTGCCGTCGGCCAAAACACTCCGCCCTTCCACTTGATGATGGGCAAGGCTTACCTCAATCACTTGGAGAACGACAAGGCGCTCGCGGAGTTCCAAACCGCCGCCGCGGCCGATCCCAAGCTGCCCTTCGTCCATTTCTATCTCGGTGTCGTTTACCAGCGGGAGCACAAATTCGCGCAAGCGCGCGCCGAATTCGAACAAGATATCGCCCTCGAGCCCGATGTCGCCTACGACTACGATCACTTGGGCGCGGTGTTGTCGGACATGAACCTCAATCGCGACGCCGCCGGCGCCTTCCAGCAGGCGCTGCGCCGCGACCCGCGGCTCGCCAGCTCGTATTACGGTTTGGGAAAGGTCGAGGTGCGGCAGCATCAATACCGCAAAGCCATCGCTCATCTCCGCAGCGCCGACCGCCTCAGCCCCAATAGCGCCAGCGTGCATTACTTGCTCGGCCAGGCCTATCTTCACGCCGGTGATCGCGCGCAGGCGCAAGCCGAATTCGCCGCTGCCTTGCGTTTGCAGCAATCGGTACGCGACAAATTGGAAGAGGAGATCAGCGGCGAGTCACTGCCCGCCGATGCGCTGGCGCCCCACCGCAACCCCCAAATGTAACGAATTTACCCAACAAAATTCCCGTTCGCCACAGTCCTGCAACATTCGACGGCTACGCTGTGCCTGTGCCATCGCATGCTGTACCCGCGGGGCTGTCCCTTGCTACTCCTCCAGCCCCGTTGCGAGGCACACAATAGAGACCCTGCCGGGCAAGCCCGAACCGGCAGGGTCTATTTTTTGACAGCGCTCAATGCCGTGCTTGCGCGCGTCGCGGCGCAGGCCAAAAATAGCTGGCGACCACGCTGGTTTGCGCCGGCGTGTTGGCGATGACGCGCACGTGCAGCACGAGCTGAAGATTGCGGTTCTCCCAGCCTGCGGGTGCCTGCGCAAGAGCGGCGGCGAGAGCCGGCGGATCGGTAATGAGGGCTGCGGCGGCCTCCGTGCCGTACTGGGTGATGCCGGCGGCTTCGACCAGCATCGCCTGCGTATCCGGATCGAGGACACGCGAGACGATGGCGTAGTCCTCAGGGGTATGGCGGTCAGCGTCGAGATTCCTGAGCACCCAAGCCGTGGGCTGTCCGCGATCGGTCACGCCAAATGGAGCCTGTTGGATATCGAAGTAATAGCGAAAGTCATGACTCAGCTCTTGCCAGCGTGTATAAGCATAGCCCACCAAGATCGCAGGCGTGCCGCGCAAGTCGGAAAAAGTCGTCTGGTTCCCAATCTTGAGCTGGTACGGGCGACCCATTTCCGTGAGCATGGCCGCCAAGCTAGCCGTAGCGGCGAGGTCGCCGCCGCCGACAAATTGATCGGGCAACAGTACCAGATCGCGCGATCCGCTGGCTTCGGTTTTCCACAGTTCCTTGGGTCCGTACACAGGAACATAGGAGGCGGAGAGCAGGACCGGCGCCTGGCCTTTGAGAACCGGCGACCAGAAGTGATCCATGACCGATCCAGCCACTGGGAGAGGGGGATGCACTGCGGCCGGCCACAGCCAATGAGTCGCTAGGACCGAGACCACGACGGCCATCGCGACCGCTAGCGCCAAAGCCGCCGATCGCAGCGGCTGGTTTGCGCCAGCCGTTGCCGGCGATTCAACAGGCTTGGTGGAGGATGCCCGGAATTCGGGCACATAGGTGCCGGGGGGGGAGTTCAATCCGCCACGGGTCAGCTCTTCCCTCGGATCCGTAATAAAGCTCGAGCCGCCGACGCACTTCGCCGGCTTTCACGCGCACCGACGCGTCGTCGCCGGGATTATATGCCGCAGGCCGGCCGAATACCTCGATGCCAATGGTCCTCTCTTTGAGGATTTCGGCCCGTCCTGCCAGTGTCGTTTCGACCACGTACCGCAAGAAGTCCTGGCAGCGATGGCTGGCACGAAACTCTTTGCTGGCCAGAACCCGCTCGAGGGCGCGACGAATCTCTTCTTCGTTCTTGGACCCACTGCTCACGCCGTATCCTCGGCCGCCCACCGCCGGGTGGATTTTATCACGCGACAGAGCTGCCAGACATCATCTAACTTTCCCGTAATCATGGGATTAATGATGTTCGAAACATTTCAATAACGGTTCCGCACTTGCGCGACGTTTCCTTTTGCGATTTCCTTGGCCCCGCCCCAGAGTCGTGCGCGGGGCCCACAAGGAGGCAGGGCATGAAGTGGTCAACATCGTGGATCGCGTTGGCGGTGGCAATGTCATTGTGCTTGGTTCCGCTCAGTGCAGGCGCGCAGCAAGTCATGGCGGCCATCACCGGCACCGTGGTGGATTCCTCCAATGCACCGCTGGCGGGTGCGCGCGTGGTCGCCCATGATACGGACCGCGGCACCGACTGGACGACAACTACCAACAACCTGGGCGTGTTCAATTTGCCTCGCTTGCCGGTGGGGAATTATTCGGTTTCGGCCAGCGCCAAGGGCTTCCAGACGGTGCAGGAGGGGCCTTTGACGCTTGTATTGAACCAAACCGCTCGGCTCACGCTCACGTTGCCCGTCGGCCAGGTGACTCAAACCGTTGAAGTCACCGGCGCGGCACCGCTATTGCAGACCGATTCCACCCAAGTCAGCACGATCATCAATGCCCGCACCAACGAGGCCCTCCCCCTGGCCACGCGGAACTACGTCGAACTGACCCTGCTCTCGCCGGGCAGCGTGCAGCCGAATCCTTCGAGCATGACCAACGGCCAACCCACCGGCAACGGCGGCCGTCCCTACATCAACGGCAACCGCGAACAGGCCAACAACTTCCTGCTCGACGG
>JAJPKR010000053.1 GCA_021323595.1 Terriglobia bacterium | reverse complement strand
GCCTCCCCTGGCTGCTTCATTCACAACCAAGGTAGCGGTTCAGGCCCGAAGGTGGGGCCACTTCAGTTCATCGTCCCGGGGCCAACTCAGAGTATCGAACTCACCGTTTGCGCTCCGCCAAGCGCTTCACGATCACGCAAACCTCGAAGGCGTCGATTATGACCTGCTGATCGTGGATGAATACCAAGACCTCAACAAGTGTGACCTGGACGTCCTGCACCAGATCTCTGAGCGGGGATGCTCGATTATCGCTGCCGGTGATGATGACCAGTCGATCTACTCGTTCCGCTATGCGGCGCCGGAAGGGATTCGCCAGTTTCCCGATCACTATCCAGGCTGCGCGCAGTATCCGCTTTCGGTGACACAGCGGTGCGGCCAACGCATTGTCGCCTGGGCATCGTACGTGATCTCCGGTGATCCCGACCGGCCACACGATCGTCCGGCGCTAGCCTGTGCCAACGGGTCGCCACAGGGCGAGGTAGCGCTGCTTTCTTTCCGTGGTGAAGTCGCTGAGGCAGGCGGGATCGCCGCATTGATCCGACAGTTGATCGAGCGCGACCATGTCCCAGCCGAAGAGATTCTTGTGCTCCTCCGCGGCGACTACCGCGGAACTTTCAGCCGGCCGATAAAGGAGGCGCTCGATGCTCTGGGGATTGCCTACTCCGATCCAGACGCGGTCGAGCGCGTCCTGGCCGAGCCCGGGAATCGACGCATGCTTGCCATATTCCGGCTCTTGGTGAATGAACGCGACTCTCTCGCGTGGGCCAGTCTATTCCTACTCACGCCTGGCATTGGGCAAACTTTTTGTGATTACCTTTACGGGCGCGCCCGCGACTCTCACATGCAGTTCGGCGAGGCCCTCTTCGCGGCCCGTCAGGCGAATTTTCCTGAGGCCCCGCGCTCCGCAGCCAGAGTGCGGACCTTGATGGAGACGGTACGCGCGTGGCTGGCCGCGCACCCCACACCTGAAGACATGCCCGACGATGGGTGGGGGCACTGGATGGTCGCAACAGCCAGCAACGCCGTTGTCCCCGCACCTAGCCCTGAGTGCAAAGAGCTTCTGCACGCGCTGGACGGTCTAGTCGAAGAAGGCCAGGGGTTCAGCCAATTCATTTCGCAGATTACGCCACTCGGGAAAGATCGCGCACTTGCAGAGAGTCACGGCGTGCGCATCATGACGATGGTCGGCTCTAAGGGCCTTACGGTGCGAGCGACAATCATTGCAGGCCTCGAAGACAACATTGTGCCCAGGCCTGATGGAGACCT
The DNA here is from genome assembly GCA_021323595.1 of Terriglobia bacterium. Lineage (GTDB taxonomy): Bacteria > Acidobacteriota > Terriglobia > Terriglobales > SCQP01 > JAJPKR01. The sequence goes on along the minus strand of JAJPKR010000053.1, from coordinate 27,978 downwards.
GGGAGAAGAGCGCAGACTGCTCTACGTTGCCATGACTCGTGCGAAAGAATTTCTCTTCGGCACCTGGGCTGGCCAACGGAGCGGACCAACTGCTCGGGCCGGTCGGTCCCGCGTGCGACAGCGGCGCCAGCACAGCCGTTTCTTTGTCGGCGGCCCGGTGCCCTCACAGGATGGCCCAACCTATTTGAAAAACAGATGAGCACAGCGACCTGCGACAAAAATGTTGGATAGGCTCGTCAGTGTCAGCCTGTCGTGAGCCGTTGCTTAGAGAATCCTGGATGACGGGCACTCGGAAATTGAGCCTCTAGGCCAGAACTTCGAGTATTCCATCAGGGACATAAAATCCCGGCCTATACAATTACGCGAACGACTATTGCCCAGCTGCTTTTCTGCGTCTTAGGTTCGCTAAAATTTCCATGTAGCGGTTGAAGCAGGGCGAGCAGGAGGTCAGCTGTTGGCTGGCTGCGGCGTCGCGAGCCTCGACGGGGCGTTTAGCCATTTGCTGAAGCTGGGAATCCGGCGGACAACGAATGCGCTGAGGATTGGGGAACGCTTCGGAGAGATAAGACTTGGCGAAGCCGAGAAATTCAGGATCGTCAAAATCGTTAAGCTGTGGTTGCTTTCTTTTTGGCATCGGTTCGCAGGGCTGGCTTCAATTCCTCATTCTGACCGGCCTGCGTGCCGGATGGCTATGGATTTCGATGTAAGATGCTGGCCGCCGCCCTTGCGATGAGCGGAGGCCGGCTACCACGGGCAACTTTCGGCCCGACGGCCTGCATCCGACGAGAATGCTCTATTGGGCGCTCGTGTTTCTGATCATCGCGATCATCGCCGCCCTGCTCGGCTTCGGCGTGATCACGGCCGTGGCCATCGGCATCGCGAAGATCCTTTTCATCATCTTCTTGATCCTTTTCTTCATCACGCTGATCTCCGCGCTGGCTCGCCGCGGCCGGGCCTGAGCCGGCCGCCGCGCTCCGACGGCCAGCGGCATCAGCGGGGACGCTGCGGGCGCGCCAGTTCGCGTTGCAAGCGCGAGAGGAACGGCGCCTGCGCGGGGTGAATCTTCCGCGCCGCTTCGTCCAGGCTGAAGAACTCCGCACGGTCCACCTCGGGGAACTGCTGCCGCCGGCCGGAGCGCGGCGGCCACTCCAGCTCGAACGCATTGCTGCGGATCGCGCGCGGATCGCAGTCGCCCTCGAAGGCGAAGGCAGTCACCGTCTTGCCGGCGCGCTGCCGCACCTCGCCGAGCGGCAGCAAGCGCGCGTCCGGCGCGACCGACAGCCCGGTCTCCTCGGCAAATTCGCGCTTGGCCGCTTGCAGTGCATCCTCGCCCGGCTCGATTTCGCCTTTGGGCACAAACCAGGCGCCGGCATCCTTCTTCGCCCAGAAGGGACCGCCGAGGTGCACCAACAAGACCTCGAGCTCGCCCGCGCGGCGGCGGTACAGCAAGATCCCGGCGCTCGCCTTGGGCATGCGAAAAATATAAGCCCGGCGCCCGCCCCGTTCCGCGAGGCGCGCGCGCCGCCGGGCGAGAGCCGGCGCCGGGCCGCGGTCGGCTAAACTGCTGTCGGCTCTCGCCTCATGCACGCCTGGTCTCTTGCCTCGCTGCGCGAAGCGGCGGTGGCGGCAATCTTTCTCGCCTGCTACTTCGTCTTCGCCGCCGGCCGCCTGCCCGGCACCCGCATCGGCCGCGCCGCCGCGGCTGGGATCGGCGCGCTGCTGATGATCGCCGTAGGCGCGCTGCCCGGCGCAGCGCTGCGGCAGGCGATCGACGTGCCGACGCTGACGCTGCTGTTCGCGATGATGGTTGTCGTCGCCGCCCTTTACCGCGCCGGCGTCTTCGCCTGGATCGCGGCGGCGGTGGTGGCCCGCGTCCGCCCCGGCCGCCTGCTGCCCGCCGTCGTTTTCACCAGCGGCCTGCTCTCGGCCTTTCTCGTCAACGACATCGTCTGCCTGGTGCTGGCGCCGTTGGTGCTCGAGGCCGCGCGGGCGCTTCGCCGCGATCCGGTCGTTTATCTGTTGGCGCTCGCCATCGCCTCGAATATCGGCAGCGCGGCCACGATCACCGGGAACCCGCAGAACATCCTGATCGGCTCGGTCTCGGGCATCGGCTACCGCGATTTCCTTTGGCATCTCGGCCCGGTGGCCGCGCTCGGGCTTTGCATCGCCTGGGGCTGGCTGCGGCGGCTCGAACCGGCGGCCGCACCGGTTGCGGGCGCCGCGCCCGAGTCGCCGCTCCTGGCGGCCGCATTGCCGGCGGGAGCGGCGCGGCTCGACCGCGCCGCGCTGCCCAGCATCGCGGTGGTCGGGCTCGTGCTGGCCGGCTTCTTGCTGGGCCTGCCGCCGGCCTGGGTGGCCGCCGCCGGCGCGGCCGCGCTGCTCCTCGCGCAGCCGCGCGCCGCCTGGCGGCTGCTGCGCGACGTGGATTGGGGCCTGCTGCTGCTGTTTCTCGGCCTGTTCTTGATCATCGGCGGCGCGCGCGACGCCGGACTGCTCGCGCCGCTGGCGCGCTGGTCGGCGAGCGGCGCGCTGCGGCATGCCGCCGTCTTCACCACGTTGGTGGCCGTGCTCTCGAACCTGGTCAGCAACGTGCCGGCGGTGATGCTGCTGAAGGCGCCGGTCGCGCATCTCGCCCACCCGCACCGCGCCTGGCTGCTGCTGGCGATGGCCAGCACGCTGGCCGGCAATCTCACCCTCACCGGCTCGATCGCCAACCTGATCGTCGTCGAGCGCGTGCGCTCGCAGACGCAAATCGGCTTCTGGCGCTACTTCCGCGCCGGTTTCCCGATCGCCGTGCTCACGCTCGCCGCCGGCGCGGTCTGGCTGTCGTTCTTCGCGTGAGCGGGCTAGGCGGCGAGGGTTTCGCCGCCCAGCAGAGTGATGATCTCGCCGGTGATATAACTCGAGTCCGCCCGCGAGGCGAAAAAGACGTACGCGGGCGCGATCTCCTCCGGCTGCGCCGGGCGCTTCACGGGGACCTCGGCACCGTGGCGCGCCGCCTCGGCGCCGGCGTCTTGCGGCTGGAGCGGCGTCCACACCGGCCCGGGCGCGACGCAGTTCACGCGAATGCCGCGCTCGACCAGATTCTGCGCCAGCGACTTGGTGAAGGCGTGAATCGCGCCCTTGGTCGCGGCATAGTCGAGCAGCCGGGCGCTGCCCTCGAGGCCGGTGATCGAGCCGGTGTTGATGATGGCCGCGCCGCGCGGCAAGTGTGGCAGCGCCGCCTTGGCCATGTGGAAGTAGCCGTAGATGTTGGTGCGGAACGTCTCGTCCCACTGCTCCTCGCTCAGCCGCTCGAGATCGGGCTGATGCTCCTGGAAGGCGGCGTTGTTGACGAGAATGTCGAGGCGGCCAAATTCGCGCACGGTGCGCGTCACCGCGCGCCGGCAGAACTCGAAGTCCTTGACGTCGCCGGGCAGCAGCAGCGCCCGCCGGCCGGCGGCGGCGACGGCGCGCTCGGTTTCCTCGGCGTCGGCTTGTTCGGGCGGGGTATAGACGATCGCGACGTCGGCGCCTTCGCGCGCGAAGAGCACGGCGACGGCGCGGCCGATGCCGGAATCGCCGCCGGTAATCAGAGCCGTCCGGCCCTCCAGCTTGCCCGCGGCGCGATACTCGGGCGCCAGGTATTGCGGCCGCGGCCGCATCCGGCTCTCGAGGCCCGGCTTTTCCTGCTGCTGTTCGGGAAACGGCGGCGCCGGCCGCGCGCCCATCTGCTCGCTTCCCGGGAACGCCACCACCGTCGCGCCGGCATTTTTGCGCCGCCGGCTCGCGCTCGGCCTTTCCCCCGCCATCTCGCCCGGCTGTTTTCTCTTCGCCATGTCTCTTTGTGATGCGCCTGCGCGGCCGGGCGGGCCGCCCGGCTGCCACAACCATCCATCAGGGAGCGGGCGGAAGGCGCGGCCTAACGCGCGGGAGCCGGCGAGCGACTCCCGCCCGCGGGCGGGACAGGGAGATTGCGCGGTCCGGGCTGGGCGGCCGCCGCCTCGGCGTGAGCCACCCACATCTCGTAAATCAGCGCCGTCTCGCGGCGCTGCCATGCATCCGGCGCGAAGACGCTGAGCTGGGCCCGCGACAGCGCCGGGAAAGCGATCGGCGCCAAAGCCCGCGTGCCGCCTTCGCGCCGTTCCCCGCCGGCGCCGCGCGCGAGGACGGCGCCGGCGGCGCGGGCCCAATCGGCGGCGCGCACGGCGGGCATCGCGCGAATGGCGGCCGGGCTCCAGTTCGGGAAGCGCAATTGGGCGTCGAGCCAGAGCGCGACCGGGCGCGTGACAAACCACGGCCGATGGCCGCCGTTGGCGCCGAAAGCAAATTCGAAGACGCCCGCCGCGCCGCCGTGCAGCCGCGCCGCGCGCCGCTGGAGATCGCGAAAGAACGGCGCGCCATGGGTGGGGATTTGGACCACGCGGTCCTCGGCGCCATTGAAAACCAAGCTGGCGGCATGAGAGGCCTGCAGCGCGTAGAGCACGGCGCCGCGGTCGCCGAGGAAGTCCAGCGAGCGGTAGGGAATCTCCTGGCACATCGGCTTGTTCGAGTGCGAGTCCCAATAGCCGCCGCGGCCGTCGAGATCGCCGCCGCCGGCGGCGACGCAAGCGTGAAACCGCGGGTCCACGGCGCAAGCCAGGCTTTCGACGAACGAACCCATGGAGTAGCCGGCGATGGCGATGCGGCCCGGATCGACGCCCGCTCGATGACGCAGCACGCGCGCGCCTTGCATCGCGTCGGTGAGCATCAGCCCCGCCAGGCGGCGCGCCATTTGCGGCTCGGGCAGCAGCCAGTGATCGTGGGCGTTGGCGCCGGACTTGCGCTCCGCGTTGCGCTCGCCTTCGCCGATCGTGTCATAGGTCAGCACCGCCGCCCCGGCGCGCGCGTAGAGCATACCCGCGTAATAGGAGTACCAACTGTACTTGTCCCCGCCATGGCCGGCGACGATGACCAAGCCCGGCATGGCGCGGGGCGCCGGATCGGGGAGATAGAGAATCGCCGGCACCCGCATGCCGAATTCGGTCCCATAGGTGATCCTTTCGGCTTCGACGCCGGGCGCGGGCCGGAAACGGCTCCGAACCTCGATGCCGAGCGGCGGCAGCGGACTCGGAACGTAAAACGTCGCCCGGATGCGCGCCATCAGCGCCTGCGTCTCCGCCGCCGTGAGCGCACCCGGCCGGCCGGCATGCCCCGCCGGCGGCGCCGGCGCGGCGGTGATCGCCAGCGCCACGAGCGCCGCGATCGCGGCGCCGCGTGGCTGCGGCGCCCGGCTCGGTCCGCGGCGCGGCGGCATGCGCGCTACACCCGCGCGCGGAACGGGACGCCACCTCAGCATGGCTCGTAGTGTATTCCGCATGCACCTTGCCCGCGGCGATGGGACGGCTGGAACTCCGGTCCCTTGTGCCGACCCTAAGAGTATTCGCTCAGCCGAGAGTGCCTGCTATACTCAGACCACACAAAAGCTTTTCCAAGTAGCTCTCGGGCAGCATTTCGGATGTACTTTTCCCTGTTGAGCATCCGGCGCCGGCGTTTGATCGCGGCGCTGGCTGAGCATCTTCAACCCAATGCGCCGGCGATGGCCGAGCGCTGGCGCCGCCAGGCGACCGGCCTGCACGGCCGCGCCCTCGACCAAGTGGCGCGCTTGTTCTTGGAAGCGCCCTGGGCGCTGCTGGCGCGCGGCGACTTCGAGGCGTATGAAGAGCATATCGACTATGCCGCGCGCCGGCTGGCCAAGCTGCGCGTGCCGCTGCATGCCATCGGCGAGGGCTTGCTGACGCAAGCGCAGGTCGTCGAGCCGTTTCTGGCCGGGCGCGAGCGCTCGCCCGAGGCCAGCGCCGCGCTCGACGCCTTCCAGCACATCGCTTTTCTGAGCGCGGTGCGCGCCTATGACGGCGTGCAGCGCGCCGCTCTCGACGCGCTCTTCGGAGTGCTCAACGCCGAACTGGAAGCGGCCAGCCTCAACGATCTCTTGCAGCGCTTGCTGGCGCTGGCGGCGCAGGCGTTCGCGGCGCGCTGGGCGGGCATCCTGCTGGCGGCGCCCGATGCCGGCGGCAAGCCGCAGTTGCGGCCGGTGGCGCTGCACGGCGTCGCAGCCGGCTTGGTGCTGCCGGATGCGCCGGTCGGCCGTTTCTTCGAGCGCGCGTTTCGCGCCGCCGGGGTGATCGCGACCGACGATGCCGCAGACGATCCGCGCGTCGGGCCGCCCTACTTCCGCGCGCTCGACATCAAGAGCGTTTGGGCGGTGCCGCTGCGCGGCCAGCCGCGCGGCGCCGGCGCCCGCCTGGGAGTGCTGCACGTGGCCTTCGACCGGGTGTACGAGTGTCTGCCGCAGGAACGCGATTTGCTGACCGCGTTCGCGCGCCGCTCCTCGCTGGCGATCGAGCGCGCCCGCTTGGTGGAATCGGTGCGCGCGGGGCACGCCGACATCCGCCGCCTCTCGCGGGCGGTGCTGCGCGCGCAGGAGGACGAGCGCCGGCGCATCGGCCGCGATTTGCACGACGCCGCCGGGCAGACGTTCATGGCCACGCGCCTCTATTTGGAGATGGCGCGCGCCAAGCTGCGCGGCCAGCCCGCCGCGGCCGCGCCGCTGCGCCAGGCGCTGGCGGGCGTGGATGAAGGCATCGCCGAGCTGCGCCGCATCATCCATGACCTGGCCCCGATCGGACTCAAGCAGCTGGGCCTCGCCGCCGCCCTGCGCCGCCTGGCGCGCGACTTCCGCCACGCCTATGCGGCGTCGCTGCGGCTGCGCCTCGCCCTGCCCCACCGTCTGCCGCCGGAGATCGAGACGCTCGTGTATCGCATGGCGCAAGAGGGGCTGACCAATATCGCCCGGCACGCGCGCGCCCGCCATGCCTCGCTCGAAGTGCGGATGCGGCGGGGGCGGCTGCTCATCCGCTTGGCCGACGACGGGGTGGGGCTGGACCCGGGCGCGCGCGCGCCGCGGCGCGGCGGCGGCCTCGGCTTGATCGCCATGCGCGAGCGCATCGAGCTGGCCGGCGGCTCGCTGCACGTGGCCGCCGGGCGCGGCCGCGGCACGGTGCTGGTGGCCGAGCTGCCCCTGCCCGCGGCGGAATCCGCGGCGGCGCCGGCGCCGGCCATGGCGCAGGCGGCGGCATGCTGACCCCGAGCTCCGAATCCCGCACCGCAATGACAGTCTCTATGTCCCGTTCCCGCATTCTCATCACCGACGATCACACGCTGTTCCGCCAGGGCTTGAAGCGCCTGCTCGAGAGCGAGCTCGATTTCGCCGTCGTGGGCGAGGCGCGCAACGGCGAAGAAGCCGTCGAACGCGCGCGCGAGCTGCGCCCCGACCTGATCATCATGGACATCGGCATGCCCGGGCTTTCGAGCTTCGAAGCCGTGCGCCGCATCCGCAAGGAGCGGCCCGAGACCCGCGTCTTGTTCGTGACCATGTACGACGACGAGGATTACCTCGCCGAATGTCTCGACGCCGGCGGCGCCGGCTACATCCTCAAGGACACGCCCGCCGACCAGCTCATCGCCGGGCTGCGCGAAATTCGCCGCGGCGGCAAGTACCTCAGCCCGCGCCTGCTGGCCCGCCTGGTCGACGGCCTGCGCGCCCGCTCTCCCGAGGACCGCTTCAAGAGCCGCCTGAGCATGCTCACCCCGCGCGAGCGCGAAGTGCTGAAGCTGCTGGCGGAAGGCAATTCGGTCAAGGAGATCGCCTACCGCCTCAATCTCAGCATCAAGACCGTCGAGGCGCACAAGTTCAACCTCATGCGCAAGCTCGACCTGCATAACAAGGCGCAGCTCGTGCAGTACGCCATCAAGCGCAAAATCATCAAGATCGCCTGACCCTTCCGACGCGGCAACCCGGAGCGCCCCCGCGGCGCTGAAATTCGAGAAACCGGCGCGATGCGCCTGCCGTCGAATCGACGATATGCCGGGGCGCGTTCAGTTACCACTTTGGTCCGGCCGCCGATCGCGCGCCCTGCTCGCCGGACTGGTGTTGGCACTGGCCGGCGGGCTGGTCTATTCCCAGCTTGAGGCGCTCTCGCCGGCTCACCAGTCGCATACCGGCCGCGATCAGTGCGCGATCTGCCACGCCGGCCATCTTCGCCTAGCGCCCGCTCCCGTCTCGATTCGCATCCCTCCGCCCCGGAGCATCCGGACGGGCGTGGTCGTTCAGCCGTTCGTTCCGCCCCAGCTCACGCCCCACACTCCCAGCGAACCTCGCGGGCCGCCCTGCGCCGCCATATAGGTCTGCCTCGTTACAGAGCGCAGTTTGCGGCGCCCGGTCCGATGGTCCTTTTGCCGACTGGCGGTGCTGGCGTCCCGCGGTGCATATCCTTCGCCACAACCTGGCCCTGCGAGGCCAAGAAGAAAAGAAATTATGCGCAGCGCGATTTCGTGTCTAATTTTCCTGGCGGTCGCCACTTTGGCCGCCGCCGCCCAGTCCAGCAACGCCGGGACGGTTACGGGCTTCGTCGTCGACCCCTCCGGAGCGGCCGTGCCGGGCGCCATGGTCAGCCTGACCGGCCCCGCCGGCTACTCGCATTCCGTCAAAGCCGACGCAAAAGGGGGGTTCGGTTTCACCAATGTCCCCTTGGGAACGTACGTGCTCGGCGTTGCCGCCAAGGGCTTCACCTTCGCCGGCCAGACGGTGGTGGTCGAAAGCCCGGTGCCCATACGCCTGAACCTGGCTCTGCGCGTCGCCTCCGCCAATGCCACCGTCCAAGTCGAGGCCGTGGGAGCGACGGTGCTGGAGAATCAGCCCGCGACGCAAACCGCTGTCGGCCAAGTTGCGCTGGAGCAGATGCCGGCCACGGCGCCGGGCAGCGATTTGGCCGCAGTCATTACGAACAGTTCGCCCAACGTCGCCGCCGACGCCAACGGGTTCTTTCATCCCCAGGGCGACCACGCGGAAACCACCTATGTCGTCGATGGCCAGCCCATCAGCGACCAGCAGAGCAAGCTCTTTTCCACCGCGATTCCCGCCAATGCCTTGGAATCGCTCGACTTGGTGACTTCGGCGCCGAGCGCCGCCTACGGAGATAAGCTCGGCCTGGTGGTGCGCGCGACCACGCGCTCCGGGTTGGGCGATCACCGCCCGACCGGCAATGTCCAGGCCTATTACGGCTCCTTCGGCACCGCCGGCGAACGGACGGCCTTCGGGATCGGCGGCGACAAGTTCGGCAACTTCTTGGCCCTAGATGGGGTGCGCTCCGGCCGCTTTCTCGACGCGCCGGAGTTCAGCCCCATGCACGACATCGGCAACAACCTGAGCGGCTTCGACCGCGTGGATTGGCAGCCGAGTCCCAACGATGCCGTGCACTTGGACCTGTTCGCGGCGCGCAACTGGTTCCAAGTGCCAAACACATACGATCAGCAGTCCGCCGGCCAAGATCAGCGGCAACGCGCGCTGACCTTCAACATTGCTCCCAGCTTTCAGCACATCTTCAGCCCCAACTTGCTGGGCACCGCCGACGTTTGGCTGCGCCGCGATCACGTCAACTACTATCCGAGCGCCAATCCCTTTCACGATCAGCCGGCCACCATCGGCCAGAACCGGTTTCTTACGAACTACGGCACCCGCCTCGAACTCGCCTACAATCGCTGGCGCAACAATCTCTCCGCCGGCGTGCAGCTCATGCAAACGCGCCTGGCGGAAGGCTTCAACCTAGGTATCACCGACCCGCTCTTCAACGCCGTCTGCGTGGACGCAAGCGGCAAACCGGTGGCTGCGCCCAACGTCACCAATCCCAGCGGTTGCGCCGCCGCGGGCTATGCTCCCAACCCCAAGCTCAACCCCGGCCTGGTTCCCTTTGATTTGACCCGCGGCGGCCAACAGTTCGTCTTTCACGGCCGCAAAAACATCAATGAATACGCCGCCTACTTGCAAGATGCCATAAGCCTCGGCAACTTCACCCTCAGCCCCGGTCTGCGCGTGGATCGGTATTTGGGCCTGGTCGCTTACACCGGCTGGCAGCCGCGCGTGGGCGGCTCCTACCTAGTGCGGCCCACCGACACCGTGCTGCGCGCCTCCTACTCGCGCGAATACGAGTCCCCGTATAACGAAAACTTGATTCTTTCGAGCGCCACCGGCGCCGGCGGCTTGGCCACCAACGTCTTCGGAGCCTTTGCCGGCGTGCCGCTGCAGCCCGGGCGGCGCAACGACTTCGACCTCGGCTTCGAGCAAAACATCACGCCAATGGTGCAGGTCAGCGGCGATTATTTCTGGAAGTTCACCAACGACGCCTTCGATTTCGATACCCTCTTCAGCACTCCGATAGCCTTTCCCATCAACTGGCGCAAGTCGAAGATCGACGGCGCGGGCGTGCGCGTGAGCACCAAGCCCCTGCACGGCCTATCGTTCAACGCCACTCTCGGCCACACGCGCTCCCGCTTTTTCGGCCCCGAAAACGGCGGCATCATCTTCAACTCGCCGCTCGATACCGGCGCCTTCCGCATCGATCACGACCAGGTGTTTCAGCAAACCACGGAGGTGCGCTATCAATGGCGGCCCAATATCTGGACCATCTTCACCTGGCGCTATGACAGCGGTTTGGTGGCCGGCTATTTCGCCGGACCCAACGGTTTGGCCAACGCCCTGGCGCTCGACGCGGATCAGCAGGCGGCGATCGGCTTTTTCTGCGGCGCGCAGGTCGCCACGCTCGCGGCGCCGATCACCAGTTGCACGGTGCCGTTTCCGCAGTGGGGCGCCAGCCGCGTGGTGATTCCGGCCCCCGGCACCGAGAACGACGACACGAACCCGCCGCGCATCGCCCCGCGTCACCTTTTCGACATTGCCATTGGCGACGACAGCCTGGCGCGAACCGAGTTGGGGCGCATGAGTGCGCGCCTCATCGTCACCAACCTGACGAACCGGCAAGCGCTATACAACTTCCTTTCCACCTTCAGCGGCACCCACTTCGTGGCGCCGAGAACCGCGGAGGTACAGCTCGGACTCACGTTCTAACCCGGGGGAAGGAACGGCGCGCAATCCGTTCCCGCGCCGACGGTGGTCGAAACGGTGGACCGCTGCGCTTGCCGCGGCATGCCTGGTCGTCGGCTTCTCGGCCGGCCTGCTCGGCTCGCTCATCGGGCTTGCCGTCGAGCGCGCGCGGGGTTTGTTATTGTCGGCGCCGGCGGTCGCGGCGCTCTGTGCCTGGGGACTGCTGCGCTTGCGCGCGAAGCTGTAAGCTGAATGCGCCGCGTTCGTCCGGCCGCTAAAATTAAGGAGTGAACAAGCTCTGGGACAAGCCGCCCTCGCCGCGTCCGGCGGCGGCGCCTTCGGCGCTGCCCGCCGGCGTCGTGATCCGCCATGGCGGCCGCGAAGTGCGCGTGGCGCCGGCGACGATCCTGGCGCCCATGGCCGGCATCACCGACACCGTCTTCCGGCGCTTTCTGCGCGGCCTGGGCGGCTGCGGCCTGATCATGACGGAGTTCACCTCCGCCGATGGGTTGATCCGCTCCGAGCGCGTCGCCCGCCGCTACCTGAGCTTCGGCGCCGAGGAACGCCCCATTGCGGCGCAGCTTTTCGGCAGCGATCCCGAGGTCTTGGCGCAGGCGGCCGAATTGGTCGAGCGGCTCGGCTTCGACGCCGTGGACCTGAATCTCGGCTGCCCGGCGAACAAAGTCGTCAAATGCAACGGCGGTTCGGGCCTGCTGCGCGATCTGCCGCTGCTCGCGCGGCTCTTCACGCGCATTCGCGCCGCCGTCACGATTCCGTTTACCGTCAAGTACCGCGCCGGCTGGGACGAGCGCACTCTCGTGCACGTCGAGCTGGCCCGCCTCGCCGAAGCCAGCGGCGTCAACGCGCTGGCGCTGCACGCTCGCACCCGCGCGCAGGGCTATGCCGGCGAGGCGCAATGGCAATGGATCGCGGCGGTCAAGCAGGCGGTGCGCATCCCCGTCTTCGGCAACGGCGACGTGCGCCGCCCGGAAGACGCCGCCGCCCTCGTCGCCGCCACCGGCTGCGACGCGGTCATGATCGGCCGCGCTGCTGCCAATAATCCCTGGATCTTCCGCCAAATCGAGCAGTACCGCACCACCGGCCATTACGATTTGCCCGGCGCCGCCGATCGCGCCGCCTTGATCGGCCGCTACTTCTCGTTGCTCGCCGCCGAGCGCTCGCCCGGCGCGCTGGGCAAAATGAAGCAATTCGTGGCCTGGTTCACCCACGGGGTCGAGGACGGCGCCACGCTGCGCAAGCTCGTCTATGAATGCCGCACCGAGCAGGAAGCGCTCGATCGGGTGACGCGCTTTTTCGGCATCGCGGATGACACCTGGCAGAGCGCCGTCGAAACATCGGGTACGGCGATCGCGGCCAGCAATCGCTGATTCGGCGACTCGTCAACGACCCCGGAGGGGCGCAGGGCACGGCATTGCCGCTGCTCGAGCACAAGTGCCAGATGTTTCCACCGATTGAAGAACGGCTTTGAGGAAGGGAGACCACCCAAGGAACGGCGGCACCGGCGAGACAGACTATAAGTTGCTGACGAATCAGGTGTTTATCCTGAATCATCGCGACGGGCGGCGAACCGAAAAATGGTCTCCTGGTCGAAAGTACAGGTCAACACCCCCGGTGAGACGGCGGACGGCTATTGGCGCCTAAACGATTGTGATGCTTTGATTTGCAGGCGGAGCTCGGGCGCGCGCCGGCGACTTGCGGTGTTGAGCTTCCCAACGGGTGGCGCCCAAGCGTGAGCCACCCGGAAGGAGGGGGATCGAAGCGCGTGGCGCCGCGATCCACTCCTGGCCGTCACTTCCGAGAGAGGCCAGATTTCAGTTGTCAAACAGCGGCGCGAGACCGAGGCGACGCCCGCGGCCCGCAGAGGCGACCCCTGGGGGGCCTCAAAAGTAGGATTCAGCTTGCGCCAGCAGGGTTGGCCGGGGCGGGGCACCGGCGGATGGCGGATGAGGCGCGGCAGGCGCCGGCGGGGCGGTAACGGGCGGCGTTCGAGGGGCGAGAGCGGTTTGCCGATGAGGCAGCCCGCCTGATGGTTCCCGGCCGGTTTGCGTTCTAGCGGCTGGGGCGGCGCAGGCCGAGGTAGCTCATGGCCATCTGCAAGTCCTGCCAGGCGGCCTTCTTTTGGGTCGGGTCGCGCAGCAAGTAGGCGGGATGGTAGGTCACGACCAGTTTGGTGGCGAAGTCACCGATCGAGATGTCGTGCAGGCGGCCGCGCACGGAAGCCAGCGAGCCGCGATAGTGCAGCAGGTTTTGCGCCGCCACCGAGCCGAGCGCGATGATCAACCGGGGCCGGATCGCGGCCAGCTGGCGGAACAAGAACGGCGAGCACGTGGCGCATTCATTCGGCTCGGGCGTGCGGTTTTCCGGCGGCCGGCACTTGACGACGTTGCAGATGTAGACCTGGCTGCGCTCGAGCCCCATGCCCTTTTGGATCATGTCGTTGAGCAATTGCCCGGCGCGGCCGACGAAGGGCACGCCCTGGCGGTCTTCGTCGGCGCCCGGGGCTTCGCCCACGAACACCAGCTCGGCGCGCGGGTTGCCGTCGCCGAAGACGATCTGTTTGCGCCCTTGCGAATGCAGCGGGCAGCGCGTGCAATCGCCGAGATCGGCGCGAATGGCGGCGAGCGCGGCGGCGGGGTCGGCGCTGGGAGCGGCCGCAGCGGTTTGGCCCGCCGCGGCCGGCGGCGGCGCGCTGGGCAGGGAGTCGAGCGCGCCGCGCGGCCAGCGCAGCGTCTCGATGCCCAGCTCCCGCTGAAACTCCAAGTAATCGAAGAGCAGCGAGCGCGATGCGGCGGGATGCGGCTCCGCCGGTCGCCGGCCGCCGGCCGCAGTGCCGCCGCGGCGGCGGGCAACGGCAGCGGCGCCGGGTGAAGAGGAGGCGTCGCCCTCGCTCATGCGCGCACCAGCCGCACGCTGGGGGAAGGGGCGAGCAGCGCGGCGGCGGCATCGAGGATCTGCCCGGCGATCTTCGACTTTGGCGCCCGCTCCAGCTTGCGATCGCCGGAGGCCGTGATCAAGAAGACCTCGTTTTCATCGGCGTCGAAGCCGGCGCCGGGGAGAGTGACGTCGTTGGCGACGATCATGTCCGCGGCTTTGGCTTGCAGCTTGGCGCGGCCGGCGGCAACGGGCGAGCCGGTTTCGGCGGCGAATCCGACCAAAATCTGGTGCCGCTTGGCGCGCCCGCAGGCGGCGAGGATATCGGGCGTGGGCTCGAGCTCCAAATGCAGGGGCGCCGCGGTCTTCTTGATCTTTTCCCCGGCGGGCTTGACCGGGCGATAATCGGCCACCGCCGCCGCCAAGATCGCCAAATCCACGTGCGGGAATTGCGCCAGCGCCGCCGCGGCCATCTCTTCCGCCGTGGTCACGGGAATCACCTCGATGCCGCTCGCGCGCGGCGGCTCCGCCGCCGTCGGGCCGGCGACGAGCACCACGGCGGCGCCGCGCCGCGCCGCGGCTTCGGCCAAGGCGAAGCCCATTTTGCCGCTGGAGCGGTTCGAGAGGTAACGCACGGGGTCGATCGCCTCGCGCGTGGGCCCGGCGGTGATGAGGACTTTGCGCCCGGCCAGATCGCGCTGGCCCTGCGCCAGCGCCCGCTCGAGCGCGGCCACGATGGCCTCCAGCTCCGCCAGCCTGCCTTCGCCGACCATGCCGCAGGCCAAATAGCCGGCGCCGGGCTCGACGAGCACGTGCCCGGGACGGCGGCGCAGCGTTTCCAGGTTGGCCTGGGTGGCCGCATGCCGCCACATATTGAGATTCATCGCCGGCGCCAAGATCACCGGCGCGGTGGTGGCGAGATAGAGGGTGCTGAGGAAATCGTCGGCGAAGCCGTGCGCGAACTTGGCCAGCACGTGCGCCGTCGCCGGCGCCACGACCAGCGCGTCCGCCGCCTGCGCCACGGCGATGTGCTCGATCGCGGCCTCGGCATCGGCCGGCGACGCGGCCGCGGTCTCGGGCGGAAACAGATCGGTGATGACCTTTTCGCCGGTCAGCGCGGCCAAGGTCATGGGGGCGACGAATTCGCGGGCGGCGCGCGTCATCACCGCTTGCACGCGATAGCCGGCCTGCTGCAGCAGACGCGCCAGCTCCGCCGCCTTGTAGGCGGCGATGCCGCCGCTGACGCCGAGGACGATTTTCATGGCGGGGCGGGCTAGTCGGCCGCCGGCTCGCCTTTTTCCTGGCCCGGCAGCGGCGGGGCGGTGTAGGCGACCAGGCCCGCCATGACTTCCTGCTCGGCGATGCGGGTGGGTTTTTTCGAGGCGATGGTGATCAGCGGCCGCGCGCCATTTTGGATCTTGCGGGCGCGCCGCGCCGCGATATGGACGAACTGGTAGCGGCTGGGCAAATCTTCGATGCTCTTATAGGCAGTCATGAACGCGTCTCCCCACGGCCTGTTTCCTCGGCGGTCAAGCCGAAAGAGCGCAACACCGGCGCCAAGCGCGCGGCGGCATTCTGTTGCCGGCACGTCTCGGCCAGCGCCGCCCAGCGGGGCTCGAGCGCCAGTCCCCGGGCGCGCGCGCGCTCGCTCAGCACCACGGCCTCTAATTTCTCGACCGACTCGTCGAGGCGGTCATTGATAATGACGTAGCCGTATCTATTATAAGCGGCGATCTCGCGCGAGGCATCGCCCAGCCGCTGCGCGATGACCTCCGGGCGGTCTTCGCCGCGGCTCTTGAGGCGCCAGGCCAAGGTGTCGCGGTCGGGCGGGACGATGAAGATGCTGACGGCCTCGGGCAGGCGCTCGCGCACCTGCGCCGCTCCCTGGACATCAATGTCGAGCACTAGGTCGCGGCCGCGGCGGCGAGCGTCTTCCAAGAACGACCAGGCGGTGCCGTAGTAATTGCCGAAAACGCAGGCATGCTCCAGGAACGCGCCGGCGGCGAGCATGCGCTCGAACTCCGCCGGGCTCACGAAGAAGTAGTCGCGGCCGTTCTGTTCGCTGCCGCGCGGGGCGCGGGTGGTGTACGAGATCGAGAACTCCAGGCCCGGCACCAGGCTGAAGAGCTCGCGCACCAACGTGGTTTTGCCGGAGCCCGAAGGCGCGGAGATGATGAACACGCAATTGCGGGGCGCGGCGGCGGAAGCGGGAGCAGGGGGCGAGGCCAAACGCCATTGTAGCCAGTTGGCCGCACGCGATGGCTCGCGCGGGCCGCATGCGGCAGGCGCCCGAGGGCAGGCGCGCGAGGCGAGAGCGGCAGCCAGGGCCCAGGCGGGGGCGCCGCGCCGCCGGGCGGGCGCGGTGCCGGCCGGGCCGAGGCGGCAAATCACTCCAGGTTCTGCACTTGTTCGCGCAGTTTTTCCGCCTCGGCTTTGAGCGTGAGGCCGTGGCTGGTGATGGCGAGCCCCTCGCCAGCGACGCTGGCGGTTTTCGAGAGCAGGGTATTGACCTCGCGATTCAGCTCCTGCAAGAGAAAATCGAGCTTTTTTCCGGCTTCGCCGCCCTGATCGAGAATATGGCCGAACTCGGCGAGATGGGCCTCCAAGCGCGCCAGCTCCTCGCTGATGTTGCTGCGTTCGACCAGCAGCGCCGCCTCCGCCGCCAGCCGCTCGGGGGGCAGCGCGTCGGCCAGCCATTGCGCGAAGCGGGCGCGCAAGCGGGCGGCGAAGGCCTCGGCGAATTGCTGGCGCAATTCGCCGATGGCCCGCACGCTGGCCGCCATCGTCCGGAGGCGCCGCCGCAGGTCTTCGGCGATGGCGGCGCCTTCGCGCTCGCGCATGCGGGTATGATCGGCGAGGCAGTCGCGGAGCACGGCTTCCGCGAGCGCCTGCAACTGCCCGCCGGCGCCGGCCTCGGGCGCGGCGACGGAGACGATGCCCGGCAGCCGCAAGACCTCGGCGGGCTCCAGCTCCGTTTGCCGAAGTTCGCGAAATTCGCGCTGCAACTCGCGAAAGGCCTCGACGTAGGCGGCCGCTATTTCGCGGTTGATGACGACGCGGCCGGCGGGGGCGCGCTCGAAGGTGGCGGTGAGCTCGACGCGGCCGCGGTGAATCGCTCCCCGCAGCGCCTGCTCGAAGGCCGGCTGCAGCGCCTCGAGTTCCGCGGGCAGGCGCAGTTGCAGGTCGAGAAAGCGATGATTGAGGCTGCGCACGCGCAGGCGCAGCGCCACTCCCGCCGCCTCGCCGCGCGCGGCGCCATAGCCGGTCATCGAACGCAGCGGCGCTGGACTCATGGTGGTAGCGTGCCATCAAACTTCCGGCAGGCGCATCACTTTTTTACCCATGCGCACGATCGCGGCCATCGCAAGGCAGGCGCCGCGCGCGTGCGGCCATGCGCGCCGGCGCGGCCCGTCTCGTCGGGAAGGGATCCGGGTTCGTCACGGCGCCCCAGGCACGCCGGGCGCCGCCGCGGCGGATAAAAGACCCCCTCGACCGAACGATTGGCGACGCTGCGCGCCCGCGGCGTTCTGCTCACCTTGGCCCGGCTGGGTGGAGGCTGCAGGGATCGCCGGCGCGGCGGTGGAGCGCGGCCGCCGGCTAGGCGGGGGCGCCGCGGGCGCCCAGGGTGGCGGCGGGCTCGACATCGGCGAACTGCAGGTCGTGCAAGCGGCGATACGCGCCGCCGGCGGCGATCAGCTGGTCGTGGGTGCCGGCCTCGACGATGGTGCCGCCCTCGAGCACGACGATGCGATCGGCGCGGCGCACGGTCGAGAGGCGGTGGGCGATGACGAAGACGGTGCGGTTGCGCATGAGGTTGTTCAGGGCGCGCTGCACCAAGAGCTCGCTTTCGGCGTCGAGGGCCGAGGTGGCCTCGTCGAGGATCAAGATCGGCGCATTCTTGAGCAGGGCGCGGGCGATGGCGATGCGCTGCCGCTGGCCGCCGGAGAGGCGCATGCCGCGCTCGCCCAGGCGCGTGGCGTAGCCCTCGGGCATGGCGGCGATGAATTCGTCGGCGAGCGCGGCTTCGGCGGCGGCGCGGATGCGCGACTCCGGCACGCTGTGCGCGCCGTAGGCGATGTTCTGCGCCGCGGTGGCGTTGAACAAGATGGTGTCTTGGGTCACGTAGGCGATCTGCTCGCGCAGCGAGCTGAGCGTCAACTCGCGGATATCATGGCCGTCGATGACCACGCGGCCGCCGGTCACGTCGAAAAAGCGCGGGATCAGGTTGACGAGCGTGGTCTTGCCGGCGCCGCTCGAGCCGACGATCGCCAGCACCTCGCCCCGCCGCACCTCGAGGTCGATGCCGCGCAGCAGGTCCTGGCCGGGCTCGTAGGCGAAGGCGACGTTTTCGAAGCGCACCGCCTCGCGAAAATGCCGCAGCCGGCGCGCGTTGGGGCGCTCGGCCACTTCCTCGCGCGCATCCATGTACTCGAAGACGGTCTGCGCCGCTCCCGCCGCCTGCTCGAAGCTGTTATAAACGCCGCTCATCCGCCGCAGCGGCTGGTAGAGCTGCACAAGGGCGTAGATGAAGGCGAAGAAGGTGCCTTCGGTCATCACCCGGTGATTGATGGCGCCCCGGCCGTAGAGCACCATCAGCGCCAAGGTGAAGGCGCCGAGAATCTCCATCAGCGGCGAGCTGACGCCTTGCTGCAGGATGTAGCGCAGGTTTTCGCGCAGCAGCCGCATCGCCGCCTCGCGGAAGCGCTGCACCTCGCGCCGCTCCATGTTGAAGGCCTTGACGATGCGGTTGCCGGTGATCGTCTCGTGCAGGATGTGCTGCACGTCGGCCAGCTTGTCCTGGCTGCGCCGCGTGGTGCGCCGCACCCGCCGCCCCAGCCGCGCGGTGGGAATCACCACCAGCGGCAGCAGCAGCACGGCCATGGCGGTGAGCCGCCAGTTGAGCGCCAGCAGCACCACCACCATGACCACGAGGGTGAAGCCCTGCTGCAAGGCGTCGGAGAGGCTGTGCGAGGCGGCGACCTGAATCTTGTCGATGTCGTTGATGGTGGTGGAGATGAGCTTGGGGGTGGTGTGCCGCTGGAAGAAGCTGGCCGACTGGTAGATCAGCTTCTCGTAGAGGGCGTTGCGCAAATCGGTGACCACGCCGAAGCCGACGTAGTTGATCAGATAGCCGCCGAGGTACTCGGCCGCGGCCTTGAGGCAATACACGCCCACGAAGACGCCGAGCACCAGCGAAGCCGGATTATGCGAGAACCAATGCGGAACGAAGCTGTCGAGGTAAATCTTGTGCGGATACCACGCCGCCCCCTTGAACAGCAGCACGCGGCCGCCGCCGCTCGCGGGATTGAGCACGCGGTCCACCACGGGCGCGATGAGCAGCGCCACCAGGCCGGCCAGCGCCGCGGCGGCGGCCATCAGCACGACGGCGCCGAGGAAGGCTCCCAGGTAGCGGCGGACGAATTTCAGCAGGCGGAGGAGTTCACGCATCCCGACAGGCCGATGCTTCGAGCCTACGAGCTTGAGGGCGGCTTTGCAACGCGTCCGTGGGCCGGGTTGTTTACCGCGCCATGTCCCGGTGCGTGACCTTCACGTTATAGCCGGCCCGGGCCAGCGCCCGCCCGATGGCTTCGGCGATCATCACCGAGCGGTGCTGCCCGCCGGTACAGCCGAAGGCGATCGTCAGATAGCTCTTGCCCTCCTCCACGTAGTGCGGGATCAAGTACACGAGCAGCCCGATGATGCGGTCCATGAATTCGCGCGTCTGCGGGAACGAACGGATGTACTTGGCCACTTGCGGGTCGCGGCCGGTGCGGTCGCGGAACTGAGGGATGTAGTTGGGATTGGGCAGGAAGCGCACGTCGAAGACCAAATCGGCATCGCCGGGCACGCCGTTGCGGAAACCGAAGCTGTTGACGGCCACGCGCAGCGCGCGGCCGGCGTTGCCGTGGATCACGCGGTCGGTGATGAAGTTGCGCAGCTCGTGGACGTTGAACTTCGACGTATCCACGACCAGATCGGCGGCGGCGCGAATCTTGGTCATAGCCTTGCGCTCGGCGCGGATGGCGCGCGCCACCGCGCCCGCCTGCGCCAGCGGGTGCGGGCGCCGCGTCTCGCTGAAGCGCCGCATCAGGGCCTCGTCGCTGGCTTCGAGAAACAGCAGCGTGATGCGCACCTCGGCGCCGCGCAACTGCCGCACCAGCGCCGGCAGCGCGTCCAGGCGCTGGCCCTCGCGAATGTCGATGACCAGAGCGGCGCGCTCGATGTCGCTGCTCATGCCCACCAGCTCGACGAACTTGGGCAGCAGGTCCACCGGCAAGTTGTCCACGCAGTAGTAGCCGGAGTCCTCGAAGGCCTTGATGACCGAGCCTTTGCCCGAGCCGCTCAGGCCGGTGATGATGACGAGATGGCGTTCGCCGCGGGCCGGCGGCGGCGCCGGGCTGGCCGCCGGCTGGGAAGTGGGCATGGGTCGCTCCCGCCCTCCGGCTAGGCCTTGCGCCGCCGGCGGTGGGTCGAGGGAATGTGCATGTCCTCGCGGTATTTGGCCACGGTGCGGCGGGTCACGTCAATGCCCTGCGCGCGCAGGATTTCGGTGATGCGCTCGTCGGTGAGGGGATGGCCGGGATCTTCCTCGTCGATGAGTTTTTTCACCCGCCGCTTGAGAATCAGCAGCGAGGTCTCGCCGCCGCGCGCGCCCTGCACCGCCTCGGTGAAGAAGAAGCGCAGCTCCAGCACGCCTTGCGGCGTGTGCGCGTACTTGTTGGCGACGGCGCGGCTGACGGTCGAGGGATGGACACCGATCTCTTCGGCGACTTCCTTGATCATCATCGGCCGCAGCCGGTCGATGCCGTGGTCGAGGAAATCGCCCTGCCGGGCGATGATGGCGTGGCAGACGCGGGCGATCGTCTGCTTGCGCTGCTCCAGGTTCTTGAGGAACTGGATGGCGCTGGCGTAGCGGTCGCGGATGTAGCGGGCGACGTCGCGCTGGCTCTTGTCCCATTTCATCAGCCGGTAATGGCGGTTGAGGCTGAGCTGGGGCAAGCCGTCGTCGTTGGTGACGACGCGGTATTGGTTGGGGCAATCCTCGCGCTCGCAGATCCAGCAGCGCTCGGGCCGGCCCTTGACGAAGAAGACGTCGGGCTCGATCAGGCGCGGCTGCGCCTTGTTGTAGCGGCGCCCGGGATGGGGATCGAGCTTCTTGATCAGCTCCAGCGCCGCCATCACGTCTTCGACGGACACGGCGAGGGCGCGGGCGATTTCGCGGTATTGGCGGCTTTCGAGCGCGGCGAGATGGTCGCTCACCAGCGCCAGCGTCAGGGGATTGACCACCGGCCACTGCCGCAGCTGCAACAGCAGGCATTCGCGCAGGTCGCGGGCGCCGACGCCGGCGGGATCGAACGACTGCACCAGCGCCAGCGCTTCGCGCATCGCCGGCAGCGGCAGCTGCTCGAGCTGCGCGATCTCCTCGATCGCCAGCGGCTGGCGGCCGCGCTCATCCTCGGCGGTCAGATAGCCGTCTTCGTCGAGGTTGCCGATGATCGCCTCGGCGGCCTCGCGCACCTCGGCCGAGACCGCCACGCTGCTCAATTGCCAGCGCAGATGCTCGGAGAGGCCGGTGGGCGCGCTGAGAAAGGTCTCGAAACTGGGCTTCTCGATCTCCTCCCGCTCGTGGCCCTGATAGCCGGGGTCGAGATATTCGTCGAAGAAGCTGCCGTAGTCGATCTCATCGAAGGGATCGACCGGCGTCTCGGCCGGCGCTTCCGCCCCGGCCTCGGCGGCGGGCGCGCGGTCGGCGAGCTCGGCGGCGCCCGGCGGCAGCGCGTCGTCGCCGGCGAGGCCGCCGCCGGCGCCGTCGGTTCCGGCCCCGTCCAGGGCGCTCTCGCTCTCGCGCCCGGCGCCATCGACGGCCGCCAAAATCTCGCCATCGGCGGGCGCGCGCCGCAACTCCTCCTCGGCGGCGTTCAATTCCTGCAGCGTCGGCACCGGCTCGTCCTGCGCCTCGTCGAGCAGTGGGTTTTCCAGCAGCTCTTCGGTGATCGCCTCCTCCAGCTCCAGCTTGTTCATGGCCAAGATGCTGACCATCTGCACCAGTCCCGGCGTCAGGGACTGCTTCAGCATCGGCTTGGGAACCAGCTTGGGGCCTTGATACATACGGGGGACCTGAAGGCGAGCGGCGTCTAGACCAGCGTAAACGACTCTCCCAAGTACACGCGCCGGACTTCGGGATCGCGGGCCAGCTCCGCCGGCGGGCCGGCGCGGAAGATCCTGCCTTCGTTGATGATATAGGCGCGGTCGGTGACGCTCAGGGTTTCGCGGACGTTGTGATCGGTGATGAGCACGCCGATGCCGGCGCGCTTGAGATCGAAGATGATGCGCTGCAGCTCCAGCACCGCGATCGGATCGATGCCCGAGAACGGCTCGTCGAGCAGGATGAAGCGCGGATTGATCACCAGCCCGCGCGCGATCTCCACCCGCCGGCGCTCGCCGCCGGAGAGGGCGTAGCCGGGGGTGCGCCGCACCTTGCTCAGCCCGAGCTGCTCGATCAGCTCTTCCATGCGCGCCTGCCGCTGCGCCTGAGTTAGCGGCTGGGTTTCGAGAATCGCCATCAAATTCTGCTCGGCGGTAAGTTTGCGAAAGATGGAAGCTTCTTGCGGCAGATAACTTACTCCCAGGCGCGCCCGCTGGTACATGGGCATCACCGTGAGATCGCGGCCCTCCAGCCAGATGCGGCCCAGGTCGGGCGCGATCAGGCCCACGATCATGTGAAAGGTCGTGGTTTTGCCCGCGCCGTTCGGGCCCAGCAGGCCCACCACCTCGCCTTGTTCCACTTCGAGACTCACATCGGCGACTACGGTTCGGCCCTGATATTGCTTGACCAGGCTTTGAGTTGAAAGGCGAGCCATGGGCGCGTTGGGGAAAGGCAAGGTAAGCGTCAGATTCCGTGCGGTTTACTTTTGAACCCGATACTCTCCAAAGCTGCGCGCTCCGGCCCCACTCTCGACCCGGATGCTATCACTGGAGGGGGAGAAAGTCAACGTACTGCCGGACAAAAATCCCAGTTCGGCATCAAAAATGCTGGGACTTCCCCCGCTGAGCGTCACTTCGTCGCGCGTGAAGTCATAGACCATGCGCTCGGCTTTCGCCTGGCGTCCGGGCTGGCGCATCTCCGCGCCGCCGCTGGCGATCACCCGCTGGATTCGCGCCGGGGCGGCGGCGTTCGCGGCGGCAGGCAGTAATTCCACAGTAAGGCGCGGGGCGGTCAAAGTAGCATCTCCGGCGCTAACCTGTACGTGGTCCGAATAGCTGGCCTGACGTCCGGCACCAGAGTAGATAAGGCGGCCGGCGGTGATCGTGACCGGCATGGCGCCGGCGGCGGCGGCGCGCCGGCCCGGGCGGGCGAGCGCGGCCAACCCCGCCCGGCCGCCGGCGGCGGGCAGCCCGTGCGGGGCCAAGAAGGTGGTCTTCACGCCGCCGCTCGCGGTGACGCGCGGGCCGGCGCGGTCGAAAGCCACCTGCTCCGCCCACAGCACGTTCGCGCCCTGCCACAGGCGCACCGCGCCTGTGAACACTCCCGCCGCGCCGTTGCGCTCGATGCGCGCTTGCTGGGCGGCGATATTGACCGCCTGCGCGGCGTCGCCGAAGTAGGCGCTGGCGGGTGGCGCGTTGGGCGTGGCGGCGGCGCGCGGCAGCAGGGCGGCGACCACGCCGCCATCGGCCTCGGTCACGCCGTTCTGCTGCCGCACCTCCGGCGCGGAGAGCCGCAAGGCGGGACTGGCGGCCGCGACTTGGCCCTGGGTGAAGGCGCTGGCGGGCTGGGCGGCGAGCCGCAGCGCGTTGGCGGCGGGCTCGAAGTCGGCGGTATCGGCGCGCACCTCCTCGTCGCCTTGGCGCAGGATCACGTCGCCCGCGGCGCGGGCGGCGCGCAGGCGGCCATCGGCGCCGAAGCTGGCGCGCACGCGCTGCGCGCTCAGCGTGCGCCCGCCGGCGGCGGTCAACTGCACCGCGCCCGCGCCCGTCACGATTTGCGGCCGCTGGCTGGCATCGAGCCGCACGGCGAGGCGATCGGCGGTGATGCGTTCGGGCTCGCTGCCGGGCGCCAGCCAGCTCGCCGTGCCGCGGCCGATGCTGGTCACGGCGGCGAGGCGCACGGCGCCGCGGCGGGCCGGCGGCGCGAAGGCGAAGGCCAGCGCCGGCGCCACGATCGTCGCCGTGCCGCCGCGCCGCGTGGCGAGCAGAGCGGCCGCGGGCGGCGGCGAAATGCCGGCCGCGGGCCGCGGCGCGCCGCCGGACGCGGCGGCGGCGAGCTCGAGCCGGGCGCCGCCGCCGGCAAGAGCGCTGCTCGGGGCGTTGCCGGGGGCGAACGCCACCGCCAGCGTGGACGCGGCGAGCCGTTCCTGCCCGCGCGGGCCCGCCGCCGTGAGCTGCACGCCGCCGCTCATTGCCAGCGCGCGGGCCTCATATTGGGTCTGCGCCAGCGGCTCCGCTCCGCCGCGGCGCGGCGCAGCCGGCAGCAGATCGAGGCGGGCCTGCCCGGCCCGCGCCGCCAGCATGCGGTCGCCATCGCGCCCGCCGGCGGCGACCTGGCCGCGCGCCAGCACCTGGCGCACGGAATAATCCGGGCGCAGCCCCAGCACCATGGTTTGCGCGGCGAGCCAGCCCGTGCCGCGGCGGATGCGCGGCTGCTCGGAAAGGACGATGCGGCTGCCGGGATGATCGAAGCGCGCGGCGCCGGCGGTGATCTCGAGCGGCGGCTGACCCGGCCGCACCCATTGGAGGCGCACATG
Source organism: Terriglobia bacterium (assembly GCA_021323595.1). Classification (GTDB taxonomy): domain Bacteria; phylum Acidobacteriota; class Terriglobia; order Terriglobales; family SCQP01; genus JAJPKR01. Next base: position 3,447 of record JAJPKR010000053.1, on the reverse strand, counting down.
CCCGGCGAGCGTGAGCTGGTCGGTGGCGGCGTCGAGATGCGCGCGCTCGGCGGTGCCGCTGGCGTCGAGATAGCGAAAATCCAAGCCGCCGGCCACGTCGCCGGCGCCGGACTTGGCGTTGAAACTCAGATCGCGGGCGGCGACGTGCACCGGCGCGTCGAGCGCCGCCGCGCCGCCGATCAGCGCCGCCGCGCCGCCGGGCGGGAGCTCGGCTTCGAGGTCCAGGTGCACCAAGCTTTGCGCCCGCACCATGCCGGTGTTGGGATCGTAGTCGAAGGAGGCGCCGGCGATGCGATCCACGTGCCGGCCGTCGGGGTCGAAGAGATCCAGGTCCACGTTCTGCAGCGCGACGCGCTGCTGCTCGCGGTATTGCGTGGCGATGCCGGCGGCGAGCCGGAAGAGCATGCGCCCGCCGACCGAACGCGACAAGACGAAGCCGCTGGCGGTGCGCTCGATGGACGTGCTCACCACCGCAATCGGCGGCCGCGCCGCCGGCCGCCGCAGGAGATAGCTGGTCAGCACCGCGCCGGCGGCGGCGAGCAGCAGGACCGCGAGCACCAGCCGCGTCCGGAACCACGGGCCGCCGCCGGGCGCGGGCGCCGGCTCCGGGGGCGGCGCCGTCCCGGGATTCGGCGCGCCGGAAAATTCGGGAGGTTCGGCCACTGATTCAAGTCTAGGCCCGCGCCGCGCGCGCCAACCCTGGCCGCCGCCGCGGCGGCATCGCCGCCCGCGCCGGCGCCGCGGCGGCGCGGCGGAACTGCTTGCCGGCCCCGGCTCACGCTATTCCCTGCGCTTTTCCCGCCGTTCGCTGCGAGTTTTCGGCGCTTCCCGCCTGCCGCCGTGACACCGCCCCGCCGCCCGGCCAACACTGATAAGCTGCGGGACGATGCGCCGCCGTTACTCCAAACCGTTGAGCCGCCGCTGGCGTGAATGGCGCGGCGTGGCCAAGGCGGTGCTTTCGACCGCGCATCCGGTGCAGGCGCACATCGTGCCCATGCGGCGCTGCAATCTCGCCTGCGCCTACTGCAACGAATTCGACGACGTTTCCCAGCCCGTGCCCCTGGCCGAAATGCGCCGGCGCATCGCCAAGCTGGGCGAACTGGGCACGAGCCTGATCACGGTCAGCGGCGGCGAGCCGCTGCTGCACCCCGACCTCGACGAGATCATTCGCGCCATCCGCGCCGCCGGCGCGCTCGCCGGTCTGATCACCAACGGCTATCTGCTGGTGGCTTCGCGCATCGAGCGCCTCAACCGCGCCGGCCTCGACTACCTGCAAATCTCGATCGACAACGTGCAGCCGGACGAGATTTCCAAAAAGAGCCTGAAGGTGCTCGATCGCAAGCTGGAGCTGCTGGCGCAGCACGCGCGCTTCGACGTGAATATCAACTCCGTGCTGGGCGCGGGCGTGAAGCATCCCGAGGACGCGCTGATCATCGCCCGCCGCGCGGTCGAGCTGGGCTTCATCACCACCGTCGGCGTGATCCACGACGGCCATGGCCAGTTGCGGCCGCTCTCGGAGCGCGAGCTGGCTGTTTACGAGGCGGTCAAGCGGCTGGGCAAGACGCACTTCGCCCGCTTCCACCGCTTTCAAGACGATATCGCGCGCGCCCGTCCCCACGACTGGCGCTGCCGCGCCGGCGCCCGCTATCTCTATGTCTGCGAGAATGGCCTGGTGCACTACTGCTCGCAGCAGCGCGGCTATCCCGGCGTGCCGCTGCTCGACTATTCGCGCGCCGATCTGCGCCGCGAGTACGTCACCGCCAAGGCCTGCGCGCCGTATTGCACGGTGGCCTGCGCGCATTACACCTCCGTGCTCGACGCCTGGCGCGGGCGCCAGCGCGGCGCCGCGCCGGAGGCCGCCGCCGCTCCCGCCGCCGCTCCCGAGCTAGTGCAGATCGGCTCCGGCGCCGATCGCGCCTGACGCCGCCGCCGCCGGCGCCGAGCGCAGCCCCGCCCACGCGCCCAGCGCCGCCGCCAGGATCAAGACTCCGATTCCCGCCAGCCAGCCGGGCTTCACGACCATGATCAGCATCACGCCCAGCGCCAGCGCCGGCGTCATGTAGTGCGCCGCGCGCGGCAACGGCGTGCGCAGCGCCGCCGCCACTTCCACCGGCACGCCGCCGCTCGCCGGCAGCCGCGCGGCCTGCCGCCGCACCTGCTTGCCCGCCGCCGCGCCCACCCCCTCGAGCGCGATCAGCCCGGCGATCGAGAGCAGGATCCACGGCCGCGACCAGCTCCAGGCCGCCTGCGTCAGCCAGGCGCCGGTCGCCAGCAGCGCCAGCGCCAGCCAGGACATCGCCCGCTCGCCGCCGGCGACCATGCCGCAGGCCGCGCGCGCTTCGTCCGCCGCCGCCGCGCGCCCCAGCCGGTCCACGCCCGCATGGATCAGCATGGCGTACCAAAACACCAGCGCCACCGCCGCCAAATGCAAGAACAGCACCCAGGGATACCAAGACATCTCCCCGATTGTATCGGCCCCGCGCCCCCGCCGCGCCCGCGCCCGGACGAGACGCGGCCGAGCCTGCGCGCGCGGTTGCGGCCCGGCGGACTCGGTCGCTCGGCGGCCCGAGAAGTTCTCTCTCGTGCCTTCTGCTGTTTGCTGCGCCGAATGCGTCCCGGGGCAATCCGTCCCGGCGCCCGGGTTGCGCCACCGGCGCTCCGCGCGGCGCCCGCGTGCTACCGTGAATCCGTAAGCGCGGGCGCGTAGCTCAGAGGACTAGAGCATCCGCCTTCTAAGCGGAGGGTCGCAGGTTCGAATCCTGCCGCGCCTGCCAAGGTTTTCAATGAGTTGCGGGCGGCAGCCCCGGTCGCGACGGCAGGCTTCCAAAGGATTTTCCAAAAGGATTGCGTTTCGTCCCCCCGCCGGCGGCCGCCTTGACGCCCAATCGCTCGCGCCCGCCGGATCGCGGCCCGCGATCACGGGCCCGCACCGGGCCCTTCAGAGGACTCCGGCGGCGATCGGCCGAGCCCCGGTTGCGCCATGCGGCTTCGGGCAACGCTCTCGGTTCACCCGTCCATAACCCGCCAGGCCAAGAAACCCAAAGCGGGCAGTTGTGTGGAGTGGGAGTAGTCTATTGGGGTCATGGGACAACCGATCCCGGGGTTCCGGCGGCGGAAGCGAGGCGGGGAGATGTTCGCCGATCTGGGCGTCGCCCTCGGCGCGGTGGCGCGAGCGCAGTTCGCGTTCTACCTGGGCAGGTGGGGCGGCCGCATGCCGGGCTGGCGGCGCGCGATCTTGGCGGGCAGGGCGAGAGCCTACGCTTTGCGCCCAGCGGCATCGTGGTCGAAGTGGGGACGGTCCATGCACGCCAAGCGCGGCGGACTCGCCCGGCAACGGCAGCGAAGGGAGGCGGCGAATGGCGGCAAATCTTGACAAGAAACCCGCGGCCACGGCCGAGACAATGAGCGACTCCGAGGTGCGGCGCGCGCTGGCGGAATTGGGGATTC
>JAJPKR010000044.1 GCA_021323595.1 Terriglobia bacterium | reverse complement strand
GGGTGGCCCACTTTTGGGCCCCACCCGTTGGGAAGCTCAACACTGCAAGCAGCGCACGCGAGCCCGTGTGCCGCCTGCAAACCCAAGCGCCGCAATCGCTTAGCCGCCAGCACGCGTTCGCCGCGCCGCCGGGGGTGTTGACCTGTACTTCCGGCCAGGAGACCATTTTTTCGGCCGCCGCCACGCCATGCGCGTCAGAGTAACGTACTTGTTATCAACAATTTACCGACAACCAGCCGAACGCGGCGAATCTGCCCTGGTCTCCCCCCACGTATGGGTGCAGAGAATGTCCCCGAGCACCCGGAAAGGCTCAAACCCGAAACCCATTGCTAGGCGCCCCTCGCTCCGCGGGCAGGCAAAAATGCTTGCCCCACGGACGGCCGGCCGCCGCGCGCCGCGGTCGCTCAGTGCGCGGCGCCGGCGGGTGCCGGCGCCGGCTCGACCGTGCCGGTGGAATCGATGCGCGTGGTGATCTCGATCGGCTGCGGCTGCGGCCCGGTCAGCTCGATGCGAAACAAGTTATGCGTCTCGCTGTTGGCGCTCGCCAGCATGCCGGTCGCGACCTGATACTTCGCGGTCGCCGTGCCCGTGATGTTGAGCGTGGCTTTGGCGGCGTAGCCTTGTTGCGCGAACTCCGTGAAATTCGGGATCGAGCTCGGCGGCAGCGCCGAATCCGCGCTCGTCGTCACGCTGATTTCGGCTTGCCAGCCGCCGGGCGTCCAATCCAGGCGGCGGAGCGCGCAGCGCAGCGTGGTCGGCAGCGAAAAATGCAGCGTCTCCAATTCCTGCACGCGCTGCCGCGTCCATTGGTCGCCGACGCGCGTCGCGCCCGAGGGCAGGGTATCGGTGCGCGCCAGCTGCTCGAGCATATTGACGATCTCCGCGTACTCGCTTCCCTGCGGCGCCGAGAGGATCTGGTTCTCGCCGCCGTTGACGATCCGCACCCGCAGCGGCGCGAGCGTCGGCGCGGCGGCGCTCAGCTTGTCCTCGTCGGCGCGCAGTTGGCCGGCCACGGCATCCAGTCCGCTGACGTCGGTCTTATAGCTCAGCACCGAGAGCTCGGCCACCGCGCCATCCGGGCTGGCGGAATCGATCTTCATCTGCGCCAAGGAATGATTGTCGAGCGTGGCGGTTTGGCTCTGCCCTTCGGCGTCGCGGGTCAGCGTCGAGTGGATCGTCAGCCGCCAGCGCAGCACCTGGCCCGCCTGCCAATGCGGCTGAATCGTCACCGTCGCCGGCGGCGCCGGCGCGCTCTGCGCCCCCGCCGCCAGCGTCAAGGCGATAATCGAAAGGATCCACGGCGAGCGTCGCGGCATGAGCCCATCATAGCCTTTGAACTACTTCAACTACTTCACCGAGATCGAAGAGCATTTCCAGCGCGCGCGCGGCCGCCAGATTTACCTTTGCCCGCTCGACTGGGCGCTGATCGAGTCGTGGAAGGAAGCCGGCATTCCGCTGGCGGCCGTTCTCGCCGGCATCGATCAGACCTTCGCCGGCTTTGCCGCCGGCCGCCGCAAGGATACCGAGCGCCCGCGCTCGCTCGCCTATTGCGCCGCCGCCGTCGCCCGCGCCGCCGAAGCCGCGAAGGAGGCCGCCGTCGGCGGCCGCGACGGAACGCCGCCGGAGGCGCCCGGCTTCGAGCCGCGCCGCATCGCCGCGTTTCTCGAGCAGGCGCGCGCCCAGCTCGCCGCCGCGTCGCTGCCGCCGCTGGCCGCCGCCGTGGCCGCGGAAGTCGCGCAGGAGCTGGCGGCGCAAGCCGCGCTGTGGACCGAGCCCGCACCGCCCGCCCGCCCGCCGCTCGACCAGCTCGACCGCTGGCTCACCGCCCTGGATGACCGCCTCTTTGCCGCCGTGCAGGCGGCCGCGCCCAGCGCCGTGCTGGCCGCCTCCCGCGCCGATTACGAACGCGAGCTCGCCCCCTATCGCCGCCAGCTCAAGACCGAGCAGTTGGCCATGGTCGAGCGCCAATTCCTCCGCAAACGGCTGCTCGAGCGTTATGGCCTGCCGCGGCTCAGCCTCTTCTACATGCCATGAGCGGCCGAACCTTCGAAGTGGTGGAGATCGAGCGGCTGGTCTACGGCGGCGACGGCCTGGCGCGGCGCGACGGCAAGACCGTCTTTGTGCCGCAAACGCTGCCGGGCGAGCGCGCCCGCATCGAGATCGTCGAGCGCCACGAAAGCTACGATCGCGGACGGCTCGTCGCCCTCGAAACGGCATCCCCGCGCCGCATCGCCCCCGCCTGCGAATACTTCGGCCGCTGCGGCGGCTGCCAGTGGCAGCACGCTCCCGCCGATTACCAGGCCGAGATGAAAGTCGCCATCCTGCGCGAAACCCTGCGCCGCACCGGCGGCTTGGAGTGGAGCGCGCCGGTGGCGCTCCATGCCGGCCCGGCTTGGGCCTACCGCAATCGCGCCCGCCTGCGCGTCAGCGGCGCGGCGGAGGCGCCGCGTCTGGCCTATTTCGCGCGCGACAGCCGCACCCTCGTGCCCGTGGCCCGCTGCCCCATCGCCGCGCCGGCGGTGGAGAAGGCGATCGCCGCCTTGGCGGCGCTGCCGCCGCCGCCGCCCGGCGTGCGCGAGATCGAGATCATGACCGATGCCGCCGGCGCCAGGCTTTGCCTGAACCTGGAAGCCGAGCGTGCCGGCACGCTCGTGCGCGCATACGCGAGCGAAGCCGCGGAAATGGCGGGCGCGGCGGGGGAAGGGATCGAGTACGCGGCCGGCGGGCGCGATTACTGGGTCGCGCGCGGGGCCTTTTTCCAAGCCAATCGGTTTCTGCTCGATGATCTCATCGCCGCCGTCACCGCGCCGGCCGGCGCCGCCGGCGGCCGCGCCGTGGACCTCTTCAGCGGCGTGGGCTTGTTCGCGCTGCCGCTCGCTGAGCGCTTCGCGAACGTCAGCGCCGTCGAGAATCATCCCGCCGCCGTCGCCAGCCTCCGCCGCAACGCTGCCGGCCTCGCGCAGCTGCGCGTGCACGACCTCGCGGCCGAGGAGTTCATGGCGCGCTGGTCCGGCCCGCTCGCTTTGCTCGTCGCCGATCCGCCCCGCGCCGGCCTCGGCCGCAAGCTCGTCGCCGCCATCGCCGCCGCCCGCCCGCGCGAGCTGCGCTATCTCTCCTGCGATCCCGCCACGCTGGCCCGCGATCTCAAGCAGTTGCTGGCGGCCGCGCCCTACCGCCTCGCCGAGCTGCGCCTGTTCGACCTCTTCCCCCAAACCTTCCACATCGAAACCTTGGCGGTCTTGCAGCTCGCCGCCTGAGCGAGCCCCGCCCCTCCCCTCAGGAGCGCGTCTCCGTGGTCAGCGACGGCGCCGGCGGCCGTTGCGCGAACTCGCTGTGGCGGCGGCTGTAGAAGCGGTAAATCACCAAGCCGATCCCCAGCCAAATCACGAAGCGCAGCCAGGTCTCGATCGGCAGCCCCATCATCAGCACCAGGCAAAAGACGATCGCCAGCCAGGGAAACAGCGGCACGAAGGGCACGCGAAAGCCGCGCGGCCGCTCGGGCTGGTGGCGCCGCAGCAGCAGCACGCCCAGCGAAACCAGCAGGAATGCGAAGAGCGTCCCGATATTCGACAGGTCCGCCGCGTCGCTGATGCTCACCAGCCCGGCGGGAATGCCCACCGCGAAGCCGGCGATCCAGGTGGACCAATGCGGCGTCTTGAACTTGGGATGCACGGCGGAAAAGATCTTCGGCAGCAATCCGTCGCGCGACATCGCGAACCAAATCCGCGTCTGCCCGTACTGGAAGACCAGCAGCGAGCTGAGCATGCCCATCAGCCCGCCGACGATGATCACGAACTGCAGCCGGGGATCGGCGCGCACCGCCTGCAGGGCGTACGCCACCGGCGCCGCGGCGGCGTCGCCGGTGCGGAACACCGTGTACTTCTGCATCCCCAGCAGCACGATCGCCACCCCGATATACAGCACCGTGCAGACGATCAGCGAGGCGATGATGCCGAAAGGAATGTCGCGCTGCGGATTGCGCGCCTCCTCGGCCGCCGTCGAAACCGAGTCGAAGCCGATATAGGTGAAAAAGATGATGGCGCCGCCGCTCAGAATCCCCGCGAAGCCTTCCGGCGCGAAGGGGTGCCAGTTGGCCGGGCGAATGAAATAAGCCCCGGCGACGATGAAGGTCAAGATCGCGCCCAGCTTGATCAGCACCATCACGTTGTTGGTCTCGGCCGATTCGCGCACGCCCCGCACCAGCAGCACGGTCAGAATCATCACCACCAGAAAGCCGGGGATATTGAAGTAGCCGTGCGGCGTGCCGGGCGCCGACCAATACGGGTTCGACCACTTGTCCGGCAGATTGATGCCGAACTCCTGCAACTCGGCCTTGAAGTAGCCGCCGAAGCCCACCGCGACGGCGACATTGCTCACCGCGTATTCCAGAATTAGATCCCAGCCGATGATCCAGGCGAAGATTTCGCCCAGCGTCGCGTAGGAATAGGTGTAGGCGCTGCCGGCGATGGGAATCATCGACGCCAGCTCCGCGTAGCACAGCCCCGCGAACGCGCAGACGATCGCGACCAGCGCGAACGAGATGGCGATGGCCGGGCCCGCGGGCGGGCGGCCGTGCATGATGGTGCTGCTGATCGTGCCGTGCCGCAAGAAGTTGAGGATGAGGTCGAGCGCCTGCGCCTTCCACCAATGCGGCACGATCGAGTACTCGCCGGCGGCGGCGGTGCCGGTGAGCACGAAGATGCCGGCGCCGATGATCGCGCCGATGCCCAGCGCGGTCAGCGACCACGGTCCCAGGGTCTTCTTCAGGCGGCGGTGGGGCTCCTCGGATTCCGCGATCAGCCGGTCGATGGACTTGCAACGCAGCAGTTGCGAGGGCATGCCTCCCCGATTCTCTCACGCACCCGCAACCGCCAAACCCGCCGCTCGCCCCGGCTCGCCCGCTACTCGTAGCGCAAAGCTTCGGTGGGATCGATGCGCATGGCGCGGCGCGCGGGAATCTGGCAAGCGGCCCAAGCCGCGGCCGCCAGCGCCGCCGCGGCGGCGAGCAGCAGCCACGCATTGCCGGGCTGCACGCCGTAAAGCTGGCTGGCCAGCAGCCGCCCCGCCAGCAGCGTCGCTCCCACTCCGACGGCCAAGCCGATGCCGGCCAGCGCCAACCCCTCGCCGACCACCAGCCGCAGGATGTGGCCCCGCGTCGCTCCCAGCGCCACGCGAATGCCGATCTCGCGCGTGCGCTGCGCCACCGCGTGCGCCATCACGCCGTAGATGCCGATTGCGCCCAGCGCCAGCGCCAGCGCCGCGAACAGCCCGAGCAGCAGCGCCAAGAAGCGGTAGCTCGCGAGCGTGGCGCCGCGCACCGCGTCCAGCGTCTGCGGCGCGAAGAACGGCTGCTGATCATCCACCGACGCCAGCGCCTGCAGCGCCGGCTGCTCAATCAGCGCCGGATCCCCATGCGCGCGAATCAGGAACGTCACCGGAAACCAAGTCGTCGCCAGCTCGAAGCCGCGGTCCGGCGTTTGCGCCAGCGGAATATAGACGTTCTGCATCTGGCCCATGTAGTAGGCCATCATGCGCGCGGGCGCGGTGACGCCGATGATGCGGTACGCCCGGCCGAAGACGATCTGCTGGCCGACGGCGTTGCCCGCCGGCCAATGCTGGCGCGCCAGATCGGGGCTGACGATGCACACCGGCTCGCTGCCCGCCGTATCGGCCGCGGTGAACGCGCGGCCTTGCGCGACTTTGAGGCCGAGCGCGGCAAAGAAATCCGCGGTTACCGGCAAGATCTGCGCGCGGCCTTGCGCGACCGCGCTGCCGGTGACGCGAAAGCCGTCGTTCATGCCGCGCACCAGCGGCATGCCGACGATCGCCGCCGCCGCCGCGACGCCCGGAATTCGCTCCAGCCGTGCCACCGCCTCATCGAGATAGCGGCTGCCGGCGGCGGCGCTGGCGCGCCGCGGCCCGCTCAGCGAGGTTTCGACGGTGAAGACCGAATGGGTGTCGAAGCCGACGTTCAGCCCCTCTAAATAGAGGATGCTCGCGATCAGCAGACCCGCGCCCGCCAGCAGCACGAAGGCCAGCGCGAACTCGCCGGCCACCAGCGCGCTCTGCGTGCGCCGCCGCCGCGCGCCGCCGCCGGCGCGGCCGCCTTCTTCCTTGAGGCTGCCGTGCAAATCGCCGCGGGCTAACTGCCACGCCGGCGCCATGCCGAAAAGCAGGCCGGTGAGCAGCGCCAGGCCCAGGCTGTACAGCAGCACCGTGGCGTCGAGGTGCACGCCGCTGGCGCCGAAGATCTGCCCCCACCCGGCGTCGGCGAAAAATTCGCCGCTGCCGCGTGGCGCCGCCCGCAGCAGCAGCGGCAAGCCGCCCCACGCCAGCAACAGGCCGGCGCCGCCTCCGGCCAGCCCGAGCAAGACGCTTTCCGTCAGCAGTTGCCGCGCGATCCGGCCGCGCCCGGCGCCCAGCGCCGCCCGCACCGCCATCTCCCGCCGCCGGCCGTTGGCGCGCGAGAGCAGCAGGTTGGCGACATTGACGCAGGCGATCAGCAGCACCAATCCCACCGCATACAGCAGGATCAGCAGTTGCGGCCGCACGCCGCTCACCTGATCCTCATGCATGCCGCGCAGCAGCAGGCCCACTTCGTAGCGGCTGGGATGCGCGCGATTGTAAGCGGCGGCGAGCAGCGCCACCTCTGCCTGAGCCTGCGCCAGGGTCACGTTCGGCTTCAGCCGTACGCTCACGTTGATATTCGGCCCTTCTTCGGCGACCAGCGGATCGTCAGGATGGAGCGCGGTCCAAAGGTCAACGTCGGGATCGGTGCGGGGCCGCGCCACCCCGACCACTGTGTACAGCGCGCCATCCAGCCGAATGCCGCGCCCGACGATGCCGGGATCCGCGTTGAACCGCGCGCGCCACAGCGCGTCGCTCAAGATCGCCACCCCCGCCGCGTTCGGCAGCTCGTCGGCGGGCGCAAACGCACGCCCCAGCTCGGGCGGCATTTGCAGCATGGGAAAGTACTGGGCGTTGACCTGCGCGCTGCGCACGCGCAGCGGCGCGCCGCCGGATCCGCTCAGGTTGGCCCCCGCGCCCGGGACGAACGCCGCGACGCTTTCGCAGGAGCGGCAGTGCTCGGCCAGCCATTGGTATTGGCCGATGAAAATGCCGTTCTCGATGCCGCCGCGCGGCCAGCGGCTGAGCACGTCGAAGAGGCGCTCGGCATGGGGATAGGGCAACGGCCGCAGCAGCACGGCATCCACCGCGCTGAAGATGACGGCGTTGGCGCCGATACCCAAGGCAAGCGTCACGATGGCGATGGCGGCAAAGCCCGGGCTCTTGGCCAGCAGGCGGAACGCGAATCTCAGGTCTTGCCCCAGCTTCTCCATGGCTGCCTTAGACGAAGGGCGCTGATTTTCGTGATCGCAAATCCCGGCGTCGCTCGCTCCGCGCCGGTCGCCACGCCGCGAGGCCGCGCGTCTCGAGCGCATGCTTCAGGATGATACCGCGCGCTGCGCCCACGACAGGGCGTGGGTTTCGACCTCGTCGGTCAACAATACCTTGCCGACGTTATCGAGCCGCAACAGCGGTTCTCGCGACAAGCGTGTGCCCTCGCTCGCGCCGGTGGCCACGTTTCACTTGGACGCCGTGCTCCTGGCGCGTTAGCGGCAAAAAGCGCCGCACATCCGCACATACGGGATTCAGTCCGGTTTGTTCCGAGGAGACCACCTCAGGAAAGCGCCAATTCCGCGTGGATCGCCGCGCCAACTCCGGGAGCGGCCAGCGGCAGCGAACGCCCGCGCACGCATCCTCGACGAATAAAAGCCGCGTTTGAGCAAGCCACGCGAATAGCGCGCGCTCCCGCCGCGGCGGCCTCCGGCGGGCTCATGGATCTCCGCGCATCCGGCACGGCACGGTTCTCCGGCCGCCAGGAGCGGGCGCAGCGCGGCCGCGCCGGCGCGCGCCGGGTCCCGCGACCGCCGCCGCAAACGGCGCGAAGAGCGCCGGCCAGCCTGCGCTCCGGTCAGTTCAGGCGCACGACGTAGGCGGGATACCGATGGGCGCGCAAGTCCTCGACGATACGGATCGCCTGGGCGGCGTCGAGGCTGGCGTCGTGGTCGTAGCGCAGCCAGGAGCCGCTCGAGGAATGAAACGCCACGACCGGGTACGGCGCGCGCGCGCGCATCAAGCGCCGGCACGCGCGCAGCTGCCGGCTGCTGTCGAACCATCCCACTTGCACCGTATAACGGCCGTCGGGCAGCGGCCGCGGCAGACCGATGATCTCCATCTCGACTTGGCCCAGGCCGTGATCGTAAAGGCCGATGCGCCGCGCGGCGGCGAGCGAAAGATCCAGGGTGCGATACGGCCAGAACGGCCCGCGATCGTTGATCGTGACGATGACGGAGCGGCCGGTCGCCGGATACGTCACCCGCAGGCGGGTGCCGAAGGGCAGGGTGCGATGCGCGGCGGTCAGCTTGCGATCGTCGAAGACGGCGCCGCTCGCGGTTTCACGGCCTTGTTCCTCCGGGCCGTAATAGCTGGCGACGCCGGTAAAGCGCTCGCCCACGCGCAAGCGCGCATCCATGGCCGGCACGATCGAGAGCGCGGCCTCGCTGACCGCGGCGGCGCCGGTCGAGGCGGGCGCGGGCGGCGCCGCCGGATTTGCCGGCCGTCCCCAACTGACGCCGGGCGGCATCGGCGGCTGCAGCATGGGCTTGACCGGCTTCGGCCCGCAGGCCGCGCCGGTGATCGCCAGCGTGGCCGCGGCCGCCGCCGCCCAGCGCCGGCCGGTGCTCAACGCGGCTCCGTTTTCGAGCGTTCGAGCGCGTCGGCGAGTTTTTGCAATTGCTCCGCGACGACTCGCAGCGCCTTCCCGCTGTCTTGACGGATCGCCGGCACGATCTCGTCGTTCATCACCGCGATCAGGCGCTTCAGTTCCGCTTCCACGCGGCGGGCCGCTTCGTCGAACGTTGCTGCCATCGTTCACGACCTCGTAGCGGAAAAAAATCCCGAGCGTTTTCAGTTTCGCGTTTTCGTCCCGCGGGCGCAAGACCATACTGGATGAGATGGCCCGGCAATGCGGTCGGTTCTGGTTCGCGCTCACCGTGCTTTTGGCCTGCCTCGCCGGCTCGTCGCCGGGACAGGTGTTGGCGACGGCGCTGGTGCATGTCACTTGCACGGACACCGCCCATCACCCCCTACGCGGCGTGCGCGTCAGCCTCAACTCCGGCGGCGCCGCCGTGGCCGCGGGCACGAGCAACGCGCAAGGCGTGGTGAATTTCGGCAGCGTGCAAAGCGGCTCCTATTTGCTCACCGCCGCCAAGAAGGACTACTTCCCGGTGGTGCAGCCGATCCGGGTGCTGGCGCCGCGCGCGCTCGAGGTCGCCCTGCAATTCGCCAAGCGCTCGGCGGTGAGCCAGACCGTGAACGTCACCGCCTCGCCGGAAGCCGCGCAAGGCGCCTCCTCGCCGGCGCAATCGTTGGAGGCGGCGACGGTGCGCCGCCTGCCCGTGCCCGGGCAGCAACTGCAGCAGGCGCTGCCGCTGGTGCCCGGGGTGGTGCGCACGCCCGACGGCCGCATCAACATCAATGGCGCCCGCGAGAACGAGAACGCCATGCTGATCAACGGCGCCGATGCCAGCGATCCGGCCACCGGCGACTTCTCGGTCAATTTGCCGCTCGACGTCGTGCGGCGAGTGCAGGTCTATCAGGCGCCGTATCTCGCCGAATACGGCCAGTTCACCGGCGGCGTCACCAAGGTGCTCACCCGCGGCGGCGGCGATGAATGGCGCTTCGAGGTCAACGATTTCTTTCCCGAGCCCCGCTTTCGCGGCGGCACCCTCTTCGGCTTTCGCGGGATCACGCCGCGGCTGCTGGTTTCCGGCCCGCTGCTGCCCCGGCGACTCTATCTATCGCAAGGCGTCAACTACGATCTCGACAAGACGCCGATCCGCGGCCTGCCCTTTCCCTTCAACATCAGCAAGACCGAAGGCGGCGACTCCTTCACCCAGCTCGACTGGGTGGTTTCCCCGCGCGACCTGGTGACCCTGACCGCGAACTACGCGCCCCGCCACGTCGAGCACGCTCATCTCGATGTCTTTCTGCCGCAGCCCGCCGCGCCCGATCTGCGCCGCCGCAACCTGAGCTTGAACCTGATCGAGCGCCACGGCTCCGCCACCGGGGCGGTGTGGCAGAACACGTTCAATTGGGAGCACTTCGTGGACGATGTCTGGGGCGAGGGCAACGGCCCCATGATCTTGCGCAGTTCCGGCGCGCAGGGCAGCTTCTTCAATACCCAGCGCCGTGCGGCCTGGCGCGTGGCCTGGGAATCGGCCTACCTGCCGGCCCAGACGCACTGGCATGGCTCGCAGCAATGGAAGATCGGCGGCGGCGCCGCCGCCAGCGCGATCCGCGGCAGCTTCCTCGGCCGGCCGGTGCAGGTCTTTCGTCCCGACGGCACCCTCAGCCAAACGGTGCAGTTCACCGGCGGCTCGCTGCTGGCCATCACGAATACCGCGTGGAACGCCTATGCCGAAGATCAATGGGCGCCGGACGCGCGCCTGGCGCTCGACTTGGGCCTGCGTTACGAGAGCGAAACCATCTCCGACGCCGTTCACCTCGCCCCGCGCGCCGGCTTTTCCTGGCAGGCGCCGGCCGGCTTCGTGTTGCGCGGCGGTGCCGGGATGTTCTACGACCGGCTGCCCCTCGATGTCGGCGTCTTTCGCGAATATCCGCGGCAAACCGTCACTTACTTCGATCCCGCTGGCACCGGCATCGTCGCGGTCGAGCCCTTCACCAACATTCTGACCGACTTCACCGCCGAACCCAGTCCCAACCAATTTCTGCCGGGCGGCGATTTCAATTTCTTGCCGTTCAACCTCACCTGGAACATCGAGGCCGAGCGCCGCCTCGGCTCGCATCTGCTGCTCGATGCCAGCTTCCTGCAAAGCCATACCCGGCGGCAGTTCATCGTGGATCCGCTCGCCGGCGGGCCCGGCCAGTACTTTCTCACCCTCAGCAACAGCGGCCAAATGCGCTTTTCCAAAGCGGTGGTCACCGCCAAGATCAATTTGGCCGGGCAAGCCATCAACAGCTCGTTCGTGCACAGCCGCACGCACGGCGACTTGAACAACTACGACTATTTCTTCGGGGATTTTCCCCATCCCATCATTCGCCCGAACGAATACGGCCCGCTGCCGTCGGATGTCCCCAATCGCTGGATCACCTGGGGCGTGCTGCGCCTCCCCCAGGCGACCACGCTGGCGCCCATCCTCGACTGGCATAGCGGCTTCCCCTATTCGGTCGTGGACGCCAATCTGAATTTTGTCGGGCCCCGCGACAGCCACCGTTTCCCGGCGTTCTTCTCCCTCGATTTAACGCTGCTGCATGACACCCGGCTGCTCCACCGTTACACCTTGCAGTGGGGCTTCGACGTCTATAACGTCACCAACCACTTCAACCCCGCCGACGTCCAAGCCAATCTCGCCGACCCCGCCTTCGGCACGTTTCTCGCGAACCGTTACCGCTATTTCGTCCCCGAGCTGGATTTCTTCTGGTAGCTCGGCGCGGGCGCGCGCAGCGTGCGGAGCGCGGGCGGCTGGGATCGGCCAGAAGGCGTCCGCGTTGCCGTTGTAAATCAACGCCCCGGGGCTCAAATGGAAGCTCTTCCCCAAAAACCCAGTCGAACTGCACGGAGAACGAGCTTAAACGCGCACGGCCGCCCTTCTCGCAATCGCGGACCACGCGTGACCTATCCGATGCCGTCCTTCCCGCCAGCCGGCGCGGAGGCGGTCGCGGTCGCGGCTAGCCGGCGGAATTTTCCAGGCGGCTGAGCGGCGCGGGAGCGGAGTCTTGCACGTCGCTGTAGTACCCGCGGCGGTCGTTGAGGGCGAGATAGTGGCCGTGCGCGCGCTCCCAGGCCAGGTCGTCGGGCGGGCCGAACAGCCTGGCATAGAGCGGGCTGCCGGGGAACGGATAGGCGGGCACCGGCCGCGACACCCATACCCCGCGCGCGATCAACTCGCGCCGCCACGCTTCCGTGGCCGCGAGATCTTCCTCGTCGTCGGCGATGAGGTTGGCCTGCACCCAAGGGATGTGCCGCCGGGCGGCCAGCAGCAGCTCGGCGATGCGCTCGGTGCTGAGCCGGCAGCCTTTGTTCCAGGCGGCGCGGCCGGCCGGCGTGATGGATTCGATGCCGCACTCGAGCGAAACGCAGTGGGCGCGGCCCAGGGCGGCGAGCGATTCTTCGTCCCACAGATCGATGCGCGTCTGCAAACCGATCGCCAGCGGCAACCCCGCGAAGGCCTCGAGCAAGACCGCGCGCTGCTTGCCGCAGCCGAAGATCTCGTCGATGAAATAGACGTAATCGAAACCGGCGCGGGCCAGCGCCTCGGCCTCGGCCAGCACGTCCTCGGCGCGGCGATGGCGCAGGCGGTTGCGGAACAGCGTCTTGTTGCAGAAGTCGCAGCCCCAGGGGCAGCCGCGGCTGAACTCCAATTCGGCGCCGCGCCCGGCGCCGGAAAATACGTGATGGCGATGCTCGCGGCGCGGCAAGGGATAGTCGCGAAAGTCGAGCGCGCCGAGGCCGGCGAGATCGGCCTCCGCGGTGCGCGCGTCGAGATGCCAGCCCGCCGCATCGCGCCAGCAGCAGCCCGGAATCTCCGCCCAGGCGCCGCCCGCCAGCCGCGGCAGCACTTGCTCCGGCTCGCCGCGCAGCACCACGTCGCAGTCCAGCTTTTCCCCAGCCGCGCGCGGCGTCGCCGAGCCGTGCGGCCCGATGGCCACGCGCACCGCCCGCGTGCGGCAAGCGCTCAGCCATTGCCGCGGCAGCCGCAGCTCCGGCTGCGGGCAGCGCCAAAACAAATACGTGGGCGCGGTGGTGACGACGGTGAAGTCCGGATCGAAGCCGCGAACGCGCCGGCCCGCCTCTTCCGCCGTCATCGCCTCCAAATGCCCATCGAGCAGCAGGCATTCGTGGCCGGCGGCTTCCAGTTGCTGGCGGGCGAAGAGCAGCTCGAAGGGAAAATGAGGTTCCCGGCAGCCGAAGTAGCTGGAGCCGGCAAAGTCCCAATGGGGCTGCAGCAGCGCGAACTTCATGCCGCCCTGCCTTCCGCCGTGGCGCGCTGCCCGGCGAACCACTGGTCGAGGCGCGCCAGGCCGGCCGCCACCCCCACCCGCGGCTGCCAGCCGGTGAGCGCTTGAAAACGCCGGATGTCGCTGCAATAGTGCCGCTGATCGCCGGGCCGCGCCGCCGCCGCCCGCGTCTCCAGCCGCCGCCCCACCAGGCGCTCGAGCGCCGCCATCACTTCGCGTAGCGAGCGCACGTTGGCCGCGCCGCCGCCGATGTTGAAGACCGCCCCGGCGCAGCCCTCCCGCCGCCGCCAGGCGAGCAGCATCGCTTCCACCAGATCCTCGATGAACAGCAAGTCGCGGGTCTGCTCGCCGTCGCCGTAAATGGTCACCGCCTCGCCCGCGCGCAGGGCGCGGGCGAAGTGCGCCACCCAGCCTTGGTCCTCGCTGCCGTTTTGCCCCGGACCGTAGATGCAGCTCATGCGGAACACCGCCGTCGGCACGCCGAAGATGCGGGCATAGTCGCGCACGTATTGGTCGGCCGCGCCTTTCGAGCAGCCGTAGGGGGAATGAAAATCGAGCGGCTGGTCTTCGCCCACCGCCGTCGCCCGCGCCGCGCCCCGCAGCGCGCCATACACCTTGTTGGTGGAGCTGTAGAGCACGAACGGCGGGCGAATCGCGCGGCGCGCGGCTTCGAGCACGTTGAGCGTGCCGGCGGCGTTGATTTCGAAGTCGCGCCGCGGCTCCGCCAGCGACGTCGTCACCGCGACTTGCGCCGCCAGATGAAAGACCGCGTCCTGGCCGGCCACCGCCGCGGCCACTCCGGCGGCGTCGCGCACGTCCCCGCGCAGCAGCGCCAGCGCCGCCGCCGGCGCGCTCTCGGCGCGCAGCCGCTGCCAGTTTTCCTCCGAGCCGGCGCGGCTGAAGTTGTCGAAGATCGTGACCGCCGCTCCGCCTTCCAGCCAGCGGCGGCACAAGTGGGCGCCGATGAAACCCGCTCCACCCGTCACCAGCACGCGCACGCTACAGCCTTCCTTCCAATTCCAACGCCCAGATCGGCGGCTGGCTGCGCTCGCGCCGAGGCGCGCAAATCCAAGTCTCGGCTTCCGGACGAGCCTCGATCGCCAGCCCCGCGCTCGCCAGCATGCCTTCCACCGCCGCGGCGTTGGGAATCCACCAATTCGTCGGGTCGCCGGCAAAACGCTTCTCGATGAAATACATGCACGGAAAGCCCGGCGTCTGGAACGGATGCGGATCCCAAAAATCGTAGTCATCGCGCGGCGGCGCGCCGGCCGCGGCGCCGCGAATCATGGTCTGGAAGATCAACTTTCGCCCCACGCGCGGCATCACCAGATCCAGCGCCAGCAGCGGATATCGGAGGTGATAGAACAGGCCCATGAAGAGCACGTAATCGAAGGTTTCCTCGATCTGGCCGACGTCGTAGGCCGACAGGCGGCGAAACTCGACCGGCAAGCCGTAGTAGTCGGCCGCGAAGGCGGCTTGGCGCAGATAGCGCTCATCCACGTCGATGCCCAACACCCGGCCGGCGCCCAGCCGCTTCATGGCAAAGCAATAAAACCCGGCGTTGCAGCCGATATCCAGCACCGACGCGCCCGCGAGATCGGCGGGCAGAGCGGGCCGCAGCCGCTCCCACTTCACGCGGGGATAATCGCCCAAAAAATGATTCGGAGCGGTGCGAATGCCGCCCAAGTCGAGGTTGTGGAACCATTCGCCAAGCTCGTGCACCCGCTGCTGCAGGTCGGCGGTCGCCTCCACACCTGTAGCTGATGCAGAGCTTTCGGGCGAGTTTGTTTGCGCCTCAGCGATGCGCGGCGAGCGCGCGCGGCGGCGCGGCCCGAAGATCCCCCAGCGTCTCCACCAAAAGGCGCGGATCGTCGGAGATGATGGCGTCACAACCGGCGCGCGCGAGCTGCAGCATACGGCGCGGCTGATTCACGGTCCAGACCACGATCTTCAGCCCGCGCCGCTGCATTCGCGCCAAATACCAGCGCTGGGCGAAGCTCACATGAGGCGCCACCGCCGCGAGGGGAAGTTCGCGCCAGCGGCGCCAGGGCAGCGGCCGCTGCAGGTTCAGGCAGAGCGGCACTTGGGGGGCGCTGCGCGCCAATCGGCCCAGCACCTTCAGATCGAATGAGCTCACCACGTAGCCGCGCGCTGGCGGCAGCCGGCGCAATGCGGCCACCAGCGCCGCTTCGCAGCCCGGCGCTTTGACTTCGAGATCCAGCCAGCAGCGGTGGGCGTATTGGCGCAATACACGCGGCAGCGTGGTCAGGACCGGCCGCAGACCCCGCAACTGCCGGTATGAGCTGGCGGCGATCGCGACGCCTTCTATCTCCGGGTCGTGATGGACCACCAAGTGCCCATCCGCCGTGCAATGGAGATCGAGTTCCAGCCCGTCGCAACCCAGGGCCAAGGCGCGCTCGAAGGCCGCTAAAGTGTTCTCGCCTTCGCCGTAGGCGGCGACGCGATGGCCGCGATGCCCGACCAGCAACGGCGGACGCCGCGGCGCGCGCGCGGCGGGCGCCTGCGGCGCAGCCGGCCCGGGTTCATCCGGGTGCTCGCGTTTGTGGCGCGGATTCAGCAGGCGCGCTCCCATGGCCCGGAAGCGTGAAACCGCGCCAGCATCTGCCGCACTTGCGCCATTGTCGGCATCGAGGGGACCGCGCCGATCGTTTCGCATACGCAGGCTGCCGTGGCATTGGCGAACGCCAGCCGTGCTTCGATGGGCCAGCCCGCCAGCAACGCATACACATAGCCCGCGCGAAAACCGTCGCCGGCGCCGGTGTCATCCACGACGTTGACGGAAAACCCCGGCGCACGATGCCAGCGGCCTTCCGTCCAGGCCAGCGCGCCCTCCGCCCCCAGCGTGGCGCAAACCATGCGCGGCCCCTCGCCCGCCAGCTTGCGCAGCGCGGGCTCAAGTTCCTGGATCCCGGTATAGGCGGGCAAGAATTCGCGGTTGCAGATGCAATCGCTCACTTGCCCGATCAGTTCCGCGCTCCACGGCGTCGGCGTGTCGATATCGGACACCACCGGCCGGCCGAGCGCGCGCGCCCAGCGGCTGGCGGCCAGGCATGCCTCGCCGTCTTTTCCATCAATGTAGAGCAGGCGCGCTTGGGCGACGATCTCACGAGAAACCTCCGCCGCCGCGACCGCCAAGCGCGTATCGGTATTCCAGACCACCGCCCGCTGCCCGCGCGCCACATCCAGCAGGATCAGCGCGCGCGCGCTGGGCACGCCGGCGCGCTTGCGCGCCAGCGACAAGTCCACGCCTTCCCGCTCGAGCGCCGCTCGCTGCTGTTCCCCGGCCTCATCGTCGCCGATGCGCAGCGCGAAGCGGGTGCGCAGCCCCAATCGGCTGCCCGCCACCAGCGCGCTCGCGACTTGGCCGCCCGGCGCCGTTACGGAATAAAGGACCGGCGTACTCGTCCCCGGCTGCGGAAATGGGTCTAGAGCAAGGATTTGGTCCAAGCAACTGTTGCCCAGCCCCAAAACGTCACAGTTCGGCTCATCACTCCCATTTTTGGAATTTTGCTGCCTCGCACGGCGCTCCCGCGCCCCCGCACTCCCCTCCCGCGCCTGTCGATCAACCAATTGATTTTTCAATATGTTAGAAGGTATGAGCCGCTCCGAAAAGTGAATGGATGAAGACGACTGCTGTGATATAATGAATTTTCGATTTCGGAAGCGCAAGTCCTTCAGGTGACTTGCGGATGGTACGGCATAATTTCCATGAGCAAACCTCGGCTGATGAAGTACTCCCTCATCCCCCAGGGAACCCAGGCCATTGTTTGTGAAGGCACCATTCGACTTGGGCTGGTGGATGTCGGCAAGTTGGACAAATACATCCGCGACAATGGTCGCAAATCGCCGCTGGATGAAGATATCCAGTGGGCGCTCAAGCACGCCTTGTTGTCTCGCTATCGCGTCTTCAGCAAGCCCATGTCTTCGCGCGAAGTGGAATCCGTGGCGCATCTCGACGACTAAGCATCTTCCGCGCTGTCTTCGGCGTGCTGGCGTTCGATCTCCGCCAGCAGCGTCTCGATTTCCTGCCGATGGCCGGAGGGCGCGCGCATCCAGAGCGCGGTGATATTTTCGGCTTCCTCCGGAAAGCGCATGGCGATCATCCGCAGCGCCTGGTGCGGCGGCTCCGCCGGGGCTTCTCCGGCGAGCGCCGCGCGGACCTGGCGCAATCCTTGGAGCATGGCTTCGTCGTCGCTGAGGCGGCCGCCGTTCATGGGCCGAGTTTAGCACTGCCGGGCATGCCTGAAGCCGCGAACGCCAATCGTTACAATAGAGCCGCATGCCCGTGCTGCCCTATGCGGACCGCTATGACGTCGTCGTGATCGGCGCCGGTCACGCCGGCTGCGAAGCTGCGTTCGCCGCCGCGCGCATGGGCCTGCGCACCGGCCTGTTCACCCTCAACCTCGATCTGGTCGCGCAAATGTCGTGCAATCCCGCCATTGGCGGCATTGCCAAGGGCCATCTGGTGCGCGAGATTGACGCCTTGGGCGGGTTGATGGGCGAGGTCGCCGACGAGGTCGGCATTCAGTTCCGGCTGCTCAACAGCAGCCGCGGCCCGGCGGTCTGGTCGCCGCGGGCGCAGCAAGACAAGAAGCAATACCGCATCCGCATGCGCCAGCGGCTGGAAGCCGAGCCCAATCTGCGGATTCGCCAGGGCGAAGCCGTCGAGCTGATGCTCGTCGCCGCTCCCCAGGGGCGCCGCCGCGTGGCCGGCGTGCGGCTGCGCGACGGCCGCGAGATCGGCGCGCAAGCGGTGGTGATCACCACTGGAACCTTTCTCAATGGCTTGATTCACGTCGGGGAAGCGCGCTATCCGGCGGGGCGCAGCGGCGAGCCGGCCTCGCACTTGCTCGGCGAATCGCTGCGGGCGCTGGGCTTCGAATGCGGCCGGCTGAAAACCGGCACCCCGCCCCGCCTCGACGGCCGCACGATCGACTGGGCGCACTTCGAGCCGCAGCCGGGCGACGCCGAGCCGACCCCGTTCTCGTTCCTCACCGATCGCATCGTCCGGCCCCAGATTCAATGCCACATCGCGTATAGCAACGCGGTCACCCGCCGATTGATCCTGGAAAATCTCGGCCGCAGCCCGCTCTACTCCGGGCAAATCGCCGGCGTCGGACCGCGCTACTGCCCCAGCTTCGAGGACAAGATCGTCAAGTTCCCCGACAAGGAGCGGCACCAGATCTTTCTCGAGCCCGAGGGACTCGACACGCATGAAATTTACGTCAACGGCATGTCCACCTCCATGCCCGTGGACGTGCAAGCGGCGATGATCGCCTCCATCCCCGGGCTGGAGCGCGCGGAGATGCTGCGGCCCGGCTACGCGATCGAATACGACTTCGTGCAGCCGACCGAGTTGCGGCCCACGCTCGAGACCAAGCGGATCGCGGGGCTGTTCTTGGCGGGACAAATCAACGGCACCACCGGCTACGAAGAAGCCGCCTGCCAAGGCCAGTTCGCCGGCATCAACGCCGCGCTGCAAGTGCGCGGCGAGGCGCCGCTGCACTTGAGCCGCACCGAGGCCTATATCGGCATCCTGGTGGACGATCTGATCGCCCGCGGCGCCGACGAGCCCTACCGCATGTTCACCTCGCGGGCCGAGTTCCGCCTGCACCTGCGCATCGACAATGCCGACGCGCGGCTGACGCCGCACGGTCGGCGCGTGGGCCTGGTGACCGACGCGCGCTGGCGCCGCTTCACCGCCAAGCAGGCGCGCATCGCCGCCCTCGGCGAATTTCTCGCCACCGAGCGCCCCGATCCCGCCACGGCCGCCGGCGCCGCGCTCCACGCCAAGGCCGGCGGCGCTTTGCCCGACCGCCCCACGGCGGCACAATTGCTGAAGCGGCCCGAGTTTCAATTCGAGGATTTCTTGCCGCTGCTCGAGCGCCGCCTGCCCGCCCTGCTGGCGGAACAGCGGCAGGCCGACCCCGCCGGCTGGGAATGGAAAACGGTCGCGACCGCAATCAAGTTTGAAGGCTATTTGGCGCAGCAGCAACGCGAGATGGCGCAGCTGCGCCGCGCCGAGGGCAAAGTGATTCCGGAAGATTTCGACTATCAGCCCATTCCCGGCCTGTCGCGGGAAATGAAAGAAAAGCTCAGCCGCGTGCGGCCGGCGACTCTGGGGCAGGCGGCGCGCATCCCCGGCGTCACGCCGGCGGCGTTGTCGTTATTGAACGTGCTGATCGAGGTGCATAAGAGCGATGGCCAAGCTGCGATCCGCTAAGCCGCTGCTGCAAGTCGCCGATGGCGGCGAAATGGCGGCCTACCTGGCCCGTCCGGCGGGCAAGGCGCGGGGCGGTGTTTTGCTGTTCCAGGAGGCCTTCGGCGTGACCGGGCACATCCGCGGCCTCGCCGATCGGCTGGCCGGAGAGGGCTACCTGGCCCTGGCGCCGGAATTGTTTCACCGCAGCGCCCCAGCCGGCTTCGAAGGCAGTTACGACAATTTTCCCGCCGTGATGGCGCACGTCCAAAAGCTCACCGTCGAGGGGCTGGAAGCCGATATTCGCGCCGCCTACGAACACCTCGCGGCCGAGCTCCCCGGCCGGCCCATCGCCGCCCTCGGCTTCTGCATGGGCGGCCGCGTCGCCTATATCGCCGCCGGCGCCGTCCCCTTGGCCGCCGCCGTCAGCTATTACGGCGGCGGCATCGAGGCGCTCCTGGACCGCGCCCCGCGCCTCCGCTGCCCGCTGCTGCTGTTTTGGGGCGGCCTCGATCGCCATATCACCGCCGACAAGCGCCGCGCTGTCAGCGATGCCCTGACCGCCGCCAAAGCGGATTTCGTGGAGGTACTGTGGGCGCGGGCCGATCACGCCTTCAACAACGACGAGCGCCCGTCCTATAATGCCGCGGCCGCGCGCCAGGCCGAAGCTTTGCGCCAGGCCTTTTTCACCGAGTATTTGCGCTAAGCGCGTCCGGCTCTGCGCCGGGCCGACTTCAGATAAGGTCGAGGAATGTTGTTCGTCCTGGGGCTGGCGGGGTTCGCGAGCAGCGCGGCGGTTCTGGCGTGGGCGGGAATGCGGCCGGCGCCGCGCCCCTATCCCTCCTATGGACGCTGGGCGCTGGCGGCGCTGGCCCTGCTGGAGCTGCTGCTGGCGCTGCGCGCGCCCGGCGTCGTCACCTTCTTCACCGCGCTCATCTGGACCGCGTTCATCCCCGCCGTGGATGCGGCCGTGTTCCGGCTGCGCGGCGACTCGCGGCTGCGTCATCCCGCGCGTTTCGCCGCACTCTGCCTGCTCTCGATCCCCATCTGGCTGCTCTTCGAAGCCTACAACCTGCATTTGCGCAACTGGCGCTACGTGGGCGTGCCGCGCGAGCTTGCGCTGTTCATCGTGGGCGGGAGCTGGGCCTTCGCGACGATCTTGCCGGGCATCTTGGAGGTCGCCGATTTGCTGCTCGCCGCCGGCCTCGAGCGCAGCCGCTCGCGCCCAGGGCGCGCGCCCGCGGGCTGGCCGGCGGCGGCCGCCGCCGCCGGTGTCATTCTGCTCGTTGCGCCCTTGGCCGCGCCCGGCTGGCTGGCGCCGTATTTATTCGGCTTGGTCTGGGGCGGTTTCGTGCTCGTGCTCGAGCCGGTGAACCGCCGCCTCGGGCTGCCTTCGGTGTGGAGCGATCTCGAGCGCGGCGCGCCCGGCCGGCTCTACGCCTTGCTCGCCGCCGGCGCCATCTGCGGCTTTTGCTGGGAGTTTTGGAATTTCTGGGCGGCGTCGCGCTGGGAGTACATCTTTCCCATCTTCCAGCATTCAAAAATCTTCGCCATGCCCTGGCCGGGCTTTTTCGGCTTTCCGCCCTTCGCCTGGGAGTGCTTCGCCCTGACCAGCTTCGTGTCGTGGCTGGCGCTGCCCGAAGCGCTGCGCCCGGAACGCTGATGCGCCCTAAGAACCCCGTCCTCGGCGGCGTGTTTTGCCTCAGCCTGGCCTCGCTGCTTTTGGAACTGGCGCTGACGCGCTTGTTCTCGGTGGTGCTCTTCTATCACTTCGCCTTCATGGCGATCTCGATCGCCCTGCTGGGACTGGGCGCGGGCGGGTTGGCGGCCTTTCTCTTCGCGCCGCGCCGCCCGCTGCCGGCCGCCGGCGCCGCCGCGGCGGCCTCGTGCGGCGCCACGCTGCTCCTGCTGGCTTGGCTCCTGCACGCGGATATTTCGCTCGCCGTCTCGTGGTCGAACTTCGGCAAGCTCGGGGCGTTGTATTTCTTCGCCGCGATTCCCTTCTTCCTGAATGGCTTCGCGCTGGCGCGGCTGATGGCCGAGTTCGCCGCCGCCGTTCATTGGCTGTATTTCGCCGACCTAGCGGGCGCGGCCGCCGCCTGTCTGCTGCTGGTGCCCGCCATGAACCGCATCGGCGGCCCGAGCACGGTCATGCTGGCGGCGCTGACGGCGCTGCTGGCGGCGGCGCTGTTTTTTCCTCGCGGCCGCCGGGCGGCGCGCGCCGCCTGCGTGCTGGCGGCGCTCGTGCTCGCGGCGCTGGCGGTGGCGAACCGGCAGGGACGCCTCTGGGATGTGCGCTACGCCAAGGGCATCCGCCGCGAAAACATCGAATACAAGCGCTGGAACAGCCTCTCGCGCATCGAGGTGCAGCGCCAGGCTGGAGGCGGCAAAACCATCCTTATCGATTCGGACGCGGCCACCGCGATCGTCGGCGTCTCGCCGGCGGAGGCGCGTTCGGATCCGCGTCTGGGCGCGCACTTCCTGCGCTACAGCCCCGCGCTCGGCTACGTGTTGCGGCCGGGCGCGCGCACGCTGATCATCGGCCCCGGCGGCGGCTCCGACGTCATGCGCGCGCTGCTTGCCGGCTCCGCCGACGTCACCGCTGTCGAGATCAACCCCATCATCGTCCGCGACTTGATGGAAGGCCGCTACCGCGCCTACTCCCACGGGCTCTATCTGCTGCCGCAGGTCCATGCGGTCGTGGCCGAAGGCCGCAGCTACGTGCGCCAAAGCCGCCGCCGCTATGACCTCGTGCAGGCGACCATGGTGGATACCTGGGCCTCGACGGCAGCGGGCGCGCTGGCGCTCTCCGAGAGCAATTTGTACACGGTCGAGGCCTTCCGCGAATACCTACGCCATCTCACGCCCGGCGGCCTGATCGCCATGACGCGGTGGGAATTTCGCCAGCCGCGCGAGGCGCTGCGCATCGTCGCCTTGGGCATGGCAGCGCTGCACCGGGAATATGGCGTCACCGATCCCCGCCCCTACCTCTTGGTGGCGGCGGACGGCCAATTGTCGGATCAAGGCGTCACCGTCACCACCCTCATAGGCCGCCGGCCCTTCACCGCCGCGGATCTCGCGCGCGCCGCCGCTTACGCCGCCGCGCATCCGCCGCTGCAAATTGTCTACGCGCCGGGCATGGCGCCGCCCGCCGCCGGCAGCCCCGGGCGCGTCTTTTACGATCTCCTGGCTAGCGGCAACGCCGCGCGCTTCAGCGCCCGTTATCGCTTCGACATCGCGCCGGTCACCGACGCCCGGCCGTTCTTTTTCTATACCTTGAAGACCGGCGCCGTGCTGCGCGATATCGTGACCGGCCGCAGCGCCATCGAGCACGCCATGGATTGGAAAAACAACCTGGCGCTCTTCGTGCTGCTGAGCCTGCTGCTCTTCGCCATCTCCGCAGTGGCCGTCTTTCTGCTCCTGCCGCTCGTTTGGCGGCGCGTGCCGCTGCCCGCCGGCGGCGCGCGCTGGAGTTTGGCGTATTTCGTCGCCCTCGGCCTGGGCTACATCCTGCTCGAGATCGCGCTGATTCAGCGCTTCGTGCTTTTCCTCGGCCATCCCACCTACGCCTTGACGGTGGTGGTCTTCGCCATGCTGGCGGCGAGCGGGCTGGGCAGCTACTGGAGCCGCGGCCACCGCCGCCTGGGCTTTATCGCCGGCGTGATAGCGGCAGCGGCGCTCTGGATTCTGGTGTATGGCGCCGTGCTCACGCCCGCCCTGAGTCGCGCGGTGGGCTTGCCGCCGGCGCTGAAATTCGCGCTGGCCGGCGCTCTGCTCGCGCCGCTGGCGTTCTTGCTCGGCATGCCTTTTCCCGCCGGGCTCTCCTGGCTCGCCGATCGCGGCGAAGAGACCGTGGCCTGGGCCTGGGCGCTGAACGCCGCCGCCAGCGTGCTGGGATCGGTGCTGGCGATCTTCATCGGCATTCACTTCGGGATGAATTGGACGCTGGCGGCCGCGGCCGCCAGCTATGCCGCCGCTTGGCCGCTGGCGCGCGTCTTGGCGCGGCCGGTCTCGCCCGCCGCCTGCGGCCCGGCGGTCCGCGCCGTGACCCGCGTCTAAGTGGGCGTGCGAGGCGGAGCCCAACGGATGGGTGCGCCGGGGCAATCCGTGTTAGGGTGAACGCAAACACCAGCATCGGCTCCCGGTTTCGCCGCCGGTTGGCGCAAACGGCGCGCGGGGAGAGCGGCTCAGGGAGGATCATTGGCGTCGCGCGCGGATTTGCGGTGGTCACAATTGAAGGTCGGCATCGTGGTGGCCGTGGCCATCGTGCTGCTGATCATCATGATTTTTTTAATGACCGGCGAAGGCGGGGTCTTCGGCGGCAACATTAAGATCACGACCTACGTCAACGACGCCGCCGGCCTGCGTCCCGGCGGCATCGTCAATTTGGCCGGCGTCCGCATCGGCAACGTGACTTCGGTGCGGCTGTCGCCGCATCCACCCGATCCCGCGCTGCCGGTGCGCATCGAGATGTCGGTCTCCAAGAACCAGACCGCCTGGCTGCGGCAAGACTCCGTGGCCGAGCTGGGCGCGGTCAACCCGCTCGGGGAGACGATGGTCAACATCTACCGCGGCACGCCCAATTCGCCCCCCGCCCGCAACGGCACGGTGCTGCGGTCGCGGGTCGCCACCGGCATTTCCGAGCTGATGGTCTCCACCCACAGCGTGCTGCAAAACGCCAACGACATCGTGCAGCGGCTGGGACTACTGCTCGATCAAATCCAAAACGGCCAAGGCTCGGTCGGCAAGCTGCTGTACTCCGAAGAGCTTTACGACCGCTTCAACGCCATCGCCAAGAACATTCAGTCGCTCACTGCGACTATCGCTGCCGGCAAGGGCACGATCGGCAAGCTCGCTTACAGCGACGAGCTCTACGCCAAGCTCAACACCACCCTCGACCGCCTCAACGACACCCTCAATCGCGTCAATACCGGCAACGGCACGCTGGCCAAGCTCATCAACGATCCCAGCCTGTACGACAACGCCAATCGCCTGGTGACGCATCTCGACCAGACCGCCAATGCCATCAACAGCGGCCAGGGCACGGTCGGAATGCTGTTGCACGATCGGCAGATGGCGGACAAGCTGCGCGACACCACGACGCGGCTCGACGCCTTGCTGGCGGGCTTGCAGCAGGGGCAGGGCACAGTCGGCCAGCT
Organism: Terriglobia bacterium; assembly: GCA_021323595.1. Classification (GTDB taxonomy): domain Bacteria; phylum Acidobacteriota; class Terriglobia; order Terriglobales; family SCQP01; genus JAJPKR01. The sequence goes on along the minus strand of JAJPKR010000044.1, from coordinate 10,811 downwards.
GATGGTCAATCGCTCGCTCTACGATCAACTGCAGAATTTGGCGACCGAGCTGCGCGCGATGGTCGCGGCGTTTCGCCAGCATCCCAAGAAGTACCTGACCATCCAGCTCAAGCTGTTCTAGCTCCGCCGCTCCGCCCGCGCCCGGCCGCCAACCGCCGCCGCGGCGCCCCAGGCCGGGGGCGGAATGGGCGAGAGCGCTTGTTAGAATAGAGGGCAGCACGCCTGGCGGGCGCTGGCCCTCATGCAACTCTTCGGTGCGTATGCGGTACTCCTGGCCTTCGTACTGGCGGTGTACGCCTTCGTGGCCGGGGTGGTCGGCCACCTGCGCCGCCGCCGGCGGCTGATCGTCAGCGCCGAGCGCGCTACGCTGGCGGTGTTTCCCGCCCTGACCGTGGCGGTGCTGTGCCTAATCGGCCTGATCTTCCGCAACGACTTCACCGTCGCCTATATCGCCGAGCACAGCAACCGCGCGCTGCCGTTCTACTTCAAGATCGCGGTCTTGTGGTCGGGGCAGGAGGGCTCGCTGCTGTTTTGGAGCTGGCTGCTCTCCGGCTATGCCTTCGTGGTCCTGCTCGGCGGTCGCTTGCGGCCCGGCCGCGCCGCCGACGAGCTGAGCCCGAAGCACGCGCATCGCGCGCTGGTGCCGCTGGCCTCGGTCATTTTGGCGGGCGTCGAAGTCTTCTTCCTCGCCCTCAACAACTTCGCCGCCTCGGCCTTCGCCAGCCTGCCGGTCGGCACCCCCGCCGACGGCAACGGCCTCAACCCGCTGCTCCAATACAGCCAGATGGATATCCATCCGCCGCTGCTGTACCTCGGCTATGTGGGCTTCGCCGTGCCCTTCGCTTTCTGCCTGGCGGCGCTGCTGAAGCGCTATCCCGGCGACCGCTGGATTCACATCACCCGCCGCTGGACGATGGTCGCCTGGCTGTTCCTGACCATCGGCATCGTCCTCGGCGGCTTGTGGGCCTATAAGGTGCTGGGCTGGGGCGGTTACTGGGCCTGGGACCCGGTCGAGAACGCGGCGTTCTTGCCCTGGCTCACCGGCACCGCCTTCTTGCATTCGGTGATGATGCAGGAAAAGCGCGGCATGCTGAAGATCTGGAACGTCTGGCTGGTGTTCGCCACCTTCCTGCTGGCCATCTTCGGCGATTTTTTGACGCGCTCGGGCTTGGTCAGTTCCGTGCACGCCTTCGCGCAATCTTCGATCGGCGGCTGGTTCGTGATCTTCCTGGCGATCGCCGTCGCGGTTTGCCTGGCGGCCTTCTTCAAAAACAAGGACTTCTTGAAAAGCGAGAACCCGCTCGAAAGCACGGCCTCGCGCGAAGCCGGCTTCCTATTCAACAATTTCGTGCTGCTGGTGGCCGCCTTCGCGATCCTGTGGGGCACGCTGTTCCCGGTGATTTCGGAATGGGTGGAAGGGCAGAAGATCAGCGTCGGGCGCGTCTTCTTCGACCGCATCAACGTGCCCATCTTCCTCTTCCTGCTGTTTCTGACCGGCGTCGGCCCCCTGCTCGCCTGGCGGCGCACGTCGGCGGCCAGCCTGAAGCGGAACTTCCTCGGCCCGGCAATCCTGGGCGCGGCGGTGCTCGCCCTCTGCCTGGCGATGGGCTGGCGCGATCCCTACCCGCTGGTGTGCTTCGCGCTGGCGGCCTTCGTGCTCGCGATCGTGGCCATGGAGTTCTACCGCGGCGCGCGCGTCCTCTCGCGCCGCTCGCGGCGCGGGCTGGCGCTCTCCGCCGTCGAGCTGACCATGCGCAATACCCGCCGTTACGGCGGCTACATCATTCACGTCGGCATCGTGCTGCTGGCAGTGGGCATTGCCGGCTCGGGCTTCAACCAGCAGACCGAGGGCCCCATGCCCTACCGCGCCAAGCTCGCGGTCGGACCCTATACGCTGACTTCGCTCGCCTATACCCAAGACGACAACGCCAACTTCTCCTCCGAGGCGCTGATCGTGCGCGTGGATCAAGGCGGACGCGAGATCGCGACGATGTACCCCTCGCGCCGGTTCTACAAGGCCTCCAACCAAACGCAATCCATGGTCGCCGACCGCAGCACGCTGCTCTCGGACCTCTATCTGGTCTATGCCGGCGACGATCCCGAAACCAACCAGCCGATCCTGCACGCGTACTGGAACCCGCTGATCGCCTGGATCTGGATCGGCGCGCTGGTGATCGGCTTCGGCACGATCATCGCCTTGCTGCCCAGCCGCACGGCGGCGGCGCGGCGCGAGAACCCGCCGGCGCGGGTGGCGGAAACGGCGGAAGTGGCGCAGGTCTAGGAGCTTCTCATGCAGGTTCGCTTTGCCTCGCGGCCGTTGCGCCGCATCTCCCTCGCGCTGGCGCTGCTCGGCCTGTTCACCGCCGGCCTGCGCGGCGATCCCGTCGCCGAGCGCTATCACCGCTTGGCGGCGAAGCTGCGCTGCGTCTGCCCCTGCCATCAGAGCATGCTGTCGGAGTGCAGCAACATGCAGTGCTCGGCGCGCGCCCAATTGGACGCGGCGATGGTGAAGCTCAGCCAAAAAGTGCGCTCCGGCGACTCCGACGAGCTGATCCTGCAGGCCTTCGTGCAGGAGTTCGGCCCCGAGGTCCTGGCCGCGCCGCCCACCCACGGCTTCAGCTTGGTGGTCTGGATCATGCCCTGGGTGGCGGCGGGTCTGGGGCTGTGGGCGCTGCTCGCCGTGCTGCACTACTGGCGCGCGCAGCGGCCGAGCGCGGAGCCCGCGACCGCGCCCGCCGCCCCCGCCGGCGACGGCGATCCGGCGCTGGCGCGCGTGCAGGCGGAAATCGCGCGCGAGCTCGGCGACTGGGAGCGGCGCGAATGACCCTGCTCGCCGCCTTCGCCTGCGTCTTTTTCACCGCCCTGGCGGCCTGGTTCGTGTTCGCCGGCGACGAACGGCTGCCGGAGGATTCTCCCGCCGCCGCCCGCCTCCGCGCCCTCCGCGAACGCAAGCAGGCGATCTACGACAACCTGCGCGATTTGCATTTTGAGTTCCTGGCCGGCAAGCTGGCCCAGCCCGACTACCAGCGCAGCCGCCAGATGCTGGAAACCGAAGCGGCGCGCGTGGTGCGGGAAATCCAAAGATGCGGCGAAGCCTCTTAACCCTGGCCGCGCTGCTGGCGGCTGCCGCCGGCTTGGCGGCGCAGATCGCCGGCACAGTCGTCAACGGCACCACCGGGCGCCCCGCCGCCGGCGTGGCCGTCTCCCTGATCGCGGTGCAGGCGGGCGTGGCGCCCGCCGCGACCACCCGCACCGATGCCGCCGGCCGCTTCCGCTTCGCCCAGGCTCCCGCCTCCGGCCAGCCGGTGATGCTGCGCGCCGATTACCGCGGCGTCCCCTATTTTCAAGCGCTCGCCGCCGGCCAGAACTCCGCCCGCTTGACGGTGTACGAAGTGAGCGGCGACGCCGCCCAAATCCACCTCACCGCCGAGGTCACCGTCGTGCAGCCGCAGAACGGGCAACTAGCGGTGGTGGATGAGTACGTCGTGGACAACAAGCTCGACCGCACGCTCTACCGCCGCGGCGGCCTGTTCCGCTTCCGCCTCCCGCGCAACGTCCGCGCCGACGGCGCGCGCGTAATCGGCCCCAACGGCATGCCCATCACCCGCCCGGTGGAGGCCGCCAAGCAGCCCGGCGAATTCGGCCTCGATTACCCCATCCGTCCCGGGGAAACCCGCTTTCAGGTTTCCTATCGCTTGCCCTATGCCACCCAGCAGGCCGAAATCACCGACGATCCGCCCTATCCCGTGGATCATCTGCTCGTCTATGTGCCGCCGCCGATGAAGTTCGCCGGCGACGGCTTCAATCCGCCCGGCCAAGACGAGGGCTATCAGGTTTACGAAGCGCGCTCGACCGCGCATCCGCTGCGCTTCACCGTTTCCGGCGACGCGCCCTTGCCGCCGCAAATGCAGGCGAGCGGCGGCGACGGCGCTGCGGCTTCGGGCGATCCCAACGCCGCCGCCGCGCCCGCTGCCGGCATCATCCCTCCCAAGTCCTGGATGGAGAAGAATAGCTTCGCCGTGCTGGCGATCCTGCTGGTACTCGCCGCCACCGGCTTCGGCTATTTGCTGACGCGGCCGGAAACCGCAGCCGCCGCGGGCGCCGCCGCGCGCGCCGCGCCGCCAGCCGCCGCATCCGCCTCCGCCGCGAGCGGGGCGGCGCCGAAGTCGGAGCTAGATCGGCTCAAGGACGACTTATTCCTGCTCGAAGTGCAGCGGCATACCGGCCATCTCGACGACGCCGGGTATCGGCGCGCCCGGCGGCAGCTCGACGCCCGCATGCGCGCGCTGGCGCAAGCGCCGCGCGAGAACCGTTGAGCGGCGGGTTATACTCCGATTGAGAGGCACTGTCGTGAAAGCAAGCCATTGGAAATTGGGCGCAGCGCTGGCCATCATTCTGGCCACCTTCGCCTGGCTGGCCGTGACCGGCATCCGCGACAGCAAGAGCTATTACGTCACCGTCGCCGAGCTGAAAAAGATGCCCGACGCCCATGCCCGCCGCTTGCGGGTGGAGGGCGACGTAGTGCCGGGCAGCATTCGCCGCAAGAGCGGCGAAACCGACTTCGTGTTGCAGCAAGGCGGGGTGACGCTGCCGGTCGCCTACGTCGGCACCGATCCGCTGCCCGACACCTTCGTGGATCACGCGCAGGCGGTGGCCTCCGGCCGCTGGCTGAGCGACGGCTCGTTCCGCGCCACCGGCGTGCAGGCGAAATGCGCCTCCAAATACGAGCCGCAAGGCGTGCGCGCCGCCGGACGCGCCGTGCGCACGACCGCCGGCACCATGTGAGCGGCGGGCGGGCTTTCCCGCCGCCCCCGACACGCGCCGGCGACGAGCATCAACGTGCAATCTCCGCTGCCGCATCTCGCCCTGCGCTGCCCGCTGCCTAGCGGCGCGGCGCTGGTGGCGTGCCGGGGCCTGACCCGATTTTTCGGCGCCACGGCGGCGCTGCGCCAGCTCGATCTGGAGTTGCCGCCGGGCTATTTGCTGGCGCTCTTCGGCGCCAACGGCGCCGGCAAGAGCACGCTGCTGCGCATCGTCGCCGGCGCGCTGCGGCCGAGCGCGGGCGAGGTGACGGTGGCCGGCGCTCCCTGGGGCTCGGCGGCGGCGCGCGGGGCCGCCGGCTTGCTGGCGCACGAGAGCTGGCTGCATCCCAGCCTCACCGTGGCCGAGAACTTGGCCTACTACGCCACCCTCTACGGGCTGGCCGCCGGCGCCGCCGCCGAGGCGCTGGCGCGCGCGCGCGGCGAGCGGCTGGCGCGGCTGCGCGTCGGCGAGCTCTCGCAGGGCATGAGGCAGAAGGCGGCCCTGGCGCGCTGCCTGCTGCATACGCCGCGCGTGCTGCTGCTCGACGAGCCCTTCGCCAGCTTGGATCGCGCCACCGTGGCCGAGCTGCAAGCGACGCTGCAGGAGCTGCGCGGCGCCGGCTTGCTGCTGATCGCCAGCACCCACACCGAGGATCTCATCGCCGGCCTCGCCGACGGCTGGGCGCGCCTGGAGCGCGGCCGCCTCGTGGCGGCGTCGCCGGGGCTGGCCGCGGAGGCGGAGGCATGAAGCCCGGCGTGCATACCGCCTCCGCCCTCGCCGGCCGCGCCCCCGCCCCCGCCGCCGCGCCGGCGCGGCCCCGGCCCAGCGCCTGGCGCGTGCTCTGGGCGACGGCGCGGCGCGATCTGCGGCTGGAGCTGCGCGAGCGCGACGCCGCCAACGCCATGCTGTTTTACGGCTTGCTGGTGATCGTCATCTTCAGCTTCGCCTTCACCGCCGAGGCGCAGCTCACCCTGCGCGTCGGCGGCGGCTTGCTATGGGTGGCCTTCTTGTTCGCGGGGCTGCTGGCGCTCGATCGCGCCTTCTTGCGCGAGGCGGCCAACGACTGCCTTGCCGGGCTGATCGCCTCGCCCGCGCCGCGCGCCGCGCTGCTGGCCGGCAAGTTCGCGGCGACGGCGGCGATGATGCTGATGGTGGAAGCGGTGCTGCTGCCCCTCTTCGCCGTCATCTTCAACGCTCCGCCGGCCGCGCGCTGGGGCGGCATCGTGCTCACCGTGCTGCTCGGCACCTGGGCGCTGGCCGCCAACGGCACCTATTTCTCCGCGCTCGGCACCCATGCGCGGCAGCGCACGCTGCTGCTGCCGCTGCTGCTGCTGCCGGTAGCCGTGCCGGCGATCATCGCCATGGTCCAGGCCACGCAAGTGTTCCTGGCCGGCAGCGGCGGCGCGGAGTTTTGGCTGAAGCTGCTGCTAGGCTATGACGTGATCTTCACCGCGCTGGGCGTCGTGCTCGCCGACGCCGTGCTCGAGGCCGAATGACGACTCCGACCCCAACCCGCTCCGCGCCGCTACGCCGCCGCGCCGCCGCCGGCGGCGCCTGGCTGTACTGGTGGGGCGGCGTCACCCTGGCGCTGCTCCTCTATGGATTGGTCCAAGCCCTGCTCCTCGCCCCCACCGAGGCGACGATGGGCATCTATTACCGGATCTTTTATTTCCACGTTCCCGCCGGCATCACCGGCTTCGCCGCCTTCGGCGTGAACGCCGCCGCCAGCCTCTGGTACTTGCTGCGCCCGCGCAAGGCCGCCGACGCACTGGCCTTGGCCGCCGCCGAAACCGGCGTCGTCTTTCTCGCCGTCAACCTCATCACCGGGCCGATCTGGGCCAAGCCGATCTGGGGCGTGTGGTGGGTCTGGGACCCGCGGCTGACGCTGACGCTGGTGATTTGGATCATGTACGTGAGCTATCTGGTGCTGCGCCAGTTCACGCCGCGCTCGGAGCTGCAGCCGCGGCTGGCCGCCGCCTACGCCATGTTCCTGTTCATCGCGGTGCCGATCGATTACATGGCCATCCGCTGGTGGCGCACGCAGCATCCGCAGCCGGTGATCTTCGGCGGGCCGAACTCCGGCCTCGACCCGCACATGGCGTACGCCTTGGTGGTCTGCCTGCTGGCGTTTCTCGCGCTGATGGCGACGCTGATGCGCTTCCGCCATCGCCAGGAAATGCTCAGCCACGAGATTTTGCGCCGCCAGCGCGCCGCCGCGCTCAAGGAGAGCTGAGAAGGATTTCGCCGAAAGGAGCCGACCCCATGGCCAGTGTCGTCGCGGCCTTCGCCGCCGCGTGGATCGTTCACATCCTCTATTTGTTCACGCTGGGCGCCCGCCAGCGCCGCCTCCAGCAAGCCCTCGATTCCCTCGACGCCCGCGAGCGTTAGCCGCCCGCCGGCGCCGCGGGCCCGCCGCTGCGGGCGAGGAACGCTTCCGCGGCGGCGATGACCTCGGCGGCGGCGATGCGGGTCATGCAGCGGTGGTCGATGGGGCAGCGGGCCAGCTTGCAGGGACTGCAGGCGACGCCCTCGGCCCGGACGATGCGCAGCCGGCCCGGCGCCGCCAGCGGCCGCGTGGCGCATTCCCGCGTCGGGCCGAAGATCGCCACCACCGGCGTGCCGAGCGCGGCCGCAAGATGCATCGGCCCGGAGTCGTTGGCGATCAGCAGGTCGCAGAGCGTCAATAGCGCCAGCAATTCCGCGAGCGAGGTCTCGCCCGCGAGATCCACCACGCGCGCTTCCGGCGCGCCGTCCGCCACGGCGCGCGCGCGCACGCGCGCGGCGAGCGCGCGCTCGTCGCCGCCGCCGATGAGCACCACTTGGGCGCCGCCCGCGGCCAGCGCGGCGGCGGTGGCGGCGAAGCGCTCCGGCAGCCAGCGCTTGGCGAGGTCGTGGCTGGCGCCGGCATGGATCGCGACCCGCGGCCCCGCGAGCTGCGGCAGCCGCGCCCGCCAAGCCGCCACCAAGCCCGGCTCGGCCCGCAGATGGGCCGCCGGCGCCGCCGGCAGCGCGGCGATCAGGCCGGCGCGGCGCAGCAGCTCGAGATAGTAGAACGACTCGTGTTCGGGAATCTCGCCGCGCCGCGGCCGGGCAATCGCCTGGGTGAGCAGCAGCCGCCGCCCCTGGCGCGCGTAGCCGACGATGCGGCGCGCCCCCAGCGCGCGCGCCGCCAGCGCCGCGTGCACGGAATTCGGCAGCAGCAGCGCCGCCTCCGGCGCGGCGTCCGCCTGGCGGCGCAGCTCGCGCAGCGCGGCCAGGCCGGTGCCGCGCGGCCGCGGCGTCACCCGCACGTCCAAGCCCAGGCCGGCGGCGGCAAAGACCGGCGCCACGCCCGGCCGCGCGTACAGCCGCAGCGGCTGCTGCGGCCGCTGCCGCCGCCATTCGGCGAGGGCCGGCAGGCACATCACCGCGTCCCCGAGCCAGTTGGGCGCCAGAACCGCCCACGTTCCCTCCGCCGGGGCAGGCGTCATGGCGCGGCGCTCCGCCCCGCCTCGCGGCGCCGGCCGGCCTGCTCGAGCATGAGATCCACCAAGCGCTCCAGCCCCTCGATTTCCAGCGCGATGCGAATTTCCGCCAGCGGCGCCAGCAAGCGCCGCAGTTCCGGCGCCAGCTTGACGCCGTCTTTCTCCGTGGTGACGAAGCCGTCGGCGCCGTGCGCGCGGGCCTGCGCCGCCAGCCGCTCGGCGTCGGCGCGCGTGTAGCGATGATGGTCGCGAAAGGCGACGCGCGCCGCCGGCGCGATGCGCAGCGCCGCCAGCGTCGCCCAGAACGAGTCCGGCTCCGCCAAGCCGCAAAACGCCAGCGGCCGCCGCGACTCCACTTGCGCCTGCAGCGCCACCTTGCGCGCCGCGAACACCGGCGCCGCCGTGCAGGCGGCCAGCTCCGCGGGCGCGGCCGCTTCGCCCGGCGCCGCCAGCCAGAGCACGGCGTCGGCGCGCGCCAGCGAGGCCGGCGGCTCGCGCAGCCGTCCCGCCGGCAGCATGCGGTCGCGCAGGTCGCGCGCGGTGACGATCACGAGGTCGAAGTCGCGGCGCAACTGCCGCCGCTGGAAGCCGTCGTCGAGCAGATGCAGGCGCGCGCCGCAGCGCTCCTCGCCCAGCCGCGCCGCCCGCCGCCGGTCGGCATGCACCAGCACCGGCACGCCCAGCGCGCGCGCGATCAGCAGCGGCTCGTCGCCGGCCTCGTCCACGCTCTCGCCGCCGCGCACCACCGCCAGCGTCCGTCCGCGGCGGCGGTAGCCGCGGGTGAGGACGTCGAAGACGATGCCGCGCCGCCGCAGCTCCCCGCCGATGGCGATCACCGTCGGCGTCTTGCCGCGCCCGCCCACCGCCAGATTGCCGACGCTGATCACCGGCGCGCTCGCCGCGTACGAGCGCAGCCAGCCGCGCTCGAAGGCGGCGTTGCGCGCGCGCACCGCCCCGCCGAACGCCGCCGCCAGCGGCGCCGCCATCATGGCACGCCGGCCGGAACCACCGCGCCGGCGCCGCTCTCGCGCAGCAGCGGGCGGATCACCTCGACCACCCGCGCCGTCGCCCCGCGCTTCGATTCCAGCAGCAGGCGGGCATTGCGGCCCGTCTCTTCCCGCAGGCGGTCGTTCTCGAGCAGCCGCAGCATCATGTGCTGCAGTTCGGGGCCGCTGTCGGCGCGAAAGGCCGCGCGCGCGGCCAGAAACTCCTCGGCGATGGCGGCGAAGTTCTCCATGGAGGGCCCGAAGATGATGGGCGCGCCATAGAAAGCCGGCTCCAGCAAGTTATGGCCGCCGTGCGGCACGAGGCTGCCGCCGACAAAGGCGACGTCGGCGAAGCGATAGACCGTCGCCAGCTCGCCCAAGGTGTCGAGCAGCAGCACGCCGCCCGCGATCACGCCCTCGCTCTCCAGCCGGCTGCGGCGCGTCCAGGGCAGGGCGGCGGCGGCGAGCAGCCCGGCGACGGCCTCGAAACGCTGCGGATGGCGCGGGGCGAGAATCAGCAGCGCCTGCGGGAAGCGCTCCCGCGCCGCCGCGAAGCTGGCGAGCAGGATCGGCTCCTCGCCCTCCATCGTGCTGCCGGCCACGCAGACGCGATCCACGCCGGCCTGGCGAAACTTGTCGGCGAGCAGGCGCAGCAGCGCGCGCTTCTCCGGCGGCACCAGATCGAATTTCAAATTGCCCGCCACCTGCACCCGCTCCGGCCGCGCGCCCAGATCGAGACAGCGCTCGGCGTCGGTCTGCGTCTGCATCAGCCAGCACGTCACCCCGCCCAAGACGCGGCGCATCAGGCGGCGCACCAAGCGGTAGCGCGCATAGCTGCGTCCCGAGATGCGGCCGTTGATGAAGGCCACCGGCACGCCCGCCGCCTGCGCCTCGCGCAGGAAGTTGGGCCAGATCTCGGTCTCCACGATCAGCACCAGCCCCGGGCGCACCGCCCGCAGCGCCCGCCGCGCGGTCCAGCGAAAATCCAGCGGAAAATAAAACAGCTTCTGCGCCGGCAGCCGCCGCTCGATCACGCCGCGCGCCGCCGCCGTGGTCACCGAGAGCACGATCGCGCGCTCGGGAAATTCCTCGCGCAGCATGGCGATCAGCCGCTCCACCGCCAGCGCTTCCCCCACCGAAACCGCGTGCAGCCAAATCGCCCCTGCCTCCTCGAGCTTGGGAATGCGCCCGAAGCGCTCGCGCAAAAAGCGGGTGTAGCGGCCGTTTTGCGTGTCCTTGAGCAGCAGCACGGGGCTGATCGCCAGCAGCCCGAGGGCGAGGACGATGGAGTAAAGCCAAAACATCGCGCCGCGAATAGATCGAGTATAGCCCGGGCCCCGCGCACGGCCCCTGCCGCCTCCGCACCCGCAGGCCTGCTCGCCCGGCCGGGCGGCTCCTGTTTACCTCGTTGCAAAAGGGACAGCCTGATCTTTCCCTGTTTACCTATTCGTAAAAGGGGACAGCCTGATCTGCGCGGGTTTTGCCGGGGCGCAGGCAGTGGGAACGGGCGCCGCGAGGCGGCGCGCGGGGTTAGTCGCGGATCCACCATTTCCTATCG
>JAJPKR010000046.1 GCA_021323595.1 Terriglobia bacterium | reverse complement strand
GTGATCGCCTGCCGAATCCACCAGGTCGCGTAGGTGGAAAATTTATAGCCCCGGCGATATTCGAACTTGTCCACCGCCTTCATCAAGCCGATATTGCCTTCCTGGATCAGGTCCAGGAACTGCAAGCCGCGATTGGTGTACTTTTTGGCGATGGAAACCACCAGGCGCAAATTCGCTTCGATCAGCTCGCGCTTGGCGCTCTCGGCCTGGTGATCGCCGGTGACGATGGTCACACGCGTGCGCTTGAGATCGGCGCTGGAAGCGCCGGCTTCCGCTTCGATGCGCGCGATCTGCTCCTTCAACTGCCGCTGATCGCGCCGCAACTCCTTCAGCGCCTCGGCACCGCGAGTGTTCTCGATCTTGCGCTCCAGGCGGCTGACTTGCGCCTCCAGCGGGCGGAGCTGATCCACCACGTGGGTCAGCTTCTCGATCAGGCGCTTGAGCTCGAGGGGCGTGAAGCGCAACGCGCGAATCAGCCGCGAGATCTGCACCTGCGTGCGGGCGACTTGAAAGCGCGCCTTGCGGTGCTTGCGCGGTTCCTTCACGCGCGAAATCGCCGCCAGCTTCTCCTGCGCCTGCACCAGCTTCTTATACAGTGCGGCCAGCTCGTCGAGCTGCGCCGTGACTTCGGTCAAGCGGCGGCGAAGGACTTCCTCGGAGATCTCGTCCTCCTCGATGTCCACCACCACCACTTCCTTGATATTCTTGGTCCCGCGCTTGAGCTCCTCGCCGGTGGCGATCAACTCGCGGATGATGACCGGCGTGCGCGACAGCGCTTTGAGCACCTTGACCTGGCCGCGCTCGATCCGCTTGGCGATCTCGACCTCTCCCTCGCGGGTCAGCAGCGGCACCGTGCCCATTTCCCGCAGATACATGCGGACGGGATCATTGGTCTTCTCCAGCGCGCCAGGCGTCAGGTCAAGATCGAGGTCCTCCTCGTCCACGCGGTCGAGGTCCGCGGCCTCGTCACCTTCCGCCGACTGGCGGCCAAAGCTGGTCAGCAATTCGCCCAGATCTTCGCTGGCGGTATCGTCAGCGCCGATCGGCTCCGCTCCCTCTTCGTAGGAAAGGTAGCCCTTTTCTTTGCCGGCGTTGATTAGCTTCTGAATTTCGTCGTAACGATCGTCGATGGCCAAATTCTCTCCTTGGGGGGCAGGAGGATGCTGCGTCGAGCCAATCGGCCCAAAATTGGGTAATTATAGCAGCTCTCGCGCTGCATTTCACCCCTCGGACAATCGGACAAGCTGCTTGCGCCCCGGTTGCGCACCTGGAACTGAACTCCCCCCAAGTTTTAGATGAAACGACGGAGGTCGAAGTTTCTTTTCCCTCGCCTCAGGGCGCGCATAAACGCTCGCCAAATCTGCGAGTTGGACCTTACCCGGCAGCATGCAAATGAGCGTCTTGACGGCGCCGGCTCAACGCTTGATCCACGGTTTGAAGCTCGGCCAGCAATTCCTTTATTTTCAGAGTGTCACGCCGCCCCGCCGCATCCTTCACTTCCTCTTGCAGCCGCCGCTTCCGACGCTCCAGCCGGCGATCGCGCAAAGCTTCGATCGCCCCCGCCACGATTTTCTCATCCAGCGGCTCGGTACTGCGCAAAGCTGCTTCGGCGAGCAATTCTCGTTCCACCGGTTCCAGCCGCTCTTGCAGGACGCTCCACTCGAAGTTGGAAGCCTGCGCGTCGCCGAGGCGGCTCAGTAACGTCTGTCCCGCCAGGCCCTCGAAAAGCTGCTCTTCCCGCGCCAGCGCCAAGAGACGATCGCGCTCGTGGTCCCATTCCAGAACCGCCCTGAGCAGCGCCGCTTCCGCCGGCAAGAGCGTGCCGGCGCCGCCAAGGGCCGGCGCCGCCACTCTCGACCGCCGCTGTTGCACCGCCTGCCGGAGTTGCTGGCGCTCGACAGCACTCTCGATGCCCAGTTGCAGCGCCAATTGGTCGGTCAGCTCCACTCGCAGCATCGGCTCCTCGACCCGGTTGATGTAAGGCAGCAGGAAGTTGAGGGCTGCCAGCCGCCCATCCGCCCGCCGCAAATCGAATTGCCGCCGTGCTCGCCCGCCTAAGAAGGCAAAAAAGGGTTCACTCTCTTTGAGCGCCTGGGCGTAGGCCTGGGCGCCGTTTTGGCGCAGGAATAAATCCGGATCGAGACCGGCGGGTAGCCGGACTACGCGGACCTTGCAGCCTTCTTCCAGCAGCAGCCCGATCGATTTCTCGGCCGCCCCGGCACCGGCGGCGTCGGGATCGAAGTTGATCATGGCGTTCTTGCCATAGCGGGCCACGGCGGCGATCTGCGGCGCCGTCAGGGCGGTGCCGCAACTCGCCACGACGTTCTCGAAGCCCGCCAGGAAAACCGCCAGGCAATCGAAATAGCCCTCGACCAGGATGAAGTAGCCCAAGCGGCGAATGGCCTCGCGGGCGCGGTCGAGGTTGTACACGACGCGGCTCTTGGTGTAGATGGGAGTCTCGGGGGAATTCAAGTACTTGGGGGCCGGGCGCGCGGGATCGGGCTCACCCAGCGCCCGGCCGCCGAACGCGATGGTGCGGCCACGCTCATCGGCGATAGGAAAGAGCACACGATCTCGAAAGCGATCGTAAAGATCGTCCCAGCGCGCGGCCTCGGCGGCTGGCGTAGATGCCGTGTCGGCGGCAGCCCGGCGCCATTGGCAAAGACCGGAGGCCAAAGCGACGCCCGGCGCGAACTCGCGCCGGCGCAGCCAGTCGGTCAGCGCGCGGCCGGAGCCGGGGGCAAAGCCGATTCCGAAGCGTTCCTGGGCCGCCGCCGTCACGCCCCGTCCCGCCAGGTAGGCGCGCGCCCCCGCCCCCTGCGCCGCGCGCAGCTGCGCGGCGAAAAACTGCGCCGCGGCGGCGTGGATGCGCAGCAACTCGGCGCGGCGGCCATCCTCGGGACCGTTGCCCCCTTGGCTCCAGCTCGCCGGCAGGGCAACGCGCAGCCGCTCCGCCAGCGCCTCCACCGCACCGCGAAAATCCAGCTTGTGCGCCTGCATCAAGTACGTGTACACGTCGCCATGCGCCTGGCAGCCGAAACAGTAGTAAAACTGCCGGGCGGCATGAACGTGAAACGAAGGCGTCTTTTCCGAATGGAAAGGACAAAGGCCGATCCAGCCATTGGCCGACTTCTTGAGGGCCACCGTCTCGCCCACGATGGCCGCCAAATCCGCGCGGCCTTTCAGTTCAGCGGCAAAATCAGCCATGGATCCGGCCTGCTCCATTACCGCACGACGAGGTTCCCGGCGCAAGCCACGCGCGATCCCCGGCCCAGCGCGGCTGCCGCCGTTCGCGCATGCCGCGCGCCAGGCAGCAGGCGTGACGGCCCGCGGCCGATGCCGGTCTGGGCGCAAGGTGCGCCTGGATGCCGCCGCGCCTCAGCGGCGGAGCGCAGCCGCGCCGGGCGAACTCGCGGCCGCCAACCGGCTCAGCTTATCCTCGCTCGCTCTTTGCAGTTCGCTCCACTGTGTTTCCACGTGCCGCAATTGCCCGGTGTACTCCGCGGCCGCCGCTTCGGCCGCGGCGGTCGGCGCGGTATCCGCCTGCTCGATCGCCGTCGCCAGCCAGCCTAATTCGCCGTTGAGCCCGCCGAAACTGGGCGGCGGCTGCCGCGGGCCGCGGGGGAAACCGGCGCCCGCGCTGCCTTCGAGCACCGCCGCCTGCCGGTCGAGAGCGGCAATCGCCGCCAGCGCCGTCTGGCCGCTCGCCTGGGCCGCCACCAAGCCTTTCTTCCGCTCGGCCAGCCGCGCCCGCCAGGCCGCGACTTCCGCATGGCCTTGGTAGCTGGCTTTCATCGCGTCCATGAGCTGAAGCTCCAGCCGCAACTGCGCCTCGAGCGCCGCCTGGGAGACATGCACGCGGGGATCCATCGCGACGGCGAGCGGCTGCGAATACGTTTTGCCTTCCACCGTCAGCCGAACCTGATACTCGCCCGGCGCCACGAAGGGGCCGCGCGGATCGGCGGGCGTGTCTTCGTACACCGCCGAAATCGGATAGCCGTGGCGCAACGCCGGCGGCGGCGTGTAGCGCAGATCCCAGACGAAGCGATTCATCCCCGCCTGTTTCGGCAGCGGTTCGGGATGCGCCAGCCAGTAGCTGGGCACCGGCGGCGGCGGCTCGGCCGCGGCCGGCGCCGCGGCGCTCGAAAATTGCCGCACCAACTGGCCGTCGCGGTCGAAGATGGCCAGCTCGATCTCGCCCGCCGGCGGGCTGGGCAAATAGTAATCAATGATCGCGCCGGCCGGCGGATTGGTCCCGGCCGGCATTTCCGGTGGCAGCGGCGTGTCTTGGTTTTCGTCGCGGCGCACGCGCATCGCCGTCTCCGGACGATATAAGTACGGTTGCGCGGGCGCGGCGGCCACGGCCGCCGCCTGGCGCAGCGGCGACAGGTCGTCGAGAATCCAGAACGAGCGGCCGTACGTGGCGGCCACCAGATCGCCTTGCTCGAGGGCGAGATCGCGCACCGACACCGTCGGCAGATTTAACTGCAGCGACTGCCAGTGATCGCCGTCGTCGAATGAGACGTACACGCCGTCTTCGGTGCCGGCATAAAGCAGCCCGCGCCGCTTGGGATCGGCGCGCACGACACGCGCGAAGCTGCCGTCAGGAATGCCGTCCACGACATTCGTCCAGGTGCGGCCGAAATCGCGCGTGCGGTAGATGTAGGGCTTGAAGTCGTTGGCGGCGTGCTGATCCATGGCGACAAAGGCGGTACCGGGGTCCCAGGGCGAGGCCGTGACCATATCCACGTAGCTGCGCACGATGAAAGCCGGCGGCGAGACGTTGCGCCAGGTGGCGCCGCCATCCCGCGTCACCTGGATCAAGCCATCGTTGGTGCCGGCCCAGAGCACGCGGCTGGTGACCGGCGACGGCGCGATCGAGCTGATCGCTGCCGGATAGAAGCCGCCCTTTTGATCCGCGTCGGCGCGGGCGGCGAGGTCGGGGCTGATCGCGCGCCATTGCGCCCCGCCGTCACGCGTCGCGAGCACGTACTGCGAACCCTCGAGCAGCAGGTGCGGGTCTTCGGGCGAAAAGACCAGCGGCGGGTTGATGTCGAAGTGCAGCTTGCGATCGCGCGCCAAGTCGGGGGAGATGTCGGCCACTTGATGGTTGCGGCGGTCAATGCGCACCGTGCCGCGCCCGGGCCCGCCGGCATAGATAAGGTCGGGATCGAGGGGATCGGGAACGATGTAGCCAAATTCATAGCCGCCCACCGCGTCCCAATCGAGAAACGTGATCTCGCCATAGTCGCCGCGGCTGGACGTTCCGATCGAGCCGCTATCCTGCTGCGTCCCGTAAACCCAGAAGGGGAAACGATGGTCGGTCGAAAGATGATAGATCTGGCCGGTCGGCTGGTTGTACCACGAACTCCACGTATGGCCGCCGTCGAGGCTGATCGTCGCCCCTTGATCGCTGCCGAGAATCATGTCGCGCGGAACCGCGGGATCGATCCAGAGGACGTGGTTGTCGTCGCCGCCGGGCGCGCCTTTGTAGGCAACGAAGGTTTGCCCGCCGTCCCGCGAGCGATATAGCGAAGTTTGGCCGACGTAGACGATGTCGGGATTGCGGGGATCGGTGTAGATCTCGCTGAAGTAGCCATTGCCCACGACGCGCGGATCGTGGCTGGCGCGCCGCCAGGTGGCGCCGCCATCGTCGGAGCGGTACACGCCGCCTTCGCGCGCCGACACGATCGCATAAACGCGCCGGCCGTGCGTGCCCGGTCCGACCGCCAGGCCGATACGGCCCATGCCGCTCGCCGGCAGCCCGTGGGCGGCGATCGGCTTCCACGTGCGCCCTTCGTCGCTGGACTTATAGATCGCCCCGCCTTCGCGGCTGTCGAAGCTGCGCCGTTTACCGGGCTGATCGTAGTGATACCAAAGCGCGGCGAAAACGATCTTGGGAGCGTCAGGCGCGCTGGCGAGGTTGACCGCGCCCATGGTGTCGTTGAGGTACAGCACTTTCGTCCACGAGCGGCCGCCATCGGTGCTGCGGAAGACGCCGCGTTCGGAGTTGGGGGCAAACGTATGGCCCAGCGCGGCGACCAGCACGAGATTGGGGTCGCGCGGGTCCACCACGATCGAAGCGATGTGGCGCGTATCGTCCAGACCGATGCGGGTCCAGGTCCGGCCGCCGTCGGTGGACTTCCACATGCCGTCGCCCTGATTGACGGCGTCGCCAACATCGGTTACGTCGCCGGTGCCGACATAAAGGATCGAGGGGTTCGAGGGCGCCACCGCGATGGCGCCGATCGAGGCGACGTGCGCCTGGTCGAAGATCGGGCGCCAAACCCAGCCCGCATCGTCGGTCTCCCACAAACCGCCGCCGGCGGTGCCCATGTAGTACGCCGCCTCGTTGCCGGGAATCCCGGCGACGGCGGTGACCCGCCCGCCGCGAAACGGACCGATCTGCCGCCAGCGCATGCCGGAATAAAGCGCGGGATTCACGCCTTGCGCCGACAACCCGCAAGCGACAGCCGCAAGCACAACCAGACAACCCAAAATACGGCGCATGGGCGCCACCTCCGCTGAACTGGGCAGAATATCTCAAAGCCGCAGCCCATGGGCGCAACGAGGCGCCTCGCCGGGCCTGCGGCGCTGGCGCCCGCACACCGGCCCGACAGTGCGCCCAAACGGCGCAGGCGGTCCCAAATTGCGCCCGGGAGACGAGGCGCCGTGGCGGCGGAATGGCAACCCGCCGGACCGCCGGGGAATGGGGCTGGTTTGACCTCGCCGCGCTTGCGCTCGCAGCCCTCCAGCCACGCGTGCAGCCGCTCCGGCCATCCGTGCGCCTACGCCTGCGACGGCGCATGGCAGATCTCAGCCGAGCGCGATGCGAAGCGCGGCAAGGACACGGCGCGCTTTCTCGCGGCCGGCGCCGAGCTCCATCCTTGCGGCATCACACCTGACACTCGGCCGCCCAACCCGCCTGCCGCGATGGGCCCCGATCTCCGTTCCCTGGCGTACGCTAATTCAATGCCGCAGCACTTGCCGGACATGGCCTATGGCGCCGATGAGCGCCAGCGGCTGGACCTCTATCTTCCCGACCGGGACCGAGCGCCGCTGTTCTTTTTTATCCATGGCGGCGGCTGGCGCGGCGGCGACAAAGCGGAGTACCGGCCGCTGGCGGAAGTGCTGGTGAAATTCGGCTACGCCGTTGCGCTGCCCAATCATCGTCTGGCGCCCATGCACCGGCACCCGGCGCAGATCGAGGACGTGGCGGCGGCGCTGGGCTTCCTGCTGCGCGGGAGCCGCGAATCGGGCATCGAAACCACCGGTATCTGCCTGGCCGGCCACTCCTCGGGCGGGCACCTGGCCGCGCTGCTGGCGCTGCATCCCGAGCATCTCAAACGCAACGGCGCCGAACCCCGCCAGATCGCCGGCGTGATCTCGATCTGCGGCGTCTTCGATCTCACTTGCTATCGCGGCGGCGAAGATGGCTACCTCGCCGCCGCCTTCGGCAACGATGCGGAACTGTACCGTGACGCCTCGCCGTTGTTCCACGCCACGGCAACCGCGCCGCCCTTCTTTCTCGCGTATGCCGAGCGCGATTATCCCGGCGCCGGCGAGCAGGCCGCCGCCATGGAAGCGAAGCTGGCCGCCTGCGGCGTGCCGGCGCGCAATCTCCGCGTGGCGGGCCGCGATCACGTGACGATCCTGACGGGCGTGCGCTCGATGCTCGATCCGCTGGCCGTGAACTTGGCGCTGTTTTTGCGCTCGATCCGCTAGGCCGATCGCCGCCCGCACCCTCATCCGCCCCAGCGTTGGAGGCTGCGCAAGTTCATGCTCTCGATGCGGGACATGATGCGCGCGATGCGCGCCAGGCGCCGGGCGATCGCAAGCAGCGGCAATGTGACCAGGAAAAAGACGATGGCCACCAGGATCGAGGCGCTTTCGAAGTCCATATAGGTTGCGAGTTTAACGCAAGCGCTTTCGCGACGGCTCAAGCGGGCGCCGCTGGCGGCATGGCCAGTGCGCCGCGCCGCGTCTGCCCGGCGGCGCGGTATCCGGCCAGGCAACCCCGCTGCCGGGGCCGCCGCGCTACGGGCGGCGTAAACTAGCCCTTTCCGCGCCAAGAAGCCATGTCCACTTTCCGGCAGCTTTTGCGGCCCAGCGCCAGCGCGCGGCATCGCGCCCGTCTGAGCGCCATTCGAAACCGCAAGCCGGCGGGCCTCGATCGCCAACTACCCGGCCCCTTGCTCGGTCCCGGAGTATTGCACCTGCGGCTGCCCGCGCCTCACACCGCCGACAAGCTGGGGCAATGGCTGGCCCAGAGGCGCCTGCCTACCAGCGGCGGCGGCGTGTGCTTGAGCATCGCCCTCGAAGAACACGATCCCAGCGGTTTCATCGCCGCCTTGAGCGAGCAGTTGACCTCGCCGGAGCAAAGCGCGACCCGCGCCCTATTTCAACCGCTCGGCCAAGAACTTTCCCATCAAGACTATTTCGCAATGCAAACTCTCGACGGCCTGCTCGCCCGCCAAGAAGCCGCCTGGCTCTTGGGTCTGCTCTCGCGCCAAGCCTTGGCGATGCATTTTCAGCCGATCGTGCACGCGACGCCGGAGCGCCGCCTCTTCGCCTATGAATGCCTCATGCGCGGGCGCGGCGACGACCCCGCCGCCGGCGCCGCGCTGATCCCGCCCAGCCGCATGCTGGACGTGGCGCGGCGCGCCGAGCTGAGCGACCGCCTGGATCATGCGGCGCGCGAGGCCGCTCTGCGGGCCACGGCGCAGCATGGCGTCGCCGCCAAGGTCTTCGTGAACTTCAACGCCGCCGCCATCTTCGATCCGCGGGAATGCCTGCGCGACACCATCGAGCTGGTGGAGGAACTCGGACTGCGCCGCGAGCAATTCGTCTTCGAAGCCGTCGAGAGCGAGGTGGAAGAAGACCTGAGCCACTTGCGCGCCTTGCTGGCATGCTTCCGGCGCGCCGGCTTCGCCGTGGCGCTCGACGATCTCAGCTCCGGCTACGCCTCCCTAAACCGCCTCAAGCGCTTGACCCCCGATTACATCAAGCTGGACCGCGAAGTGATCGCCGGCGTGGATTGCGACCCGTATAAGGCCACGATCGCCGCGAAGCTCCTCGAGACGGCGCACGCGCTCGGCATCAAGACCGTGGCGGAGGGCGTGGAAACGGCGGGCGAGTTCGCCTGGACCGCCGCGCACGGCGCCGATTTCGTGCAAGGGTTTTACGTCGCCCAGCCGGCTGTGCCGCCTCCGCAATCCCCTTGGCCCGCCTAGGCTGCGGCCCCCCGGAGGCGCCCGTGGCCGCTGCCGGGGTTCGGCGCTAGGCCCCCGTGCGTGCGTTGCCTGTCCGCGACCCTCCTCTTCCCACTGCCTTAAAATCGTGAGGTGCCGCCCCGGCTTTCCGCATGGAGCCCTCTCGCCGCCACGGCGGCGCTGCTTGCCACCTGGGCGGGTATGGCGGCGCCGGCGCCCTCTTCGCGAACGGTGAGCGCCATTCGCTTCGCGGACGTAACCGCCGCCTCGGGCATTTCTCTGCTCAACCACTCCGGCGACCGCCGGAAGCTCTCGATTCTCGATTCCTTGGGCAACGGCGCCTGCTGGATCGACTACGACAACGACGGCTTGCCGGACCTCTACGTCACGAATGGCAGCACCCTGGCCAATCTGCAAGCCATCGCCAAAGGCCAGCCGGGCGAACTCGCCGACGGCCGCTTGTACCATAACCTCGGGCACGGCCGCTTCGAAGACGTGACCGCGCAGTCGGGCATCCGCTTCGCCGGCTGGGAAATGGGCTGCACCGTCGGCGACTACGACAACGACGGCCGCGACGACCTTTTCATCACCGGCGTCGGCCATAATGCGCTGTTCCGCAACCTGGGCGGCGGACGGTTTCAGGACGTGACCGCCGCGGCGGGCGTGCGCGGCGGCGGCTGGAGCACCTCGGCGAGCTTCGCCGACCTGGACGGCAGCGGCCGGCTGGATCTTTACGTCGCCCGTTACGTGGACTACGACGTGCTCGATCCGCCGCGCTTCGGCCTGCAATGCGGACGCCAGGGCGTGCCCGTGTTCTGCGGGCCTCTGGGCCTGCCCGGCTCCCACGATTTGCTCTACCGCAACAACGGCGACGGCACGTTCACCGACATCTCCCGCCAGGCAGGTATCGATGCCGGGCCGCCGCATTACGGGCTCGGCGTCGTGGTCTTTGATGCCGACGGCGACGGCCGCCCCGACATTTACGTCGCCAGCGACAGCACGCCCGCGACGCTGTGGCACAACGACGGCCATCTGCGCTTCACCGACACCGCCGGGCTGGCCGGCGTCGCTTTCAGCGGCGACGGGCGGGAGCAGGCGCGCATGGGCGTGGATGTCGGGGACATTCGCAACGACGGCCATTTCGCGCTGGTCACCACCAATTTCTCGAGCCAGACTTACTCCTTGTTCGAGCCCGTCGCGCCCGGCTTTTACCAGGACGACACCTTCGCCGCCGGCATCGGCGCGGCGACGCTCCCTTATCTCGGCTGGGGCGTGGGCTTCCGCGACTTCGACAACGACGGCTGGCTCGACCTCTTTGCCGCCGACGGCCACGTCTATCCGCAGTTTGACGAATACCACGTAGACAGCCGCTACGAGCAGCCGAAGCTGCTGTTCCGCAACCTTGGCGACGGCACCTTCGCCAGCGTCGGCGCGCAAGCCGGCCCGGGCATGAACAACGCCGTCTCCTCCCGCGGCGCCGCCTTCGCCGACTTCGATAACGACGGCCGCGTGGACGTCTTCGTGAACAACATCGACGCCCAGCCGCAACTGCTGCGCAACGTGACGCCCGGCGGGCATTGGGCTGCCTTCAAACTCATCGGCACGAAGAGCAACCGGGACGCCATCGGGGCGCTGGTGTGGCTCCAGACCGCGCGCGGCACCCAGATGCGCTTGGTGCACGACGACGGCAGCTATCTATCCGCCGGCGATTTGCGCGTTCACTTCGGGCTGGGCGCGGAAACTCGCATCGAGTCGGTGCGGGTGCGATGGCCATCCGGCCTCGTGCAAGAGTTTCACCGGGTGCCCAGCGACCGCATCGTGACCCTCGTCGAAGGACGGCAGCCCCAATGAGGGCGGCGCGCATCGGCGGCGGCGCGCTGGCTGCCGCTCTCCTGCTTTTGCCGCCGTTATCCGCGCAAAGCGTGCAAGAACGCTTGCAGCTCGCCCAGGCGGCGGTGCAGGGGCGCCAATGGCAGCGCGCCGAGCAGCTTCTCGCGGGCGCGCGCGGCGGCAGCATCGGCGAAGCCGCGGCCATCTTGCACCTGCGCGGCCTCGCCGAAGCCGGCCTCGGCCGGACGCAAACGGCGGCGGGCGATTTGGAGCGCGCCTACGAACTCGATCCGCATGGGCGGTTTTACGCCGGCGACGCCGGATTGGCCTTGCTGCGCGCCAACGCCGCCGAAGCCGCCTCGCGCGCGCTCGCGGCCGCGACCCAAGAGGAGCCGGGCAACGCGCGCCTCTGGCAGGCGCTGGCGGTCGCGGACTTGCGCATGGGCCGCAATCGCGCCGCGGCGGCCGCGGCCCAGCGCGGCCTCGCCGCCGGCAGCGGAGGCCTGGCGGCGGAGCTGCATCTGCTCGCCGCGCAAGCGCTCGGCAACGATGGCCAGATCGACCCGGCGCTGGCGGAGGCGCGCGCCGCGGCCGCGCTCGCGCCCGCCTTGCCCAACGCGCATTTGGCCGTCGGCATTCTCTTGGCCGAGCGCACCCCGCCCGACCTCGACGCCGCCGCGCGGCAGTTCCAGCGCGCGGAAGCTCTGGCGCCAGACTTCGCGCCCGCATACCTGCAGCTCGGCAAACTCTGGCTGCGCCGCCGCCGTTTCGCGGACGCGCTCTCCCAGCTTCGGCGCGCGCGCCAGCTCGCGCCCGGCCTGGAGGAAGCCAACTATCTGCTCGCGCAAGCGCTGGCGCGCCGAGGCCATTTGGCCGAGGCCGCCAAGCTGATGCAGGAATATGAGCGGGCCCGCAGCGCCCGCCGCCAGCAGCTCGCCAATCAAGCGCTGCCGACGTTCATCGTGGAATAGCCGAGCGACGGTCGCCGGCGGGTGGCCGCGAGGCGGCCGGGGCTAAAGCCCAGGATTTCGGCTGGAACCACCTGACGCCGGGCCGAAGCCCGGCTCTTCCACCGTTGGAGGACGAGATGGGCGCCTGCGAACGGCGGGGGGGGACATCGCCGGCGGGCGGATGCGCGTTGCGCGCCGAGACAGTCTCTCAGAGTCTCATTGCGGGTGAGATGGGCGGGATCTGCGCGCGCTGCCACGCCTCTGCCGGCCGGAGTTTCGCCTACGCACCCCCTGCCGGCCCGCGTCGGGCGCAAAAAATGCCGGGCGCGTTGGGCGCGCCCGGCGGTCTTGAAGGGATCCCTCGCTCGTTAGAACGTAAAGCGCAAGCCTAACTGGAGCAGCCGCGAAGGTGTGCCGGCAAGGAAATGGGCCTTGCCAAAGCCCGAACTGTTGAGGTTGGTGTTGATGCCGTCGAAGTTCGGGTGATTAAGCGTATTGAAGGACTCGAACCGGATTTGAAGGTTCTTGCCCTCCCCCACTTTCACGTTTTTGAATAGGGCCGCGTCCATGCCATTGAACCACGGGCTGCGGAAAATATTGCGTCCGAGAGTACCAAACCGCGGCCCGACTCCGGGCGGGTTCACGAACAGGGAGTTGGGCGTCGAGACACCGTTGGCGGTATTGCACGCCGCCGTGTTCGTCGATGCCTGGCCGGCAAAGCCGCAGCCGATCTTGTTGTTGTCTACGAAGATCCCGTCGGCCGGGCTCTGGTTGGTCGCGTACGCGGCGCTGATGCTGCTTCCGACAAAATCCGGGTGATCGTTGTAAACTCCATCGTAATTGTAGTCGCCGCCCAGGTTCTCAGGATTCCCGTTCGCGTCCAACGCATTGCCCTTGAAGCGGCGGCGGCTAGTGTAGACCTCGATTGGGTGGCCGGAATAGCCCTGGTAAAAGCCGGTCAACTGCCAGCCGCCGAGCGTGTGTCCCAGAAACCCGTTCTGCGCCGAGAAGAACGGAATCTCATAGCTGAAATTCAGCTTGAAGTTATGGGTGTGGTCGAAGGCGCCCGCCGCCTTCTCCAGGTTCATATGGCTATTCGACACGTAATAGTACGGCTGGCTGTAACTACCCTGCGTGGTCGAACCGGCAAAGAGATCTGAGTTGGTGTCCATCAGCTTGGACCAGGTATAGCTGAACTGGAACTGCAAGCCGTTGGCCATGCGCTTCTGGATCTCGGTGACTAGGGAGTTATAGTTGGAGTTCACGCCGTTGGCGCGGTAGTTGAACCCGGTGTAGATCGGGTTCGGCTGCGGAGCGCTGAGCGTGGGCGTGTAATCCAGACCGTCGTAGCGGTTGAAGTTCATCAGCACCGGCTCGTGGCGGCCCACCGAACCTTGGTAGTTCACGCGCAGCAAGAAGTTCTGGTAGAACTGGTGCTCGATGCCCAGGTACCAGTTATCGCCGGAGGTGTCCTTCAGATTCTGCTCCATCGTGCGAATGGAGACGCGGAACGTCGGCTGGCCGCTGGGTGTCGGCACATAGCTCGGCACCGCGGAGGCCGGGTTCGTGTAGTAGATGGTGTTGCCGGCGGCGGTGACGTCCGTGTCCAGCAGCGCGTAGATGGGCGGGTTCCACGCCCCGTTCGACCAGACATTGTCGAAGATGCGGTCGTAATAGATGCCGTAGCCGCCGCGCAGCGAGGTGCGGCCGTCGCCGAAGAGGTCATAGGCGAAGCCGAAGCGCGGGCCGAGATCGCCGTTGCGCGGCTTCCACATCGTCGGGACGATACCGGTGCGGGCATTAGCGATGCAGGCGACGCTCTGCGGCGAAGCCAAATCGCTCGTCAGGCAATTGAAGTTCGTGAACTGCGCAATCAGATTGTTGACCTCGGACGCCGGGTCGAAGCGATCCCAGCGCAAGCCGAGCTGCAAGCTCAGCCGGTTCGTCACCCGCCAGTCGTCCTGCATGAATAGATCGGCATCGTGATAGGTGTAGTGCCGGTAGGCATTCGCCTTCTTGCCCGTCCGGGGATCAACCGCGAATTCCTCGAAATAAGGAAAGTCGTTTTGGAAATTGCTGTCGTTATAGTTCACTCCGGTGATGCCACCATTGCTTGTGAGATCGCCCTGCGAAGCCGGCGTCGGCGTGCACCCTCTCGGCGTATTCGGCCCAGTGCACTGGGTAGGACTTCCATAATCCAGCCCGCCGGCATTGGCGAATTCGTAGTAGCCGGGGCCGCCCAGATCCCAGAAGCGATACAGATTGCCCGGGTTGATCGAACCGCCGAAGGTCATGTTGTGGCGGCCGACGACGTAGCTGAGGTTGTCCTGAAATTGCCAGCGCGAAGTGACGAACTCCTGCTGGACACCGGTGTGGTATGCGCCCATGCCCCAGCCGCTGCCGCCGTCGATGGCGCTGTCAATAAACACCTCGGGGTCGCTCGGATTCGCGTCTTCCTCGTGAAACAAGCTGCCGTTCTTGACATGGCCGATGGTCAGCTGGTTCAGCACGTTGGGGGTAAAGATGTGCTTGTAGATGAGCGACAGGTCGTGGTTGCTGTTGTTGGTGATCCCGGGCACCGGCGTCTTGGTGAGGTAGCCCCCGCCGTACGGGTCCGTGTAGGTTTCGAAGTTCCAAGTGCCGACGAAGCTCAGGCTGTCGCCGCTATGGAAGGTCTGGTCAATCCGGATGTAGGGGTTCTTTTGCGGATCCGTGGTGGAGTCCACCAGAGCGGTGCAGCCCAGGTTGAGGTCGCCGACGTCGGCCGCGCCGCAGTTGGCCTGGCTGTCGGAGACGAACGGCGTGTACTTTTTCAGATAATACGCGGCGATCGGGCTGGCATTGGCCTGGAGGGCGGCGAACTCCGCGGAGTTCGGGCCGAGCGCTGTGAGGTTGGACTTGCGGTTCAGCGTCACTTGATCCCAGACGGCGTAAAAGAACAGCTTGTCGCGAATAATCGGGCCGCCCAACGCGCCGCCGAACTGGTTACGCACGTAACCCGGCTTGGGCTCGCCCTGCTTGTTAGCGAAGAAGTCGGAGGAGTTCAGCGAGCGGTTGCGATTGAACTCGTACAGCACGCCATGGAACTGATTGGTGCCGCTCTTGCCGACGGCGCTGATCACCGCCCCGGTGCCGCGGCCGTACTGCGCGCTCATGTCGTTGGTGAGCATCGTGAACTCGCCCACCGCCTCGAGCGGCGGCGTCGCCGCGTTATTGCCCTCGCTGAAATCGTCGTTGTTGTCGGTGCCGTTGAAGGTGTAGGTCGTGCCCGCCTCGCGCTGCCCGCCCGCCGCCGGCCGGTAATCCATGCCCTGCGTCACCTGCGGCGCCAGGAAGGCCAGGTCGTACACGTTGCGGCCATTGAGCGGCGTGTTGGTGATGGTGGCGGCGTTGACGGTCGTGGTCAAGTTCGAGTTGGCCGTCTGCACCAGCGGCGCCGCCGACGTCACCTCCACCGTTTGCTGCGCCGAGGCCGGCTTGAGGGTGATGTTCAGCGGTACGGTCTGGCTCGGGTCCACGTGGATGGCGGTAAATTTCTGCGTCGCGAAGCTCGGCGCCGCCGCCGTCACCGTGTAATCGCCCGAGGGCACCAGCGTGAAGCGATAGAGACCGGCTGAGTCGGATTTCGCCGTCTGCGCGATGCCGGTGCCGTTATTGGTTATCGTGACCACCGCATTGGGGATGACCGCGCCGGTCGTGTCATAGATCACGCCGGTGATCTGCCCTTCGGCGGTCTGCGCCCGCGCCGCGCCGGCGCTGAGGCCCACGATCACCAGCAGCGAGAAGAGTCCAAGGCCAAGCCGCATGAGGTTCCGCACGCTCATTCCTCCGGAGTCTTGATTGAATCGTTTCTTGTCACCCATCACTCGACCGACTGCACGCCGGTACAGCTTCCTACACTCAGAGTCATAATTTTGTCGAAAATTTTGCGGATGTCAACAATAAATTGGTTCCTGAGCCACTTCCATCTCTATGAAAAATGGGATTTTGTCGCGCTTATCCGTTCGAATTTTGGAATCTTCCGCCAGACCTTGCCTCGGCCGGGGCGGCGGGCGTAGCGTGATCAGGTGTGACCCAGGAAGTCCGTTCCGGGAGGATGCGATGCGACTTGCTGCCTTGATGCTGCTGTTTTGCGCCTTTGCGTGGGGCGCCCAGAGCGCCCCGCCGGCGGCGCCGGCGATCCCCCTGCATACCCGCTTCGATGGTCATTTGAAGACGCCGCTGAACTCGAAGACGGCGAAGGTAGGCGATCCGGTCACCGTCGAAGTCACCTACCCAGGCAAGGCAGGCAAGGAGATCGTGATCCCCAAGCACTCCTTGCTACAGGGCAGCATCGTCTCCGTGCTGCCTTACCAAAAAAAGAACCGGCGGGGCGGCCTGGCGGTGAAGTTCACCGAATTAGATACTCCTTCCGGCGCAAAAATTCCGCTGCAGGCCGTGATCTTTCAGGCCTACATCGACAAGTTCAGCTCGCTCGGCGACGCCGCCGACACCTCGGTCAACCACGACATGCCAAGCGGCGACATTCCCGGCGATTACAAGCTGAACATGACTTCCGCCGAAGCCGTCGCGGGCGTGCACGGCCTGGCGCTCTATATTTTGGACGGCAACGCCACCGCCTTCATGGAGCAGTACGGCGACGTGAAGATTTCCGCCGATCAGCCCCTGCGCCTGCGCCTGGTCACCATCGCCCCCGACGCCAACTGAGCCGGGGAATTGGGGATAGCTTGAACTGTCCCAATTTTCCAAGCGCAAAACCAGGCGAATGGGGGAACCTTCGCCCTCGGCCAAAAATAAGATGGCGCTTCGAGATTGAGCATCACGCGCCGGCGGCCGGACGCCCGCATCAGTGTCGCGCCGACAGGCAGGAATGCCTGTCCGCCGTTTAGCGCCTGCGATATACGACCACGCTGTCCCCGAAGCTATGGTCGGTGGTGTAAGGCAATCCGCGGCGGCCGAGAAATTCGAGATCCGGCGGATGCACGGCAGGCAGCACGTCATTGGCCATGAAGATGCCGCCCGGCGCCAGCATCGCCGTGATGTTGGCGAGGGCCAGCGCCTGCTCGAGCGGATCGTAATAGACGAGAATGTTGGTGGCAACGATCAGATCGAAGCCGGCGCCGGGCATGGTCTGCGCCACGATATCGAGATTGACGGGGCGCACGCGCGCCTCCCAGGCGGGCGCAAAGGCGACGGCGCGCACTTTGACGTGACGCACCTGCGGCGGCGGAGCGAGGGGCGGCGCCGGATGACCGATATGATCGCCGGCGCTGCGCCAATAGGCCAGCGCCGCCGGCGTCCAAGGCACGTCGTCGGCCAGCGGCAGTTGGAGCACATAGGGCCGGCCCGCAGCGGCGCGCGCCGCCAGGCCGGCGACATGAGCGTTGATTTGGGGATTGATGTCGAGCGTCGCGAGGGCCAGATCCGGGGCTCGGCCCAAGCCTAGGCCGGCGACGCCATCGAGCAGCACAAATGGCTGCAGCGTCTGCTCGGGATAAAAATCGTAGCCTTCGCGCTTATCGGCGAAGTCCAGGCCCGGCCCGATCACGGCGATGCGGTGAATTTGCCCCGCATGCAACACGCCCTTGGCCAAGAGCACGCGCAAGGTATCGGTCAGCGCGAAATTGGGCATGAGCGAGGTATCGACGGAGAGGCCGCGATGCTCGAAGAGGAAGCTGCGGGCGAGCACGATATCTTGCCGGTTGCCGGAGGCCTGCGCCGCCGCCAGCCGCCGCTGATACGCGGTCTGCTCGGCGACGAAGCGGCGCAGGTTGGCCTCCAGGTAGGCGGGCCATTGCGCCGGCGGCCGCGCGCGCGCCAAAAAGCGCGCAGCGAAAGCGAGGCGTCCGCCGGCGCCGGCCGCCTGCAGCGGCCGCGGGCCGCGCGCGGGACCGAGGGCGCGCACGGCGGCGAGAAAATCCCGGAGGCGCGCCGCCGCCAGCGGCGTCAGCCGCCCGCGGGCATCGAGGGCAACGGACCAATCCGCGAGGCGCGGCTGGCGGGTAAAGGAGGTTCCGTAAAAAATCAGGTTGGTGATCGAGTCTTCGACGCCGCGGGCGATGCGCCCGCGCACCTCGGCGTCATGGGCGCGAATCCAGCGATCCCACGCGGAAGGAGTCGCGATGCCGCTGCCGGGCAAACCGCTGCCGCGAAAGGCGGCGAGGATGGGTGCGGCGGCGGCATAGCGGGTGAACTCGACGCGCGCCGGAGCCGCCTCGGGACGCACCGAACGCGGCGCGCCCGGCCGGGCGCCGGCCGCGGGCAAGCTGCCCGCCGGCCGCGCCACCGCCGCGCAAACGCCGCCGCCGGGCGCCAAGCTCAGCGCAGCCGCGGCGGCCCAGGCCCCCAAAGCCATGAGCCGCGCGCCCTGCGCCGCGCGCCGTCGTACCAGATACCGCAAGCCGTCCGCCATGCGCCCGCCTCGTGCTACGGCTGCCGTTGCAGCGCCGCCTGCGCCTGGCGGGCCAGCGAGTTTTGAGGATCGAGCGCCAGGGCTCGCCGCACGGCGGCGGCGGCGGCGGCACGGTCGCCGAGTTCCAGGCGGGCGACGGCCAGCTCGGCGTAGGCTTGCGGCGCGCGCGGCGCACGGCGCAAGGTTTGCTCCATCAACTGGGCGGTCTTTTGCGGCTGATTGAGGCGCAGGTAAACGAAGCCCAAATTCAGGCGGGGCGGCAGTTGACTGGCGTCCGCCGCGACGGCTTGCTCGAGCGACTGCGCGGCGGCGGCGAAATCCCCCTGCTGCGCCTGAATTTGCCCCAAGCCGTTGAGCGCGAAGGGATCGCCCGGCTGGAGCGCGAGCGCGCGCTCGAGATCGCCCTTGGCCTCGGCGAGCTTGCCGTCTTCGATCAAGAGCAGTCCCAACTCGCGCAGGGCGCGGCCGTTCGAGGGATCGAGCGCGAAGTTCTTGCGATAGAGGCGCTCGGCTTCGGCGCGATGCCCGAGCAGGGCTTCCGTATGCGCCAGCTCGGCATAGGCGGTCGAATCATAGGGCGCGGCCGCGATCAAGGCGCGGTAGGTGGCGCGCGCGGCGTTGAGATCGTGCTCGGCGAACTGGATGGTGCCCAAGGCGTCGAGCGCCATCGGCTGGCGGGGGTCGCTCGCGAGAATGGCGCGCAGTTGCCGCAAGGCCCGGGGATAGTCATGCGCTTCATAGGTCCGCAGCGCGGTCAGGATCGCCTCCTCCTCGTGCACGCGATCCTTGGGATCGGGCAAGTTGGTGACGAAGACGGGCGTGCCGCCGCGCACGGCGCCGGCGTAGCCGAGGCTGGAAAATAGCCGCGCGGTCGCGGCATCCACGGGCATGCGGCTGTCCGGCGCGGCGCGCGGCGCGCGTGCCCGCACGAAGTCGTCGAGCGCCGCGAGCATGCTATTGGCGCGCGCCTGCTGGGCCGCGGCCAGGTCGCGCGTTTCGCGCGGATCGCGGCTCAAGTCGTACAGCTCGGGCCGGGGCGCCTCGATGTATTTCATGAGCCGGCCGGAGGGGCCCGAGATCAGGGCGCGCAGCGGATTCCAGCCCATGCTCAGCAGCGGAAAGAAGGTCTCGGCATAGGCGGGCGTGTCGGCGTCGCGGCCGCGCCCCAGCACCGCCGCGAGCCGCGGCGTGCCCTGCATCTCGGCCGGCACGGGGAGATCGAGCAGCCGCAGCGCGGTCGGCGCGATATCCACGGTGCTGGCGAGTTCGTCATTGGGCTGCGCTGGGCCGGCGCCGCGAATGCCCTGCGGCCCCGCGCCCGGCGCCTTCACGATCAACGGCACGCGGATCGTCGAGTCGTAAATAAAGAAGCCGTGGGTGGACTCGCCATGATCGCCCAGGCCCTCGCCATGGTCCGCGACCACGAAAATGGCCGTGTTGTCGTAAAGACCGGCGCGCTGGAGATCCGCGAAGAGGCGGCCCAAGCATGCGTCCATGTAGGCGATTTCGCCGTCATAGGTGGCGGGAAAGCTCCCGCCGGCGCCGCGATGCGGGAGGTACGGCAGATGCGCATCGTAAAAGTGCAGCCACAGGAAGAACGGCCGCGCCGGGGAGTGCCGCCGCTCGGCTTCCAGCCAAGCCCAGCCGCGCCGCACGACCTCGGCGGCGGAGCGCTTCGAGGCAGGCAAGCCCTCATATTCTTCGGCCACAGCGCCGGAGATTTGGTCGTCGTAGGCCTGAAAGCCGCGCGCCAGGCCGAAGCGGCGGTCGAGAATGGAGGAGCCGAGCACGGCGCCGGTGGCGTAACCGGCGCGGTCTAGGATCGTGGCTAAGGTCGGCAGGCGATCCTCAAGGCGGAAGCCGGGCTGGGAGCGGACGCCGTTGTCGAACGGATAGGTGCCGGTGAGGATGGCGGCGTGCGAAGGCAGCGTCAAGGGCACGGTGGTGAAGGCGTACTCGAACCAGACGCCTTGCCGCGCCAGCGCATCGAGATGCGGCGTGCGCGCCGCGCGATCGCCGTAGATGCCGAGATGATCGGCGCGCACGGTATCGAGCGTGATCAGGAGCAAGTTGGGGCGCGCCTGCGCGCGCGCGGGCGGCGCAAGCGCCAAAACGCCGGCGAGCCCAAGCAGCGCGCAACCGGGAAGATAAAACCGCATGGCTTCCATGATGCCCTGTCCTCGAGAACCAGGCCAGCGGCGGTCTCGCGGCGGCCGGCGGCCATGCCGGGCTCAGGCGCGAGCGTGCCGGAGCCCAACCATGCCGCGCTCAGCACGGACCGAGCTCTGGTTCTCCAGCCCCGCCCGCCCGCATTGGGCGACTACACCCGGCGCCAGCCGCCGGCGCCCGGCCGCACGCGGCCGCCCCGGCGGGGGCGCCGCCGCTGCCAACGGCGCCCCGCCATCCGCCATCTGAACCCATTGGGCTATACTCGCAGCCGGAAGGCGACCATGCGGCTGGCTGGCATCGCCGCTTTGATCGGTGCAACCGCGATGGCGTTGGGGGCGCAATCGCCGCCCGTTCCCGTCTTTCGCGCCGAGAGCCATTTGGTCAATCTGTCCGTCGTCGCCACCGACCGTTCCGGCCGGCCCATCCGCGATCTGCGCGCGAGCGACTTCATCTTGGAGGAAAATGGCCGGCCGCAGCGGCTCCTCAGCTTCGAGCCCGCGGTGGCGGCGCCCGTCCCGCCGGCGCTGGTTCCTACCGGCGGCGCAAGCGTTGGCACCCCAGCCGCCACCGGCCACGTGCGCTACATCGCTTTCGTCTTCGACGAATCGAGCACGCCCTTCCAGGATCGCCGCCGCGCCATCGCCGCCGTGCGCGCCTGGATCGAGCGCAATCAATCTCCCGACGATCTGATCTCGGTGATCTCGCTGGGCCCCGGAGTGCGGCTGTGGCAAATCTTCACCAACGACCGTCATCTGCTGATGACGGCGCTCGACCGTCTGCAAGCGCAATCGCTGCCGCTGACCACGGCCGCCGATCGCGACATGCTCTTCGCCATGCGGGAGTGCTTGGTCATGGGAGTGCCGGAGAACCATGCCGGCAATCGCGTGCAGGATCTGACGGCGGCTGCGGAGCTGCATTGCGGCGAGGACGTGGCGTCGCTCTACATCGCGCGCGAGACCAGCGATCTGGAGACGATCGAAAGCGTCCTGGGCGAGTTGGTGGAAGCGATGCGCGCCTTCGGCGGCGAGAAACGGCTGGTCTATTTGGGCGACGGCTTCCGGCTGAATCCGGGCCGCTTGGCGCTGCTGGCGTTTCGCATGTATTTCGGCGACAACTTCGATATCCGCACCAAGGCCACCGGCGCTTATGCCGATATGCTGCGCTTGCTGACCAGCGCGGCGGTGCGCGCGCGCGTCACATTCGACTGCATTGACACGCATGGCCTGCGCGCCGACGCGCCGGTGGGCAATGCCGCCGACAGCGGCCCGCCGCTGCTGCGCAACGGCCTCAACGACGTGGACCAGACGATGCCGAGTTTGCAGGAGCGCGCGTTGGACTTCCAGCACGAATCGGTGCATGGGCCCGAAGACTCGCTCGCGGAACTGGCCGCCGACACCGGCGGCCGCGCATTTTTCGGAAACAACGACCTGACGCAAACCATCGAGCGCGCCGTGGGCGATTTCGAAGGGACCTATTACGTCTCCTATCAGCCCACCGACCAAAAGCTCGACGGCCGTTATCGCGCGATCACCCTGCGCTCGCGGCGCCCGGGCGTGCATCTCCGCACCCGGCGCGGCTACTACGCCGATGCCGTGCAGCAGATCCCCATCCGGGTGCAAGCCGCCGCGCCCGAGGCGAGCGGCGGCCGCTGGCAAGTCAACGTCGAATGCACGATTCCGGCGGCGGCGCTGCATTGGCAGCGGCGAGGGCCGGGTGGGGCGGTGGACTCGCTGGTGGCGGTGCGCACGATTTTGGACCGCGGCGGCCGCGTGCGCTCCGCAGCCGTGGATCTGTTTCGCCCGGCGCAGCCGCAGCAAGGCGCGGTGCATTACACCGCCGACGTCATCGTGCCGGCGGGCGACTACACCTATCTCATCACCCTGACGGAGGCGGGGACTTCGAACTTCGCCTCGGTCACCCTGCCCATCCACGCCGGGCTGCCGGCGCCGCCGCGCGCGGTGGCGGGCGCCGCGTTGCGCCAAGACGCACCCGCCGCGCTGCTGGCGCGGGCGCGCGGTTTGGCGCCCCGGCACTGCCGCCAAGCGCTGCGGGTGCTCGCGGCCGCCAGCCTGCGGCAGAGCGGCGCCGCCTATGCGCTGCAGGCGGAGTGCCTGGCGCAACTGGGCGACCGGCAACGCTCGGCCTTCGATTACGAGCGCGCCCTGGCGCTGGGCGACGAAACCGCAGGCATTCACGAGGCGCTCGGCCGCTACTATTTGGCGATTTCGCCGCCGCTGGCGCGCGCGCACTTGCAGCGCGCCGTGGCGCTGGATGCGAATCGCGCCGCCGCGCTCGAGCCGCTGATCGCGGAACTGACGCCGATGCCGCAAGCGCAACCGGCCGATGCGCGCCTGCTCGCCCGGCTGCGCCGCGCGCTTGCCGCCAGCGCCGCGCAGTTCGAGGACCGCTTCAATCAGGCCGGGGCGGTCGAAGTGCTCGACGAGCGGCTGGTCGCGGCCCGCGTATCGGCCGGCGCTCCGCCCGCGCGCGGCGTGGTGATCGAGAGCAATTACGCGGTGATCCGCGGCCGCGACGGGCGCTTCACCGAGTTCCGCGCGCCCATTCGCGTCGGCGGCCGCTATTTGGACGCCGCCGCCACGGGCGGGGCGACGCGCGCGCGCCATGGCAAGGCGCGCGAATTTTCGCGCTACGACCTCACCCATGGCCGCTTTCAGGGTCTGGCCTTCGCCTTGACGCTACTCGACGCGCCGCACCAGCGCGATTTAATCTTTTCCCGCCCCGAGCCGCGCGCCTCCGCGCACGGCCAGCAATGGGTCTTGGGCTTCCATCGCCGCGCGCTCTCGCCCGCGGCCCCCGCCAGCGCGCTGGGCGACCGGCTGTCAGGCCGCGTCTGGCTCGAAATGGACACGGACACGCCGGAACGGATCGAGATCGACTCCGCCAGCGGAGCCGCGATCATGAATTTCAGCGTGCAATACCGTTTCAACACCGACCTCGGCTGCCTGGCGCCCACCGAAATTCATGCCTCCGACGTGCTCCCGCAAGGTGAAGGCGAACAGTTGGCCTTTCATTACCAGGACTTTCGCCGTTTCGGCAGCCAGACCTCCCTGCGCTTACTGAAACAATAAGGTCGTGCGGCGGCACGGCCCAGGCCTGATAGGCCCAAGCGTGCGGAAGCAGAGACGCGCGGAGGAGGCGGAGGAGGATGACCGCTGACTCAGTACCGGCTGCTCGTTGCCGATCCTGGTGGCGGCTATCTGCCTTCGCCGCCCCTGCTGGCTTCTGATCCCTGGCCGCGTACCGGCTTGGGCGCTGGCTCCAGGAGCGGCAGTTGGCGTACGATGGCGATTTCCGCCGGCAAGGAGGAATTCTCATGCGCATCGCCGGGCGCGTCTGCGCCTTATTGTTGCTGTTCGCCGGCTTGGCGCTGGCGGCCAATCCGCCGGCCGCCGGCCCCACGCCCTCGGCGCGCGCGATCGCCTTGGCCCACGACGCCATCGTGATCGACACGCACGCGGACACGACCCAATGGATGCTCGACGGCGGCTTCGACTTCACGAAGCCGACGCAGCGCATGGTCTCGCTGGACAAGGCGCGCCAAGGCGGGCTGAAGGCGGAGTTCTTCTCGATTTGGGTCGAGCCTCGCTTCGGTCCGCAAACCATCGAGCGCGCCCTCGATCTGATTGACGCCGTCCGCCGCCAGGCCGAGGCGCATCCGGAGCAATTGGGTCTGGCGACGACCGCCGCCGATATTCGCCGCCTCACCGCCGAACATCGCTTCGCCATGCTGATGGGCGTCGAGGGCGGGCACGCCATCGCCGACGATCTGGCGGTCCTGCGCGACTATTACCGCCTGGGCGTGCGCTACATGACGCTGACGTGGTCGAACACCAACGATTGGGCCGACTCCTCGGGCGACCAGGACGACGCTCGCGTCCATCACCACAACGGCCTGACGCCGTTCGGCAAGGAGGTCGTCGCCGAGATGAACCGGCTGGGCATGATCGTGGACATCTCCCACGTTTCCGACAAGACGTTCTGGGACGCGATCGCAACCACTCAGGCGCCGGTCATCGCCTCGCATTCCTCGGCGCGGGCGCTGGTCAACGCGCCGCGCAACATGACCGACGCGATGCTGCGCGCGGTCGCCCGCAACGGCGGCGTGGTGCAGGTCAACGATTACGCCGCCTTCGACAGCCAAGCGGCGCGCGATCAGGCGGCCAAGTTCGCCGCCGACGAGGCGCGCGCGGAAGGACCGGTGGACGCGGCTTGGGACGGCGACTGGCTGCACGGCTATCCGCACATCGACGCCTTCCAGCGCCGCTTCGCCGCCGAGCATTTCACGCGCCCGCCGTTCCGCGCTCTGATGGATCAGTTCGTGCACATCATTCAGGTCGCCGGCATCGATCACGTCGGGCTCGGTTCCGACTGGGACGGCATCGATTGGGCGCCGCAAGGCATGGACGGCGCCCAAGACATTCCCCGCATCGTACAGGGACTGATGGACCGCGGCTACACCGATGCGCAGATTCGGCAAGTGCTCGGACTGAACACGCTGCGGGTGATGGGGCAAGTCGAAGCCGTAGCGCGGCGCCTGCAGCGACAGCCGGATACGCCGGCGCGCGCGAATTCCGGCCCGGTTACGCCCTGAGCGCGGGCGAGCGGGGCGCTGGCGTACCACCGCCGGGACGTCGCCCGGTTCGCCGGACGGCGGCAACCGGGGACGCGGCAGCCGCGCTGGACGACTTCCCCGCCTCGGCGTCCCCAGCCGGGGCCGGCGCTTACCAGCCGGCGGCGAGACGCTCCGCCAGCGTCGGCGGCAGCCCGGCGCGCAAAATCTTGCCTTGCGCGCCGGCGAGGTCGTAGGCGGCGCGAAAAAATTCGGCGCTGCCCTCGTCGCAAATCATGTAGGCGGCGCGCCAATCGCCGTCGCGCGGCTGGCCGACGGAGCCGGGGTTGAGCAGGTAGCGCTGGCCGGGATCGAGCGGCAGGGCGCCGTTGCGCGCCACGGTTTCAGTCCTTTCGCCGCGCATGCGCCAGCCGCCTTGCAAATGGGTGTGGCCGATGCAGGTGAGCGGCTCGCCGGCACCGGCCAGCAGCACGGCGGCTTGCGCCGTGGAAGTGATGTATTCGTCCTCGTCGAGCGGCGAGCCGTGCGCGAGCTGGATGCCGTCGCCCAGCACCGGCCCGGCGGGCAGCGACTCCAGCCATGCCCGCGTTGCGGCGTCAAGTTGGTTGTGCGTCCACTCCACCGCCAGGCGCGCGATGGGATTGAAGTCCAGCGCGGACTCGGGCGCGACGAAGGCGCGGTCGTGATTGCCGCGGATGACCACCGCCGCGACGTCGCGCACCAGCGCCGCGCAGGCTTGCGGATCGGCGCCATAGCCGACCACGTCGCCGAGGCAGAAACAGCGGTCGTACCGCCCTTGCGCCTCGCGCAGCACCGCTTGCAAGGCTTCCAGGTTGCCGTGGATGTCGCTGATGATGAGCAGGCGCATATGCAGTCCGCGATGCCGCGCTCTTCGTTCACCTCAAGCGCGACCGTCAATTATGCGGCCTCTGATCCGCCCCGTCCGCGGCGGCATCCAGAAAGCAGGTGATCGCGGTGCGAGCGGGATCGACGATCAGCGCCGGCACCTCGGCCGGAGGCGCCGCGCGCTCGCGCAGGGCGCGCGCCGCTCGCGCCTTGTTCGCGCCGGTGATGAGGAACCACACTTCGCGCGCGGCGTTGATCAGCGCCGGGGTAAAAGTGACGCGGTCGTGCGGATGGGCGGGCGTGGCGGCGGCGCGACGCACCAGCGCGGCGTCGCCGGCGTAGGGATCGGCGCCGGGAAACAGCGAGGCGGTGTGGCCGTCCTCGCCCAGGCCCAAAATCAGGATGGGAAAGCGGGGAACGCCGCCGGGACCGGCGGGCACTTGGCGGCGCACGATCTCGGCATAGCGCGCGGCGGGATCGGCCTCTTCGGTGGGCACGCGATGCACGAACTGCGCGGGTATTTCCGCCGGTTCGAGTAGCGCCTGCCACGCCAGCAAATAGTTGCTGTCGGGATGGTTCGGCGGCACGATGCGCTCGTCGCTCCAATAGAACGCGACCGCATGGCGGTCCAGCCCGGCCTTGCCGTAGAGCCGGCGCCAGCCTTCGTAAAACGCGCGCGCCGTATTGCCGCCGGTGAGCGCGATCGGCAGCGCGCCCTCGGCGCGCGAATGCGCGGCCAGCCGCTGCTCCAGGCGGCGGCAAAATTCCTCGACGGCCCCGGCGACCGTGGGCCGGACCACCCATTCGACTGGTTTCATGGCAACGCTCCTTGGCTCTCGCGAAGTTGGTTCAAGGTCAATTCGAGCCGGACGCGGCAAGCCTCAAGTTCGTCCGGCGAGGCGTTCGCCGGGACGCGAAACGGCCCGCGCCAATGGCCGCGCACGATACTGCCGGGCTTCGGAATTTGCAGCCCGTCCCAACTGTTCAGCTCCCAGGCGCTCTCCATCTCCACATGGATTGCATAAAGCGGCGCGCCCGTGATCCGTGCCAGGTAGATCGCGCCGGGCTTGACTTCGTAGCGCGGCCCGCGCGGGCCGTCCACGGTGAGGCCCATGGGCACGCCGCGCAAGAGTCCCTGCTCCATCTCCGCCAGCGCTTCGCGGCCGCCGCGCGTGCTCGAGCCGCGATAAATCACGTACCCGAGGCGGGCGGCGGCCTGCCCGATCCACTCGCCGTCGAAGTGCTGGCTGACGAGAATTCCGAAGCGGCGGCCGCGCAGATACCAGGCGATCGGCAGCAAGTAGCGGTGCCAGAAGGCATAAATCGCCGGCTGCGGCGGATCCGCCAGCACCTCCGGCGGTAGGCTTTCCGGCAAACGCACGCGCAAGGTCGCACCGAGGCCGATGATGAGCGGCGGCGCCAGCCATTTGGCGGCGGCGATGATGCCGCGCTGGCGGCGCGTCCAACGCCGGGCGGGGCGCGAGGCCGGGGATAGGGTGTCGATGGCCACCTCGCTCCAGGATAAGGTGGGCGGGTCGATCGGGCGCTGCCTGGCTTCGTTCCGGCGGCACCCCAGGCGTAGCCGGCGAATCGGCGCCACACGCCAGACGCCGAGCGCGGGGGCTGCTAAAGTGCATGCATGCCCAACCTGAACGCCTTGCTGCGCGCCAACTTCGAAGCCAGTATTCAATGCAAACAAGCCGCGCTCGCGACGATGCTGCCGGCGATGGAACGGGCGGCGGAGCTGCTGATCGCCTGCTACCGCGACGGTGGCAAGGCGATCTTCTTTGGCAACGGCGGCAGCGCCGCCGATGCGCAGCATCTGGCGGCGGAGTTTCTCGGCCGCTACCTGCGGGAGCGCCGCTCGCTGCCCGCCTTGGCGCTGGCGGCCAACTCCTCCACCATGACCGCGATCGGCAACGACTACGGCTACGAGCAGACCTTCAGCCGCCAAGTGGCGGCCTGGATCCGTCCCGGCGACGTCGCTGTCGGCATCAGCACGTCGGGAAATTCCGCCAACGTGGTCGCGGCGATGCAAAAAGCGCGCGAGGGCGGCGCCACCACCATCGGTCTCACCGGCGCCGGCGGCGGCAAGATGCGCGCGGTCGCCGACGTGCTGCTGGAGGTGCCAAGCCGCGACACGCCGCGCATCCAGGAGTGCCACATCCTCATCGGCCACGCGCTATGCCAGGCCATCGAAGAGGCGTTATTCGGGGCATAGGGCAGCGGGTCCGGGCTGCAGCGCGGGAGATAGGAGGCGCGGCGCGAGCTGACGTTCGCGGTCGGGCAACACCAAAAAGCGGATGGCGGCGATTTGCGCGCCGCCATCCGCTGCTTGTGGTCCCTGGTTCCCGGTTTAGAAGCTCAAATTGGCCGTGAGCTCGATCACCCGCGGTGAAGCGTCGCCGCCCAAGAACGCGCCCAAAATGCTGGTGGGCACGCTTACGGTATGGATCACTTGGCCGAAGCTGGGATTCGCCAAATCGGCCGGCGGGATGTCGAAGTTGGGATGGTTCAGCAAGTTGTAGAACTGAATGCCCAAGCCTAGCTGTCCATGCTCCCAGCCCGGGATTTGCGTCTGCTTCTGGACGGTGAGATCCATGTCGAAGAAGCGCGGGCCGCGGAACTGGTTGCGAATCTGATTGCCGAAGCTGGTCGGCGCGGCGGTTGAGGGCGAAAACGAAGTCAAGCTGTAGCAGGGGCTGCTGCGAATGCCGCACGGCGAGGTCTGATCCTGATTCAGCTCGTTGCCGAAGATCGCCTCGCCCCCCGCCGTGCCGTAATTGAATCCCGCCAAGGTTCCGGTCGCGGCCGTGTCAATGACGGTTGTCGGCAGGCCGCTGCGGGCGAAGACCGTGCCGGAGAGCTGCCAGCCTTGCCACAGTTGCCGCGGTCCCCAATGGAACATGTCGCTGAAGGGGACTTGGTAAACATAACTGGCGCTGAAATAATGACGCACGTCGTAGTCGGCGTTGCCGTAGTTGAAGCGGCGAATATTGAACGGATCCTGCGGCCCCAGAATGCTGACGTTTTCGCCGGAGACGGAGTTGCCGGTGAAGTTGAAGGGCAGCAGGCCGCCGTTCGAAACCCAGTCGAGGGCATGGCTCCAGGTGTAGCTCAACTGCACCTGCAAGCCGGAAGTGAACTGCCGCCGCAACGAAGCGGTCAGCCCGTTGTAGTTGGAGTTGGCGCCGGTGGTTAGTTGCGTAATGACCCCGAAACGGGGATCAGCGGGCGCCAGAGGCAAGCCGGTGAAGCCGCCCGGACAGGCCGAGGCTGGGCAGAAGGCGTTGAGACCGGCGTTGGCGATGCTTTCGTGCACGCCGTGATTGCCGACGTAATTGAGGGAGAAAGAGGCATTGGCGCCCAGCATGTGCTGCAACTCCAAATTCCACTCTTGATAGCGCGGTAGATCCACGATCACGTCCTGAGTGAAAAAATTCGGCGGCACGAAGGCCGGCGTGCTGGCGCTGATCGAGGCCAGCGTGCCGCCGCTGGCGAAGCCGTTCAAGAATGCGGTGTTGTTGGCGGCGCCGCTGGCGAACATGTTGCCGGGCGCGGCCGGCGAGATCGGCACGCCCGCGACCACGAAGGTGTTTTCATTCGGCGGGTTCTCGGCGAAGCTATCGGCCACGGTGGCAGGGAAGGCATCGTAGAAGAGGCCGAAGCCGCCGCGCAGCACGGTCCCGGTCATGCCGAACGGCGTCCACGCGAAGCCGAAGCGCGGTTCGTACGCCCAATGGCGATAGCCGGCGAAGGCCTGGCCCATGCCGGTTTGGATCACTTGGTTGTAAGGAATCGTCGGATCGTGGTTCAGGTACGTGAAGGGCAGAATCATGCGGGCGAAGCAGTTGTGCCCGCAGGTCGGATTCGAGTTGTGATCGAGGCGGAACGCCAGCGTCAGCTTGAGATCGCGCGTCGCCGCCCACTGGTCTTGAATGTAGGCGCCCAGATTGTAGAGGTTGATCGGCTGATTGAGCGCGGTCGGAAACGATTGCTCGAAGGCGGTGGCCACGCCGTTGAAGAAGTCGGTCATGCTTTCCGAGATGGTCGTGCCGCTCGAGAGAATGCCGAAATCGTAGTCGTTGGTGAGGTCGCGGCGGAAGTCGGCGCCGAGGCCGATGGTGTGCGCGCCGTGCACCGTCGAAAAATCGTCGCTGAACTGGTACTGCGTGATCTTGCGCCCCTGCGGCCAGATGAAGTCGAGGCCGCCGAGGCTGGCCAGCGCGCTGCCGGCGAAGCTCAGCGTGGTTGGAAACGCCGCCAGGGTCGCAGAAAGATTCTTGGGCTGGAAGAGGGCGCTGTACCACAGGAACGAGCCGTTGAACTGATTGACCGAGCCGGCACTGAAGGCGTGCGTCTCCTGCAACTGCGCCTGGTACTGCGGCTGGTTGCTCTGGGCGTTGAAGATCGGATTGACGGGGTCCGTATAGGTAGCCTGCAGCCCGTGATCGGTGCCGAAGCGCGCGAAGAACTTGTCGGAGCTGCCGATGATCTGATCGACGCGCGCGGTCAACAGCCATTCATGGGTGAAGTTGCCGGCGGTCGAGCGCAGTTGCACCGCGCAGATGCCGCCCGGCACCAAGGCGGGATTCAGGTCCGCGCAGCCGCCGCCGGGCAGCGCCGCGCCGGGATTTCCCTTGGCCCCGTTATACAAATTGAATATGGTCTGGTAGAACGGCACCTGCGCGGGCGAGGTCGCGCCAAGGTTGGCCAGCGTCGCAGCCTCGAAGGCTGGCGTGGGCACGTTGAACGGCGTGTTGGTCGGCAGCACGACACGCAATCCTTCTTGATCCACGAAGAAGAAGGTGTGGTCCTTGATGATGGGGCCGCCGAGGGATAGCGCCCATTGGTTGGCGTTGTCGAAGGGCCGCGGCGTGCCGGTGGCGTTGTTAAAGAAGTTGTTGGCGTTCATCACCCGGCCGTTCCATTGGTAGATCGCGTTGCCGTGCCACTCGTTCGAGCCGGATTTGGAAACGTAGTTGACGTTGGCGCCGGCGAGGCGGCCGTATTGGCCCGTGTAGCCGTTGTT
Organism: Terriglobia bacterium; assembly: GCA_021323595.1. GTDB lineage: Bacteria > Acidobacteriota > Terriglobia > Terriglobales > SCQP01 > JAJPKR01. Next base: position 15,136 of record JAJPKR010000046.1, on the reverse strand, counting down.
GACGACGGTCGCTTCCTGAATGTCATTCTTGCCCAGCATGAGGTTGGTCGCGCCGGAATTGTTGAGGTTCAGGAAAGGATCGTTATTATCCATGCCGTTGACGGTAAACAGATTCGAAGTCGCGGGCAGGCCGTACGTTTCGAAGTTGCCGTAGCCGGACTGGGTGTTCATCACCGCGCCGGGAGTGGTTTGGGTGATGGCTGTCAAATCGTTGCCGGGGTTCGGCACGAGCGCGATCTGCTGCTGCGTGAAGGTGGTCGAGATATTGCCGTTGTTGGTTTGTACCAGCGGCGCTTCCGAACTCACCGTCACCGTTTGCGTGGCGGCGCCGACGCTCAAGCGGAAATCGCTGCGCGTGGCTTGGCCGACGCTGACCGCGACGGTCCGCGCGGTGGTTTGAAAGCCGCGGGCGGTGGCGCTGACCTGATAGTTCGCCGGCGGCAGCAGCGTGAATTGATAACTGCCTTGACCGTTGGTGGTGGCGGTTTGGGTGGCGCCGGTGGCCAGGTTGCGGAGCGTGATGGTGGCGCCGGGCAAGACCGCCCCGGAGGGATCGGTCACGGTGCCGGTGACGGCGCCCGTCGTGGCCGTCTGCGCAAGCACCAGACCGGCGGTCACGAACAAAACTACGAAGAGGGCGAAGATCCGATGCAGCCGAAAAGATCGCATGGCGAAATGCACCTCGGGGCGGAAGCCCATCCGCCTGCTCTTTCGCACGATGCGGGCCACAGGTGAACTCCGGGATTTCTCTCGGAACCGGGCGCGATGACGGTCGGTTCACTCTCGATTACCGGAGTGCCGTGGCGGGGTTTTTCTGGAAATGAAAGCCGGAGCTGCAGGCCGCGCGAGCGGCGCCTAGGCGAGTTCGAGGCCGCGCGTTTCCGGCAGCAGCAACGCCGCGAGCGCGGCGAAGGCGAAGGCGATGGCGCAGGATAGGAACGCCCACGACAGCCCGCGCGCCGCGCCGATCGCACCGATCACGAGGGGCGCGAGCGCGCTCAAGCCGCGAGCGACGTTGTAAGAGATGCCCAAGGCGGTGGCGCGAATCGACGTGGGAAACAGCTCGCTGCCGACGATGCCCGAGCCGGTGAAAAAGCCAGTGCCGAAGAAGGCGACCAGCGAAGCGGCGAGCAAGATCATGCCTGGCCGCCGCGCCAGGGCGAACCACGGCACGAGCAGGGCGGCGGCGGCGAGATAAGCCACCAGCATGCGGCGGCGGCCGAAGCGGTCGGCGAGCACGCCGAAGAGCAAATAGCCGGGCAGCATGCCCGCGAGATTCAAGACCACCAGGAAGGTAGCGACGCCGAGCATATGAAAGTCGCGCCCGCCTTGCGCCGCCGGCAGCTCGAGATAGGCTGGAACCCAGGTAAACAGGCCCCACCAGGCGAACATGCCGAAGGTGTTCATCAGCAGCAAAGCCGCGAGCCGCCCGGCGCCGGCGCGCCATGCTCCGCCCGGCGCGGGCGCCGGCCGTTCGCGTTCACGCCGCCACAGCTCGGGCTCCGGGACGCCATGCTGGATCCACAACACCACCAAGGCGGGCAGCACGCCCACGAAGAAGACCCAGCGCCAGCCGGCGCGCGGCAAGATCACACCGGCCGCGATCGCGGCTAGGGCATACCCGATCGCCCAACTGCTTTGCACGATGCCGAGGGCGCGGCCGCGCCACTCGGCGGGCCAGGTCTCGGCGACGAGCGCGGCGCCGGTGTTCCATTCCCCGCCCATGCCCAGCCCGAGCAGAAAGCGAAAGACCGCGAGAACCAGCAGCGAGGTGGCAAGGCCGCAGGCGAAGGTGAAAATCGAGTAGAGGACGATGCTGAGGCTGAGCATCCGCCGCCGGCCCCAGCGATCTGCCATCACGCCTAGGATCAAGCTGCCGATCGCGGAAGCCGCCAGCGTCAGGGTGTTGAGCAGGCCAGCGGTGGGCTTCGACATGCCGAACTGGCGCATGAGCGTCGCCAGCACCAGCGAATACAGCATCACGTCGAAGGCGTCCAGCATCCAGCCCAGCCCGGCAGCGACGAGCGTGCTGCGCTGTGCCGGCGTCGTGGCCCGCCAGCGCAGCGGGACGAGCGTGGCGGCGGATCGCGTGGCGCGCTCGCTCATAAGGGCAGCCGCAGCCGGCGGATCAGCGGCCGCCAGCGACCATGGCGGGCGCGGCCGCGGGGGCCTCGACCGCATACATTACCGCGTAGGTGGCCAGCCAATGCGAGCCCAGATAGCCGGCCGCCACCAAGCCTTGAAAGCCGGCCTGCGCTTGCGCCTGCGCCTTGCGGCGATAGTAAACGGCACGCGGATCCCGCAGCGGCAGCGCGGAGGCGATGCGCTCGAGCGATTCCGCGCGGGAAAACGACAAGCCGATGAGATGCGACTTAGCGGCCATTTGATCCTTGGTCATGTGGGCGGTATCGAACGGCCGGGTCAGATGCGCGAAGGCGGGCGAGCCTGGCGGCGGCAGGAAACCGTCGAGCCAGGCGGCGAATTGCGCTTGCGGCAAAAGACGGCTCATGATCTCGCCTTCGGCGAGACAGGGCGAGAGAAAGTCGGGCCCGCCGGGCTCCATGGCGACGTTGCAGTCGCGGTCGGCGAGGAAGTCGCGGCGCGCGGTGGCCGCGATGGCGCGGCCTAGCTCCCGATCGTGCGCGGCGTCCGCGTAGTCAAGCGCCAGGCTCATGGACCAAGCGGTATTGGGATGGACGCCGGTGCGGATGGGGTAGGGGAGGCGGTCGTAGTACGCCGTCAGGCTCCGCGCCATGAGACGCGCCAGCGGCGACAGGTTGGCGGCCCAGCGGCGCGCGCCGGCATCGTTCCAGCCGAGCAGCGCGGCGTCGAGCTTCAGCAGGAAGGCGCGGCCGTAAGGCATCTCGAAGTGTTTCGCGCTTTGAAAGAATTGCAGCTCCCCGGCGATATTTTTCGCGCCCAGGTGGCTGTCGAGTTCCATGCGAATCAGCGGCGCGATCGGCAGTTGCGGGAAGCGGCGCAGGATCGTCGCCAGCGTCCAGGTGGAGTTGACTGCCGAGTGCCAGTCGTAGCAGCCATAGAACGCGCGCTGGGCGGCATAGTCGGTGAGCAGGCGCGGCGGGCCGGCGGGCGTCCAGAGATACGGGACTTTTGCCGCGGGCGGCGGCGCTTGCGGGTGATCCAGGCAGGCCAGCGGCAAGGCGGCGAGCGCCATCGCCTCGTCGGCGGTCAAGGCGCCCGCGAGGGAGGCAGCGGGTTGTGCCGCCGCCAGCGGCGCCGTTGCCGGCGCGCGCCCGCAGCCGCCGGCGGCTACCAGCGAGAAACCCAGCGCGAAAGTCGCGGTCAGGCGCATGGTCCCCATAGTACGCCCGAGCTGCAAGTACGGGCGGCATCGGCGCCCCGCTCTGCCCTTCGCCCGCCGCCGGCGGCTCTGCTGCCTTCCCGCCCCGCTCCAGACAACTATCCCCTGGCGCATAACACTTGCCCTGGATCTCTGTTTTAGTCTGGAGAGCATGCCTTTTCGCGTGGCGATCGACACCGGCGGCACCTTCACCGACTGTGTATATCTGCGCGACGGTCGTCCGCGGGTGCTGAAGCTGACCTCAACGCCGGCCGACCCAGGCGAGGCGGTCCTGGCGGCGCTGACGGCGATCGCCGCGGAACTGAGGGAAGCGCCGGGCGAAGTGCGGCACGGCACCACCGTCGGCACGAACACGCTCCTCGAGCGCAATGGCGCGCGGGTGGCGTTCGTGACCACGGCGGGCTTCGAGGACACGATCGCGATCGGCCGGCAAGCGCGCGCGCATCTTTACGACTGGTCGTACGCGCCGCCGCCCTCGCTTGCGCCCGCCGAGCTGCGGCGCGGGGTGGTCGAACGCGTCAGCGCCGAGGGGCGGGTATTGCGCTCGCCGCGCGCCGCCGACTTGGCCAAGCTGCGGCGCGACTTGGCGGCGGCGGGGGCCGAAGCCATCGCGGTGTCGCTGCTATTCTCCTTCGCGCATCCGGCGCACGAGCGGGCGGTGGCGCGGGCGCTGGCGCCGCTCGGGCTGCCGATTTCCCTGTCCCACGAGATCCTGCCGGAGTTTCGCGAGTTCGAGCGCGGCGCGGCGGTGGTGATCAACGCCTACTTGGCGCCGCGGGTGGGGCGCTATCTCGGACGGCTCGACGAGCGGCTGGCGGCGCGGGCGCGGGGCGCGCGGCTGGCGGTCATGCAGTCCTCCGGCGGCATCATCGGCGCGGCGACGGCGGCGCGCGAGCCGGTGCGAACGATCCTCTCCGGGCCGGCCGGCGGGGTGGTGGGCGCGCACGCGGTGGCGGCGCGCGCCGGCTGCTTGCCGATCATCACCTTCGACATGGGCGGCACCTCGACCGACGTGGCGCTGGTGGATGCCGCCGGGCCGGTGGCCGGCCGGGAGGGCGCCATCGCCGGCCTGCCGGTGGCGGTGCCGATGCTGGAAGTGCACACGGTCGGCGCGGGCGGCGGCTCGATCGCGCGCTTCGACGCCGGTGGCGCGCTGCGCGTCGGGCCGCAGTCGGCGGGCGCCGATCCTGGGCCTATCTGCTACGGGCGGGGCGAGGAGCCGACGGTCACCGACGCCAATCTACTGCTGGGGCGCTTGCCGCATGCCCTGCTCGGCGGCGGCCTGCCTCTCGACGCCGCGCGCGTACGCGCGATCTTCGCCCGGCGGCGCGGGCCGCTCGCCGGCGTCGAGGCCTTCGCCGAGGGCATCGTGCGGGTGGCCGAGGCGACGATGGAGCGGGCGCTGCGCGCGATCTCGATCGAGCGCGGGCGCGATCCGCGCGAAGCCACGCTCGTCGCCTTCGGCGGCGCCGGGCCGCTGCACGCCTGCGCGCTGGCGGCGGCGCTGGGCATGCACCGGGTGCTCGTGCCGCCGCTGCCGGGCGCGCTCTCCGCGCTGGGCATTCTGCTGGCGGACCTGGCGCGCGATTACTCGCGCACGCTGATGCTCCCCTTCACCGCGCACACGGCCCTGGAGAAGCATTTCCGCGAGCTCGAGCGGCGCGGCCGGCGCGAGCTGCGCGGCAAGGCCGGGAGGGCCCGCGCCCTCCGTTCGCTGGACCTGCGCTATGCCGGGCAGGGGTATGAGCTGACGCTGCCCTGCCCCGGACGCGAGGGCGTCGGCGCGCGCCTCGCCGCCCGCTTCCATGCGGCGCACGAACGGCGCTACGGCTTCAGCGACCCGAAACGCCCGATCGAGATCGTCACCGCGCGCGTGCGGCTGATCGTGCCGGCGCCGGCGCTGCGCATGCCGCGGCGGCGCGAGCGCCCGGGCGACGGCGCCGCGGCGCTCGCCGGGAGCGGCGCCGTGATCCAGGCGGGGCGGCGCTGGCCCGCCCGGCAATATCAACGCGAGCGGCTGCGGCCCGGCGATCGCTTCGCCGGCCCGGCGCTCATTCACGAATACAGCGCCACCTCCTTCCTGCCGCCCGGCTGGCGGGCGCGCGTGGATGGTCTCGACAATCTATGGCTAGAGCCCCGCTAACCGCGTTCGATCCCATCGAGCTGGCGGTGTTTCAAAACGCCTTCCATTCGATCGCGGAAGAGATGGGCACAACGCTGCGCCGCGCCGCCTATTCGCCCAACATCAAGGAGCGGCGCGACTACTCGACCGCGGTCTTCGACGCCGCCGGCGCGGTCATCGCCATGGGCGATCACATGCCCGTCCACCTCGGCTCGATGCCGATGTCGGTGCGGGCGGCCCTCGACGCGCTGCGCTTTCAGCCCGGCGACCTGGCGATCTTGAACGATCCCTATGCCGGCGGCACGCATTTGCCCGATATCACGATGGTGCGGCCGGTGTTTCTGGCGCAGGGCCGCAAGCCGGCGTTTTTTGTGGCGGCGCGCGCGCATCACGCCGACGTCGGCGGCGCCTATCCCGGCTCGATGGGCTTATGCCGCGAGATCGCGCAGGAGGGCATTCGCATTCCGCCGCTGCTGCTCGAGCGCGGCGGACGGCTCGACACGTCGCTGCTGGCGCTGATCTTGAACAACGTCCGCACGCCCGCCGAGCGTGAAGGCGATCTGACGGCGCAGGTCGGGGCTTGCCGCGTGGGCGCGCGGCGGCTGGAGGAGCTCGCCGCCAAGTACGGGCTGCCGCGGGTGCGCCGCGCCATGGCGGCGCTGCTCGATCACTCCGAGCGGCTGATGCGCGCGGAGCTGCGGCGGCTGCGCCCGGGACGATACGCAGCCGAAGATTTTCTCGACGATGACGGCATCAACGCCCGGCCGCTGCGGATTCAGGTCCGGATCCGGCTGGGCGGCGGGCGGGCGGAGGTGGATTTCGCCGGCAGCGACGCCCAGGCCGAAGGCAGCGTCAATGCCGTCTTCGCCATCGCCTATTCGGCGGTTTTTTACGTTTTTCGCTGCCTGCTGCCGGAAGAGGCGGCGGCGACCGCGGGCTTGATGCGTCCCATCGCCGTGCGCGCGCCGGAAGGGACGGTGGTTAACGCGCGGCCGCCGGCGGCGGTGGCCGGCGGCAATGTCGAAACCTCGCAGCGCCTGGTCGACGTCCTGCTGCGCGCGTTGGCGGGCGCGGCGCCGGAGCGCGTGCCCGCAGCCAGCAGCGGCACCATGAACAACTTGACCATCGGCGGGCTGTTCCCCAAGCACGACCGCCGCGCCGGCCAGCCCTTCGCCTATTACGAGACCATCGCCGGCGGCATGGGCGCGCGTCCCAATGCGTCCGGACTGCCGGGCGTCCATACGCACATGACCAACTCGCTCAACACGCCGGTCGAGGCGCTGGAATACGCCTATCCGCTGCGCGCGCTCCGCTATGCGTATCGCCGGGGCTCCGGCGGCGCGGGGCGGCATCGCGGCGGCGACGGGCTGATTCGCGAGATCGAGCTGCTGACGCCGGCGCAAGTGACCGTGCTGGCCGAGCGGCGGCGCTTCGCCCCCTATGGGCTGGCGGGCGGCGCGCCGGGCGCCGTCGGCCGCACCGTGCTGCGCATCCAGGGCGAAGAGCGCGAATTGCCGGGCAAGTGCAACGTCGCCGCTCCCGCGGGCGCGGCGATTCGCATCGAGAGTCCCGGCGGCGGCGGCTGGGGCCGCAGCCGGTGAGCTCCGCAGACCGGCAGCCCATCCGCCGGGTGGCCGCCGGCCCTTGCCGGCGAAGTTTGCACCCAGCGGGCTCGCGGGCGATGTAGCATGTTCCACGCATGCGGATCACGACGGTAGCGGGAACGGTCTTTACACTGGCCGGTATGTTCGCGGCAGCGCAAACTCCGGCGGTGCTGGCCAAGACCAGCGGCGGATGGGTGAAGGGCACCGTGCTGGCCGACGGCATTCAGGTGTACAGGGGCATTCCTTTTGCCGCGCCGCCGGTAGGCGCGCGGCGCTGGCAGCCGCCACAACCGGCGCTGCCATGGAAGCACGTGCTCGCCGCCACCCATTTCGGCCCGCCCTGCATGCAGGCCAAACCCGCCGGCCGGATCGGCCCGTGGACGCGCGAATACCTCATCCAAGGCGAGCCGAGCGAAGATTGCCTTTATCTCAATATCTGGGCGCCGAAGGCCTCCGCCGGCCGGAGCGCGCCGGTGCTCGCCTGGATTTATGGCGGTGGATTCACCTCCGGCGGCGGCGGCGTGCCTCTCTACGACGGCGCCGCCTTGGCGCGCCGCGGCGTCCTGGTCGTGGATTTCAATTACCGCGTCGGCCCATTCGGGTTCTTGGCGCTGCCGCAACTGGCGGCGGAATCGCCGCACCATTCGGCCGGCAATTACGGTCTGCTCGACCAGATCGCGGCGCTGCGCTGGATCCAGAAAAATATCGCCGGCTTCGGCGGCAATCCCGCCCAAGTCACCATCGCGGGGCAGTCGGCGGGGGCGATCAGTGTGGGCATGCTGCTGCGCTCGCCCCTCGCGCAAGGGCTTTTCGCGCGCGCCATCATGATGAGCGGGCCGGCAGTGCTCTTCGATCGCCGTCTCGAGGGCGATCACACTTTGTCCGCGGCCGAGCGCGCCGACGCGCCCTTCGCGCACGCGCTGGGCACGAAGTCATTGGCCGCCATGCGGCAAATGCCGGCGGCGCGGCTGCTCGCGGCGGGACAGCACGCGCCCTTCGGACCGATCGAGGACGGATGGGTCATCCCCGCCCGGCCATTCGCGGGCGATTCGCGTCTGCCGGTGGTTCTCGGCATGGTCGCCGACGACCTCGGCATCGGCTACTACGGTTTCGGCCCGGCGCCGCAGCCGACTCTGGACGCGTATCACGCGGGACTAGCCGAGCTTTGCGGCAAACAGGCACCACGATGCGAGGCGCTTTATCCGGCGCGGAATGGACGCGCGGGCCTTGCCGCATTGCGCGCAGCGCGCCGCGATCGGGCGCGCGTCTCTATCTATCTCTGGGCGTCGGCGTGGCTCCAGGCGGGCGGGGCGGTGCGAACCTATTATTTCGACCACCTCTTGCCGTGGCCGCAGCACCCTGAGTTCGGGGTGTTCCATTCTTCCGAGCTGCCCTACGTTTTCGACAATTTGCGTTTCCTGGACCGGCCTTGGCGTCCGGCCGACCATCGGCTGGCAACCGCTCTCGCCGATTACTGGACGAACTTCGCGAAGACTGGCGATCCGAATAGCACCGGGTTACCGAACTGGCCGGCGTTTGACGGCAGACCCCAAACGATGGAACTCGGCGATCGATTGGGCCCGATGCCCGTAGCCGCCCCTGCCCACCTCACATTTTGGCGACAGCAGCTGGCGCACTGATTTAGGACACATCGCGGCCCGGGTGACGCACGGCGCGCCGCGGGTCTCCCTTAACGTGAAGAATATTGCATACATTATCCTTGACACGCTCCGGAGGCGGCAACACAATAGCCGCCGATGGCAACGAATGGCCTCCGCCCTCGCGTATCGCCGGACTCGAACTTCGTCCTTCCCTGCATCGCTCGGTTCATCCTCCTAGCACTCGCCTTGGCGGCGCCGCTTGCGCTTTCCGGGCAGGTCCGCGGGCGTCAGGGCCGCTCGATCGGCAAAGTCTCGGTTAGGGGCAAGCTGATATTGATGGAACTCAACCCTGGCGCGCTCGGGAAAGAGAATCTCTTCGATCTCCAAGACCGGACCTTACGTTTCACGCCCGAGCGCGGCGGCTATCGCGTGGACGTGCTGCCGCTGCAATGGGACCCCGAGTTCGGCACGCCGCTTACCGACCCCAACGTGACACTTCACGACTTTGTTTTCCCCTTCTCCGGCAGGGACTGGGACGTGCTCTCGGTCGGCGTGACCGGCTCGATTCGCTTCGGCCCGCCGCTGCGAGCGCCCGGCCCCGGCGCCGCCTACCCAAGCCGCGATTTCGGCGGCATCTCGGTGGCGCGCTTCGCGGAGCTTAGCCAGGCAGCCGGCGAGATCGTCAACACCGTGCCGGCGATTTGCGTCTTCTTCAAGCCGCGCATGCGAGGAAAGCGCTACGTGAAGCAATCCGGGGACCGCGCGCTGATTACCTGGGACCTGAGCGAGCCCTACGGCAATATTCAAGACTTCTCTTGGACCCCGACAGTCAACCGTTTCCAAGCGGCGCTGTACCGGAACGGCGCGATCGAGATGTCGTACCTGCAATTGCACGCCCAAGACGCGATCGTGGGGGTTTATCCGATGATCGCGAGCGGGGCGGAGCACGCGCTGGCCGGCGTCAAGAGCGCAACGACGGCTGCAAGCGCGCCGGGCAATCTTGCGCTCAAGGCACTGCGCCTCAACGCCGTCGGCGGCGTGCTGCTCAAGGCGACGCTCGAGACGGCGGGACCGGTGTTGGCCGCCGGCGATCCCGGTATCGCGGGCGTCTCCTACCGGCTGCGCTTCGCGCCAGCCGCCGGCGCGTCGCCGGCCGTGGAATGGACCGTCGCCGGCTTTGCTCCGCGCGGCGGCACGTCTCGCTACTTCGCCTTCGGCCCGGGCGTATCGCGCGAGGTCGAGGCCGTTGGCAATACCATCTCCGTCGCGGGCATCCTGCCGGAGGCGCTGCTTGCGGCGCGGCGGATTCGCGTTTCCGCGCAGGCGATCGCGGCCCGGCAAACGCAGCCGGCCAGTTCGCTCGCTCCGCGCGTGATCCGGCTCGAGGGCCTGCGCAATCCCGAGGTGCACTTCGCCTCGTTGCGGCGCGGCGCGGGGCCGTTTCCGGTGGTGTACGAGGCGTTTCACTATTACCAGCTGCCGAGCAACCGCGACCTGGCGTGCACGGTCATTCAGGCGCTCGGCGATCGGTTCGACTTCCTCGCCTACTACTCCGACTTCCGTGTAGATAACCAAGAGGCGGGTACACCCAGCAACGGCCCGCTTGGCACCTCAGACGGCGTTCCCGTGACCGGCATCGGCGCCGAGCAGCACGATCTCGCGGCCTATTGTTCCGCAGGCCGTTTCCAATGGGGCTTCATCCAGCCGGTGTATTCCGGCGCGATCCAAATGCAAAAATATCCGCCGCCCGATGCGCCGATTGGCGGCCCGGAAGACGTGACCTATTACGAAAAGCAGCTCGACGAGATCTCGCTCGACGGCCACATGCCCCCATATATGTACGCGATGTCCCAGCTTGGCCATGAAATGGGCCATCGCTGGGCGGCTTTCGTTTCCGCCAAGGCCGGCGATGAGACCATTCCGCTCGGCCCCGTGCACTGGGCGATGGGCTTGCAGGCGCCCGTCCCTTTCCCTTACGCTCGCCCGACCGAGGCCTCGATCATGGGCGGCGGCGTCTGGCAAGATAACCACGACGGCACCTATACGCAACTGGACGACAACTACTATGTGCCGGCCACCGGTTACTCCTACCTAGACCTTTATTTGATGGGCCTAATCTCGCCCGCGGAGGTGCCGGACTTTTTCATCCTGCGCCATCTCGCGCCCGCCGGTCGCGACGCCGAGGGCCGCCGCGTCTTCCGTGCCGAACCGACCAAGATCACGATCGCCGACGTGATCGCCGCCGAAGGCCCGCGCCGCCCTGACGTCAATCACTCCCAACGGCTCTTCAACACCGGTATGGTCATGATCGTCCTGCACGGCCGCCAGCCAAGCCCGCGGCTGATCGAGGAGACGAACGGCATCCGCCAGCAGTGGATGAAGTATTTTTCGATCGCGACCGGGCGCCGCGCGACCATGACCGCCAACCCGTGATCCGGCCGCGGCGCCAGCGCTGCTTTCGCCGCTATCTCGTCTCGCCCCGCGCACGCGCGGACTCGCAACGGCGACCGCTCGCACTGGGCAGTCAGCGGTTGGCCGTTAGAACTCTTCGCCTGATATCGGCGAACGCGTTGCAACCGCCTCCCGGGCCCGATCATCGGTCCGCGAATTTTCTTCACCGGCATCCCGGCAAGCGCAAGGCGCCGATCCGCGTGCTATAGCTCTTGGCGTCTTTCTCATAGAAATCGCCGGCGTACCAGAACGTGCAGTCGTCGCTGGGATCAACGGCGAGCGTCGCATAATCCTCCCAGCGCAGCGAATACGTCTGTGCCGCCGCGCCGCGCGCCAGCACGGTTTCGGCGAAGGTCAATTTGCCCGGGGCGTCGTGGGCCAGGCGCGCCGCCATGCGCTGGCCGGCAAAATGCGCGGCATCGCCATAGGAGTAGCCGATGGCAAGATCGCCGCGGCGGTCGAGGCCGAGGCTGCCCATCCAGCGGTAGCCGCCGCCGGGCGCATAGGTTCCCTGTTGGAGCAGGACGGGGAGGCGCGGCCGGTCGAGTTGCAACTCGTACCAGCGCACGCCCCCGCCGCCGGCGGCGGTGTCGATCGAGTGCAGTGCGGCCACCAATTCCCGGCGGCCGACACGCCGATACACGACCGCTTGCATGAGTTTGTCGCCCTGGGCGTCGAGCCGGCGCTGGGTGCCGGGCTGCGGCACGCAATTCGAGAGCTGGCCGTTGCAGAGGTAATGGTAGGGCGCGACCGGAATGCGAAACGGCCCCGTCACCCGCGACTGCCGCGGGTCGCGCCAGTCGACGTGAAAGCGGAACATAACCAGGGCGTCGTCGGCGAAGACCTTGCGCAGTTGCGCGCCGCCCGCCGCAAAGAAGAGCTCCGGCGCTCCCTGCGGCGGCGTGCGGCGTCCCTCGAGATCGGCGGGATTCAGAAAGTTGACGCCGTCGAGGACCGCGCATTGCTCGCGCGCCGGGAGTCCGCGCAGCATCGCCGCGCGCTCGGCCACGCAAGCGTGCTTCTGGATCACGGTGTCGCCGGTGCTGGTGCCGAGATAGTAGCCGTCCGGCCAAATGCCCAGCCGCGGATAGTCGGGAAACAGCTTGCGCGTGAACTGATAGCGATAATACCGGCCCAGCGGATTATGCCCGGCGCTCACCGCATAGCACACTGCGTACGGCGCGTCCGGCGCCGCGCCGCGCGGCCGGCGAAAAATCGGCAGCACGAACACCCACCGCCGCGCGAGTTGATCGTAGCGCACGACCACGTCGCCGAACGTCGTCTTCCCGCAATCGCCCTGGAATCCCAAGAACAGAACATTGGTCGGTATGGGTCCAGCGAGCGCGCGCCCGCTCTTGTCGAAGATGGCGAAACGTGAGTTGACCGTCTGGATCAAGTAGCGGCGTCCGGCCGCCAGGCTGTTATCCGAGGGATTGCGCGGATCGGCGACCCCTTGCGGTCCGTGAAAGCCGAAACCCAACCCCGCAAAATCCGCCACCAGCGCGGCCGCCGGCCGCTCACCCTCTTGCGTCTGCTCGACCGCCGCCGCCGCCGGCGCGATCGGCGGCGGCGCGACGGGTTCCGGCGGGCTGCCCGAGACGCGCCGCGCTTGCGGGTGGGCGGCGAAATAGGCCGCGCGGCGCGCGGCGATCTGCGCCGGCGTCAGCGGCGGCGGCGGAGGCGGCGCGTGCGCGATCATCTGGGCCAGTGGCGGCGAGGTGTCGTGTACGGCCGCCGGCAGCGTCAGCGGCGTCTGCGCCGTCGCCTGCGCCACGCTCCTCGGCGAGAGCAGCAACGCCGCCAGAGCAGCCGCGAACGGCAGCGCGATCCCGCGGGCGCCGGCAGGCCGCGCCACCGCCCGCTTGAGAAATCCGGAGGGTGCGGATGAAAAAGATCGAATGACGGCGGGAAGCTGCCAAGTGCGCCGCCGCCTTGGCGATGGTGGCCGATGAGCCTGGTTAATTTCCATTGTGCGACTGTGCGACTTTTGGCCGACCCAGCACGCGGTGCACCTTAACCGCCTCCCGAGCCGGAGGTGTATATTGTATACGGCTCTCTGACCTCCGAGAGCCCGTTTGTTTCTGGCGTCCAGTCTTGACCTCGCCCAGTTTCGTTCGACTTCGCTGCGGCCCACCCTTCTGGTGGGACTAGAATTGAGCCGCAACGGCGCGGCCTTCAGTCGCGGCGGCCGCACGGGAGGCGGGGGATGTTGCAACACAGCGGCAAGCTGCTTGTTAAGGTGCGGCGTCCGTGGCTGTTCGACCGTTTGAGCCTGGGCCGCCCGCGAATGGCCGGTTATCGCTGGCGCCGGCTATTCGAAACGGGCGAGCGCGGATTTGCGCTTTTTGGCAGCACCGAAACTTGGTACGAGGTGGCGCCGCTCACCCCCAGCGCGGATGAGCATCCGTGGGATCACGCGCATCGCGTGGCGGCGGCGCATGGCTACCGCCACTTCGTCGAGCCCGATCTGCTGCATACGCCCGCGGAGCCGAGGCTCACTCCACCCGCCACCGGCATGGACCCTGACTGGCCACCGCCGGACGCGGTTTCCCCCGCCTGGCACCTGGAAGCGAACTTCACCGGCTTTCTCGAGGCGCGGCGCCGCGCCACCGGCAAAGGGGTGCGGGTGGCGCATCTGGACACCGGCTACTGGCCCGAACACGCGTCGACACCGCGGCACATGCGCCCGGATTTGGGCTACAACTTTTCCGAAGGCAACACCGACACCATCGATCCCGGCAGCGGCGGATTGCTGGCCAATCCCGGGCACGGCACCGCGACTGCGGCGCTGCTGGCGGGAGGCCAGGTCGAGCTCGACTATCGCGGCATGACCTATCGAGGCGACTTCGGCGGCGCGCCGGACTGCGAGGTGGTGCCGATTCGGGTGGGGCCGTCGGTCGTTCATTTTTTCACGGGCGCGTTGGCGGAGGGCCTGAACTATGCGCTGGCGCCGCGCGGCCGAACCGGCGATCGCTGCGATGTCGCTACCCTGAGCGTCGGCGGCGTGCCTTCGGCGTGCTGGGGCGACGCGGTCAACCGGCTCTACGAAGCGGGCGTCGTCGTCGCGGCAGCCTCGGGCGACAACATTTACGCCGGCCTGGATCTGCCCACGCACGCCGTCGTTTACCCGAGCGCCTTTGACCGCGTCATTACCGTGACCGGCGCCACTTACGCGCAGTCCGCGTACACCACGGAGCGGTTCGGGGCGATGCAGGGCAATTGGGGCCCGGAGACGGTGATGCACAAGGCCGTGGCGGGCTACACGCCCAACATCGCCTTCATGATGTTCCGCACCAAATCCGGCTTCGGCTTCAGCAACGGCACCTCGCTCTCCGCGCCGCAAGTGGCGGCGGCCTGCGCGTTGTGGCTCGAGCTTTATGGCGCGAATTATCCGGCGAACTGGCAGCGCGTGGAGGCTTGCCGGGTGGCGCTCTTCGAGTCGGCGCGGCACCGCGAAGACCCGGCGCGCATCGGCCAGGGCATTCTCTATGCCCCGGCGATGCTCGACGCCGCCTTGGAGGCGGGGATTCGCCGGCGCATGCGCGCGGGCGCCATCCAGCCCATGCCGCGCGACCAAGTGCGCGAACCGCTCTGGCGCCTGCTCTTCGACCTGCCCCCGGCGGAGAGCGCGGCCGACGCCATGTACGATCTGGAGGTGGCGCAGGTGCTGCATCGCAGCCGGCAGCCCGCGCTGGTGGCGGCCAAGCACGCTCACGCCGGCGGCGCGCGCCTCGACGCCTCCCGCTTCCCCGACCTGCGCCGCTGCCTTGGCGCGGAGCCGGAGCTTTCCGCGCGCCTACGCGCGCGCCTGAGCGAGGCCCCCGGCCCGGAGCCGCCCCGCACCAGCGCCGCCTCCGCGCGCTGACGCCGCCCATTGCTGCGAGGGCCCGTGCTCGCCCCTTTTCCAGCCACAAGCGATCAACTTGTCGCGCGACGCGTTCGCGCGCCAGTGAGAGAATTGAGGAAAGTTGCGTGAAGATGTCCCGGTTCCCGATGCCCGGGTGGCGAAATTGGCAGACGCACGGGACTTAAAATC
>JAJPKR010000037.1 GCA_021323595.1 Terriglobia bacterium | reverse complement strand
GCCAACCAGGTCGTTGTTGCCTTCGAATACGAATCCACCCGTCGCATTTGCGACCGTGAACATCGCCAGCCGCGCATCGCCGGCGCGACTCTCCTGGAAAAGTTGGAGGTCCTGGACAGGACCCCCCGCCGCCGACGCGGCCGCCACCATGCCCGGGTTGCTCACTCCACGAATCTGTAATGGCCATATGGTCACATCCGCCGCGTTAAGCCCACGAAATGTGTCTCGAAGTTCGGCTCTGGGAATGCCGATCGGCTGCTCGGCCGGATCTTGAAGCGAGAACTGAAATGCGAGGGACGGATTGAGGGCCGAGGCATCGGCGGTGAGCCAGAGGACGACCTTGCGCCCGGCCAGCGGCGCGAGTGCGAGCGTGAGCGAGCGGAATCCGGCGAGCATCTCCTCGGATCGGATGTGGTCGAGGAAAGCCAATTGGCGCCGCGCGGCCGCTCCCTTCGGCCCTGGGCTGAGCAGAACCGGGTCGTATTGAAATGCAGGCGGCGGCCCGGGACCGCCGGCCAGTGGCTTAATCCCGGCAACCACGTCGCGCAGGCTGGCAATGTCGGACGTGAATGGCCTGAGGACCTCGATGGGCGGCAAAAGCTCCGCCACTTCAATCCGTTCGCCATCGAGCGCCGGCGTACTGAGCAAGTTCCGTAGGGCAGCCAGCAAACGCATTCGGTCCACGGGCGCTGTGTTGACAAAATCAATCAGCAATACCACCCGCGCCGCGGTTCCGGCTATGCGTCCATCAACCAAGTCAGCCTGCCGCGGCGATCCGCCCGACGGCTGCCGCTTTAATTTGGAACTGGGTTTCGGTACGGCGATCCACTCCGCCGCCAAGCGCGGGCAGGCCAGCCCGTCCACCGATAGGGCGAACTGCCCAGGGCGCAAGTTCTCGACCTGTCGACCTTCTTGGTCTGCTACCCGAGTCTCAACGCCAATCACTCGGCGTGTCGCTTCAAATTGCGACACCTGCACGGAGGGCGCCAGTCCGACCTTCCCTCCGCTTGGAGCAGCAACGAGGGACGTTAGGCCCGCCAAGATGGCCGGGATGTGGCCGCGCACCGGCGATCGATTATGAACCGTCGGCGCAGATGGTGCAATCCCCCTGGCAGCCGGCCTGGCAGCTCGTCCGATCCGCGCCTGTGAGGTTCGCGCAGTTCTGCTGGTAACAGTCGTTGTAGCAGCAGCTGTAGTCGCAGCCGCACCACCCGGTGCCAGCGCATGGCGGGCATTGCGCCTGGGCGCCCGGAGGCGCGATAAGCACGGCCCCACCAATTGCGAGAACCGCGAGCATGGCAATGTTTCTGGCGAATCTGAGGAACAGCATTTGATGACCTCCCTCAATTTTTTAATTCAGTCGTGAGCGCAGCGAGAATAGCCCGTTGGCCGGCGGCCGGCTGCTCGCCGACCCAGGCGCGCAAAACGCGGCGTTGGGCATTTACCCAGATCAACGTCGGCGTGCCGGCGACGCGAATCTCGTCGAGGGGGATGCCCGCCGAAAAAGGCAGAGCGACGTGATTCTCCGAAAGAAATGCGCGCGCGACGGCCGCGTCGTCGGGTAGCACCGCAAGCAACGCCGGTTTCAGTTTGCCCGCGCGATGCAGGGCGGCGAGCTCGGCGTAAAAAGGCATGCTGTCTTCACAGTAATGGCACCCGTTGCGGATGGCCAAGATCAACGTCGTACCGCCGGGCGCATTATTCATGCCAGCAATGGCGGGCAGCGTGTCCCCGACTTTCATCGAGGCCGGGGCCGCCAGCTTACGCCAGGGCGCCAGGCCCGAGCGCGCGAACGCGACCACCAAGAAGGCCGCGAGGGCGATTACCACGAGATTGGTGATCAACTCGATTCTTTGCTTCATGGCTTGCTCCGCTGGCTATCATCGTGGGCCGCTGTGTTCGCATCAAGACTTTTTCGCTGATGTTCGGGAACAAAATGCGACGGATTGGTACTTTTTGCCCCCCCCCCCGTTTGTCGTGCCGGCGCAGAAACTGAGAAAGAGCGCCGGCGGAAGGGAAGCCAACTCGCACCGCAATCTCCTTCACGCTAAGCGGCACTGGCTCGGCGCGCGCCATGGCGATCGCCGCCAAAAGCGCAGCACGCCGCAGTCGGGCGAAGTTCAGGCCCTTCTCGTTGAATGCGCGCTGGAGGGTATGGCGGTCGATCTTGAGCCTGTTAGCGACCTGGCTTAGGTTCAATGCTGGCTTGCTTTCGAGCGACTCGAGCGCGCGCTGGACTAACTGGTTGTGCGAGTACATCGGGCGTCCCCGGCACTACTGTAGCGCACGCGTCAAGCAACATAACCGCGCCGGAGGGCTGGTAAGCACGCCGAGCCAGGCCCTGAGTGTCCTTGCGCGTCACGCGAACCCGCGATTTCGTGGAGGCAATGCCCGCGGTTTTACGGCTCAGGCGGCGCACCAGCCGCGCGGCCGCGCATTAGGCCATTTTCGCGTGATGGCGCCGCGATCGGGACACCGCGCCGCGTCAGCACTTGCACGCCACGGCGAGCCACACGCACGCGGGTCCGGTGGTAGCCCGGCGCCAACACTAGGCGGCCGTCGCCAAGCTCGTGGCCGTGCGGCGTGAACGCCGCGAGCGTGAACGGGCAACCCAAGAGGTGATGGCTGCCGGCCAGCGACGCCGCCTTCGCCAGCAGCCCGCGCAAGGATGGGCTCAGCGCCGGGCCATGGCTAGTGAGCCAGAGGGGGGCGCCGCCGGTTCGCGCCAGTAAGCGCGCCAGCGGGCGAAAACCGGCAAGTGTCGCTTCCGTGCGCCAGTGATCGGGGATCGCGAGGCGCCGCCGCGCGGCGGCGCCCATCCTCGGCGACCGCCCGGGGATCGGGCGTCAACGGCGCGACCACCTGCGGTGGCTCAAGGGGCATCGCGCGGCTCTCGCGCCGATTGATGATAAGTCCGCATAGCGCGCCCGGGCGCAGGGCCAGCTCGCGCGCCCAGAGATCGCCCACTCGGCGAAGCTACCGGGTCCCGCGAACTCGCCCCAAAAGCGGCTGGGCCGCCCTCACTCTGGGCGCCGCCTCCGTTGGTCGCGGCTGCGGCCCGGCTTCGACGGTCGGCGACGGAGGCCCGCTCCGCTCAGGCCCTCTCCAAGTCGCAGCGAACGGCCCCGGTCCGCACTATAACACCAGGTCAAATCAGGCGGCGGGGGACGCGGGCGGCGATAGCACAGAGAATTTCGTAAGGGATTGTGCCGCACCAAGCGGCCAAATGACCGGCGGTTAGGGTTTGCCGTCCCTGGCGGCCGAGCAAAACCGCGACCTCGCCGACTTGCGCGCCGGGAATGTCGGTGACATCCACGGAAGTCAGGTCCATGCTGACCCGGCCGGCTATCGGCGCGCGCCGCCCACGCACGAGCACGTGGCCGCGGCTCTCCCACAGCCGCCGCGAATAGCCGTCGGCATAGCCCGAGGCCAAGACGGCGATCCGCGACCGGCGGCGGGTGACGAACTCGCCGCCGTAGCCGACGCGGCGGCCGGCGGGCAGCTCGCGGATGGCGATGATGCGCGCCTTCCAGCTCAGTGCCGGACGCAGCGCCGCGGCGGCTTGCCGCCCGGGCCCGTAGCCGTAAAGCCCCAGGCCGACCCGCACCAGGCCGCCGCGGCTGGCGGGAAAGCGCCAGGCGGCGGCGCTATTGGCCAAGTGCCAGAAGGGCGGAGCGATCGGGCGCACGGTGGCGAGCAGCAAGCGCAGTTGCGCGCGCGTGGCGGGATCGTCGTCGTCGGCGGAGCGCAAATGGGAGTACATGGCCTCGAGGCGCAATCCCGGCGTCGCGCGCACGGCGGCGGCCAGCCGCGCCGCCGCCTCCGGCTCGATGCCAAGCCGTCCCATGCCCGTATCGATCTTGACGTGCACGGTCAGCGCGCCGCCTCGGCGCGCACGCTGGCGCAGCAGCTCCAGTTGCGTGAAATCCCACACCGTCGCCGTCAGCCCCAGGCGCGCCATCTCGGCAGCGTCGGCGCGGTCGTAAGCGCCCAGCACCAAGACTCGCTGGCGCAGGCCGGCGGCGCGCAGCGCCGCGCCCTGCTCGACGGTGGCTACCGCGAACCACGGAACGCGCTCGGCCGCGAAGACGCGCGCGCAGTCGAGCAGGCCGTGGCCATACGCATTGGCCTTGACCACGGCGCAGATCGCGGGCGGCGCCCGCCGCCCCAGCCGCCGCCGGTAGGCGCGCAGATTGTGCCGCAGCGCCGCCGTGGAGATTTCCGTCCAATGGGCGCGCATGACGAAGCGCCGGCTCTAGGCCTCGTAGGGCGGAATGCCGCCTTCAGGCTCGGCAGCCGCTTCTTCCGCCAGATTCTCGAAACGAGTGAAATCGCGCAAAAAGGCGAGGTGGACGGTGCCGCGCGGGCCGTTGCGCTGTTTCTCGATGATGATCTCGGCCTTGCCCTGCACCTCGGGATCGTCCTTGCGGTACATCTCTTCGCGGAACACGAAGGCGACGACGTCGGCGTCTTGCTCGATCGCGCCGGACTCGCGCAGATCCGAGAGCACCGGACGGTGATCCCCGTCGCGCTTTTCCGAGGCGCGGCTCAATTGTGACAGCGCCACCAACGGCACGTTCAACTCCTTGGCCAGTGCCTTCAAGCCGCGCGACATGGCCGAGACTTCCAGGGTGCGGTTCTCGACCTTGCCCACCGTCGTCATCAGTTGCAAATAATCCACGACGACCAGATCCAGGCCGCGCTCGGCCTTGAGCCGGCGGCATTTGGCGCGCAGCGTGCCCACGTCAATGCCGGCGGTGTCGTCGATGAAGATCGGCGCGGCCGCCACGCGCGCCAGCGCGCGGGTGAGGCGATCGATATCGTCGCGGCCGACGAAGCCCATGCGCAGGCGATGCGCGTTGACGCGCGCCACCGAGCAAAGCATGCGCATGACGAGCTGCACCTTCGACATTTCCAGCGAAAACACCGCCGCCGTCTTGTTTAGGTGCAGGGCCACGTGCTCGACGATGTTCATCGCCAAGGCGGTCTTGCCCATCGACGGACGGGCGGCGAGGATCACCAAATCGGAGGGCTGCAAGCCGGCGGTGAGATTGTCGAAATCGGTGTAGCCGGTGGCCAGGCCGGTGATCTGCCGGCCATGGGCGTTGAGCCGCTCGAGCAGCGGCGCCGCGATCTCGCCGACGCCGGTCAGGCCCTCCTTGACGCGTTCTTCGGCGATTTCGAAGATGAGCTTCTCGGCCTGGTCGAGCAGCACCGCGCTCTCCTCGGAGCCGGCCAAGCAGGCATTGGAGATGGTTTGCGCCGCGGCGAAGAGGCGGCGCGAGATGGCGCGATCCTTGACGATGCGCGCGTAATGCTCGATGTTGACGCTGCGCGGCAGGCCCTCGGTGAGCGTCGTCAGGTAGGCGGGGCCGCCGGCCGCCTCCAGATCGCCGGCGCGCTCGAGCGCCTCCGCCAGCGTCAGAAAATCGATCGCGCGGCTGGCGGCTGAGAGCGCCTGCATCGCGCGGAAAATGCGGCGGTGGGCGTCATGATGGAAATCCTCCGTGCCCAGCACCTCGGCGGCGTGGTTGAACGCCATCGCGTCCATCAGCACGGCGCCCAGGACCGCGCGCTCAGCGAGCAAGTGCGCGGGCAGGCCCTTTTCGGTCAGCAGATCGGCGACAGCCATGGGGCGGGACAACAGTTATAGCAGAAAAGATCCCCTGCACAGCATTTTCACACTCCGCGCTGTGGATTTGTGAATCGCCGGCGGCGGAGCGGCGCTTACAATAATCCTTCACGTCCATGATCTATTCCTGGACCTTCGTGATGGTGCTGTTCACGGCCGCCTGCTTCGCCGGCTTTCTCGGCGCGCTGCTGGGCGTGGGCGGCGGCATCATCATCGTCCCGGCGATGATCCTCATCTCGCATTTGCCGGTGAAGGTCGCGGTGGCGGCGAGTTTGGTGTCCGTGATCGCTACTTCGAACGCCGGCGGCTCATCGTATGTGGACCAGCGCATCAGCAATTTGCGGCTGGCGATGTTCCTGGAAATGGCCACCACCATCGGCGCGCTCTCCGGCAGCGTGCTGGCGTTGTACTTGCAAGCCTGGACGATGCTGCTGATTTTCGCCGCCCTGCTCGCCTACATGGGCTACACCTCCTTCACTACGCGCCGCTTGGATGATCGCCGCATCGCCGGCGGCGACTTCACCCGCGCCAAGCCCGATCGCTTGGCCGCGTTCTTGCAATTGCGCGGCCACTATCATGACGAGGCTGAGGACAAGCAAGTCCAGTACGTGATCAGCGGCACCGGCCCCGGCCTGGCGATTTCCTACCTGGCCGGAGTCACCTCCGGATTGCTCGGCGTAGGCGGCGGCGTGCTGAAAGTCTCGGCGATGAATCAATCGATGAATGTGCCCATGAAGGTGGCGGTCGGCACCAGCAAGCTGATGATCGGCGTCACCGCCGCCGTGGGTGCGATCTTGTTCTTTTTCGCCGGCCTGATCCATTTCCACGTGGTCGCGCCCGTGGCGCTGGGAACGACCTTGGGCGCCACCCTGGGCACGATGGTGATGAACCGGCTGCGGAGTTGGCTGCTCAAGTGGCTCTTCGCGGTGCTCATGATTTACTTGGCCTACAACATGGTTGCCAAGGCGCTCGCCTTGCGTTTCCATATCGTGCTGCCGGCACTGGGCAGCTAGACGGAGCCATGGCGAAACCGATTCAGCCCAATCCCTCTGCCGACGGCCTGGAACAGACCGAAGCGAATGTTTATGCCGTGGTCTATCACGCGCTGGTCTTCGGCATGTACGCCAGCTCGGCGCTGTTTCTCGTGGGCATGCTGCTGGCGCTGTTCCGGCACGAGCGCGTGCCGCTGACTTCCGCCTGGGTGCGCAGCCAAATGCAATGGCACGTGTTTTGGCCCGGGCTGCTGCACGCCGATCCCACGGCCATCATGCTGCTGGCGACGGTGCTGCTGATCCTAACGCCGATTTCGCGGGTGGTCTTCTCGATCTACGCCTTTGCAGTGGACCGCGACTGGCCCTATGTATGGGTGACGGGCGTAGTGCTGGGAGTGATTGCGCTCACCGTGGTGCTCGCGCGGTTCGGCTTGCAGTAGCGGCCGCGAATGCGCCGGGGCCCTCGCGCCGGCTCCAAGGCGGCACCTGGCGCCCTCCGCTCCGAGGCGCCAGGTGCCCTTCAGGCTGGGCCGCGACCGCGGTCAGTGCGCGCGCCTCTTGATCGCCGTTCCCGCGCCGACGGCGCCGACGCCGAGCAGAACCAGCAGCCCGAGCGGCGAACCGGTGGCGGGCATCTTGCGGCCCGTTCCCGCGGGCGCGCTCGGAGTCGCCGAGGGCGTTTGCTCCTGTTGCGCGCCGGACTGCGACGGCTGCTGGCCTTGCTGGCCGGCCGGCGCCTGCTGCTGTTGCTGCGACGGCTGCGCCTGTTGTGATTGGCTGGATTGCTGGCCTTGTTGTTGATCGGGATTGCTGGTTTGCTGCGCCATCAGCCATCCCGTGCATGCCAGCAGCATCACGAGCACGGCCAATGGTCTGGTTTTCGTCATAGCGTTGATCTCCGCGTGAGGGAATTCGGCCGTGGCATTCGGCCCGGCCCAAAGGATTCGGATGCCAAAGGCGGAGCTGCGGTAGGGTCGCGGAGCGGGCGGTCGCCTCTTCCACTCGGGCCGGCTGTGGCCCGTGCCGAACGCACAGCAACTACGAGCGGAATCGGCTCCAGAGGCCTTTTTTGCGGGAGGTGCGGACGGCGCCGTTGGGCCGGTACGGGAGCGGCCGGTCGGCGATGATCGCCGCCGGATTGTCGCTGACCAGCGCGCGCGCGAGCTGCACGTCTTTGCGCTCGGCGACGAATTGCGCTGCCTCCGAAAGGCGGGGCAGCCGGTGTCGCGTCGAGTGGCCGTCGGAGGCGAGCACATGGATCAGATTCCGGTCGAGCAAATCGGCGGCCGAGCGCGCCGCTTGCTTGCCGAAGTCGCCGGTGAGCGAACTCGCCGTGACCTGAACGATGCAGCCCAGTTCTATGTAGCGCGGCGCCAGTTCCGGATGTTGCTGAAAGACGGGATTGCGCTCGGGGTGCGTCAGCACGGGAATTAGGCCCTGCTCGCGCAATTGCCGCAAGATCGCCTCCATGCTCGCGATATTGAACATCTCCGCGAATTCGACCAACAGATATCGGCCGCCGTTCACGCTGTACTTGCGCGGATGCGCCAAAGCATCCTGGACGTTCTCGTACGAGAGGTGAAAATCGCAGCCGATCAAAATCTGCAGCTGATCGCCGGCGGCGGCTTGCAGCTCGTCGCGCAGCGCGGCGATGCGCGTGGGATCGTAGCGGAACTGAAAGTTCGCGTGCGGCGTGGCGACCAGATGCGTGGTTCCGTCCTCGGCCGCCATCCGCGCCATGCCCACGGCGATCTCCATGCTCGGTGCGCCGTCATCGAGGCCGGGAAGGATATGACAGTGGATGTCAACGTTGCCCGTGGTCATGGGTCGCAATCCTTATCGTAGTCTCTCGGCTTGCGCCGCAGGCAAGCGCAAATGGAAGAGATCGCGGCGGCCGGCGGCGAAACGCAGCTTGAACGGCTGATCGCCGGTGAGAAAGTCCATTTCTCGGCCTTCTCGCTGGCACTGGCGCAGAACGTGGTAGAGCAGCAAGACGCCCGGGGAAAAGCGGGCGAACTCCGGCGCGAACGCCAGCAGGTATCCGTAGCGCACGCCCGGCCCGCGCCAAGTCAGGAAGCCGGCGGCGCAGCGGCCGCCGATCTCGCCGCGCCACAGCTCTGCGAATTGCGGATAACGCGCCACCATCCGGCGCAGCCAGGCCGCCTCCGGCGCGCCCAGCACATTGTCGCGGCCGAGCGCCCGCATCCGCGCCTGCTTTTGGCGCAGCAGCCATTCGAGCAGCGCCGCCCGTGCGCTGGGGTCGGTCACCGCGCCCCACGCGCCTTGGCGCGCGATTCGTCGCAGCCGCTCCGCGGCCTTGGGATGGCGGCGATCCAGTTCCTCGGGGCCGAGGCCAGCGGCCAGGAAGGGCGCGCAATGCCGGGGTGCTCCCCAGTCCGGCGCCAGCGCGCGCCAGGCGGCGGCCCACGGCGAGTCCGCACGCAAGCCGGGAACCTCGCGCGGAACCTCCGCCGCCGCGCGCAGCGCCGCCACCGAAGGTGCACCGATGGCATCGCAGTAGTCGAACATGCCGGCGCCCAAGGTAATCAGCCGTTCGCCCCATTGCACCCAAGGCACGATCGCACCGCACCCGGCGCAATAGCGAATGCGCGGCCGCACCCAAGGCGCATACGCCCACAGCCATTCTTGCGCCGGCTCCGGGCGCTGGAAGAACGACTGCCCGCCCGATTCAGCGGCTTCGCTCCATAATCCCCATAGCGGAGTCAAATCCAGATCTTCGTGCCAGCGCCATTGCGCCACTCGCATTTGGACGCCGGCGGCGCTTCGCAGGCGGCCTGCCGCGACTATCGGCTCAGGATCAGCTTGGCAATCGTCTGCAATTGCATGTTCGAGGTGCCTTCATAGATCTTGCCGATCTTGGCGTCGCGATAGAACTTTTCCACGGGATAGTCCTTGACGAATCCGTTGCCGCCAAAGATCTCCACCGCCAGCGATGCCACTCTTTCAGCGACCACCGAACTGAAATACTTCGCCATCGCCGCCTCGCGCACGAAGCTGGCTCCGCTATCCTTCAGCCGGGCGGCGTTATAGACCATCAGCCGCGCGGCTTCGAGCTGGGTGGACATTTCGGCCAGTTGGAATTGAATCGCTTGAAAATCCGCGATCGGCCTGCCGAACTGCTTGCGCTCGCGGGCGTAGTC
This sequence comes from Terriglobia bacterium, assembly GCA_021323595.1. GTDB lineage: Bacteria > Acidobacteriota > Terriglobia > Terriglobales > SCQP01 > JAJPKR01. The sequence continues at coordinate 7,867 of JAJPKR010000037.1, read as the reverse complement.
CAAGGCGGCCTCCCAGGCGCCGCGCGCCAGCCCGATCATCTGCGCGCCGATGCCGATTCGGCCTTCATTGAGGGTTTCGATTGCGATCTTGTAGCCTTTGCCCGGTTCCCCCAGCACTTGCGCGGCCGGCACGTGACAATCCTCGAAGATCAGCTCGCAAGTGCTGGAAGCGCGGATGCCGAGTTTGTCTTCCTTCTTGCCGACGCGGAAGCCCTGCGCGTCTTTTTCCACCAAGAACGCGGTGATGCCGCGATAGCCCTGCGCGGGATCGGCGTTGGCAAACACGATGAAGAGGCTGGCCTCGAGCGCGTTCGTAATCCAGAGCTTGCGCCCGCTCAAGACGTAGCTGCCGCCGTCCCGGCGCGCCACCGTCTGCATGGCGAAGGCATCGCTGCCGGAACCCGGCTCCGAAAGCGCGTACGAGCCGAGCCATTCCCGCGCCAGCTTGGGCAGATAGCGCTGTCGTTGCTCCGAGTTGGCCCATCGCAAGACGGCGTTGTTGACGAGAGTGTTCTGCACGTCCACGACGACTCCGGCCGAAGGGTCCACTGCCGACATCTCCTCGACCGCAAGCACCGAGTCGAAAAACGTGCCGCCGGCGCCGCCGAACTCTTCGGGTATTTGAATCGCCATGAACCCGAGACGGAAGAACTCGGCGATCAGTTCGGGCGCGAAATGGGCGCTTTCGTCCATGGCGCGAACGCGGGGCCGCACCTGTTGCTGCGCCACGTCCCGCAAGGACTGGCGCCAAAGCTGCTCTTCAGAGCTGAGCTGGGTCAAGGGAGTCATGGGTGGTCTCCGCGAGCGCGGAACCCGCAAGTTTATCAGCCAGTCCGGGCGTCCCTTGACCGTATCGAGTTGGTAAATAGGCCAGTTGCAGGCCAGGGGCGGCCAAGGCGCTTGCAATTCGGCCCGAGTGCGGCTACACTATCGCAGATTTTTCAAGTGCTTGAGGTCGGTTTCGCCCGCTTCCACGGGTGAAACGATTCATACAAAGCGATTGCGGACCCTGGAGAAGTGAAACTTTTCCCGCCGTTCCGGCGTCCAATGGGCCGAATCGCAGTTTGCACTCATAGCGAATTTTTTGATGCTCTTCCCGCCGCGCCGTGGGGAGGCATTGGGAAGGGAGGACGAGCCGTATGTCGGCAGTGCTAGACGGATTGAAAGCCAAAATTCATTGCCCGATGTGCACCCGCACCGTGGATGGTCTGGCGGTGCCCGAGGTGCGCCTCGGCCGTACTCGTCTGCGCGTTATGCCGGGCCAAAAATGCAGCCGTTGCCATGCTTCTCTCGACGCTGGCTACGTGCTCGAGTTGATGCCCGATAGCGACCAGTCGAAGAGCGGGCGACGCGCCGCGTAAGCGTGCGCAAAACGACAATCAGGGCCGCCGCGGCCAGCACGGGCCGGGCGGCCCTTTCATTTCCGCGATGTCCGTTACCACGATCATTTTCGATCTCGGCCGAACCCTGATCCCCTTCAGCTTCGATCCCCTCGCGGCGGAACTCGCCGGTTGCCGCGAGGCAGTGATGCGCGAAGCCGCCGCATACGAAATCGGCGCCTGCGACTGGCCGGCTTTCCAGGCGCGGCTGGCGCCGCTCGTCGGCGGCGACCGCAAGGATTGGCAAGAGTGGTGGTGCCGCATCTTCACGCTCGAGCCGCTGCTGCCGCCGGAGATGATCGCCGGCCTGCGCCGCACCCATCGCGTGGGGCTGCTTTCCAACACCAACGAATGTCACTTTCGGTACCTATGCCGGGAACTGCCCTGGCTCGAGCGCTTTGATTTCCACACGCTGTCGTATGAAGTCGGCGCCGCCAAGCCGGCGGCGGGCATCTATGCCGCGGCCGAGGCGCAAGCGGGCTGCGCGCCCGAGGAAATTCTCTTTTTCGACGACATGCCGGAATTCGTGGCGGCGGCGCGGGCGCGCGGCTGGCAGGCTGAACTCTTTCATGGCGAGGCGGCCGTGCGCGCCTGCCTGGCGCGCAACGGCATTGCCGCTTAGGGCGCGTCCGCTTCCTAAGCTTCTTCTTCGACCGTCTGGCCGCGCTCGGCTTTGGCCTTGGCGATGATCTTTTCCGCCTGCGGCCCGGGCACGAGATCGTAGCGGGCGAACGTCATATGGAATTGCCCGCGGCCCTGCGTCTTCGAGGTCAGATCCGACTGATAGCTCAGCATTTCGGCCATGGGCACTTGGGCGCGGATGATCTGATCGTGACCGCGCGTATCCAGTCCTTCGATGCGGCCGCGGCGGCCGTTGAGATCGCCGATCAAGTCGCCGGCGAACTCCTGCGGCGCTTGCACCTCGACCTCCATGATCGGCTCGAGCAGCACGGGGTTGGCCTGTTCCATCGCTTTCTTGAAGGCGAGCGAGCCGGCGACTTTGAAGGCCAGTTCGCTGGAGTCCACCTCGTGGTAGGAACCGTCGTAGAGCACCACGCGGAAGTCCACGACCGGATAGCCGGCCAGAAAGCCGCGCTCGGCGCTTTCGATGATCCCCTTTTCCACGGCGGGAATGAAGTTCTTGGGAATGGCGCCCCCGAAAATTTCGTTGACGAATTCGAAGCCGGAGCCGCGCGGCAGCGGTTCCATGCGAATCTTGCAGTCGCCGTACTGGCCATGCCCGCCGGTCTGCTTCTTGTACCGGCCTTGCACGTCGGCGCGGCCGCGAATCGTTTCGCGATACGGCACCTTCGGCGCCTTGAGCGTCACCTCGACGTGGTAGCGGCGCTTGAGCTTGGCGACGGCGATTTCCACGTGCTGCTGGCCGCTGCCGGCGAGCAAGAATTCCTTGGTCTGGGCATCCCGCACGAAGCGCAGCGCCAAATCCTCCTCCAGCATCTTGTGCAGCGCCGCGCCGATCTTGTCTTCATCGCCGCGCGTTTTCGGCTCGATGGCGAAGGCGATGGCGGGCTCGGGCACGCTCACCGGCGGGTAGAAAATGGGCGCGGCGCGATCGCCCAAGGTATCGCCGGTCAGGGTGTCGCGCAGCTTCGCCACGCCGCCTAGGTCCCCCGCGTGCAATTCCGTGACGGCCACCGCCTGCTTGCCCTGCATGGCGGCAAGGTGGGCCAAACGCTCCGTCCCCTGGCGGTTGAAATTGGTCACCGTGGCGTCGTTCTTGACCACGCCGCTGCACACTTTGAAGTAGGTGACCCGGCCGGCAAACGGATCCGCCATGGTCTTGTAAACGTAGAGCGACAACGGCTGGTCGTCGCGCACGGCGCGCTTGAGGGTGAGTTCGCCGCCGGGCTGCGCCGCGCCGGCGATCTCGCCCAACTCGCCGGGAGCGGGCGCGAACTCGACGAGAAAGTCCATCCAGCGATCGACCCCAAGGTTGGGCCCCGCGGCGGCGAACAGAACCGGGAACACCCGGCGAGCGGCGACGGCCTGGCGCAAGCCGGCCTGCAAATGGCCCAGGGGAATCGTGCCTTGGTCGAAGAACTCCTCCATCAGGGCGTCGTCGTTTTCGGCGATCAATTCGACCAGCGCTTCGTGGCCGGCACGCGCGGCCTCCGCCCAAGCGGCGGGAATGTCGCTCTCGCGGCTCTGCCCGTTGCCGCCCGCCGTGCCGGCATAGGCGCGCTGCTGGACGAGATCGATGACGCCCTGAAAATCCTTTTCTTGTCCCCAGGGCAATTGCGCGAGGCAAACGCCGCGGCCGAAGCGTTCCTGCAAGGCGGCGAAGGCGCGTTCGCGGTCGGCGCGATCGCGGTCCATGCGGTTGATCACGAAGATCGCCGGCAGGTTGCGGCGGGCGGCGAAGCCCCAGACCTTCTCCGTCTGCACTTCCACGCCGGCTACGGCGTCCACCACGATCACCACCGCTTCGACGGCGGCCATCGCCAGCTCGGCTTCGTGAATGAAAATGTTGTAGCCGGGCGTGTCGAGGAAGTTGATCTTATGCTTCTTCCACTCGGCAAAGGCCGGCGCGGCGGCGATGCTGAAGCGCCTCGCGATCTCTTCCTCGTCGAAGTCGGTCGTAGTCGTGCCTTCTTCGACTCGGCCCAGCCGCGGCGTCGCGCCGGCGGTAAAGAGCGCGCTCGAAACAAGAGTGGTTTTCCCGCATCCGCCGTGGCCGACGACGGCGAGATTGCGCAATTGGGCGGTCTCGTAGGTCTTCAAATTCGGGTTCTCCTCAGCTGCGAGCAACCCTGGCGCCGGGTTGCCCCGAGCAAGGCCACAGTGTACGCCAGGCCGCCGGGCGGCAGAGAACCGCCCGGACCCGGCGCCTCGCGCGGATCGTGGAGGGATGCGGCACGGCGTCCGGCGTCGGCAGGCGCCGGCTCTTGTCCGTGGCTGCCGTTCGCGGGTCGCCAGGCATGAGCCTGGTGCCGTTCGCAGCGCGCGCCGTCCCGCCCCTTGCGCGCCACCGTCTGCCTGCCGCTCTCTGCCCTTTTTTCACACCAGCCGCAGGCCTACGCCGGCGGCGCCGGGGCGAGATACACGCTGCCATCCCGTTGAAAGGAGTGGACGCCGGCCCAATCTTCGCGGCTGTCGGGGAAGTCGGATCGATAATGGGCGCCGCGACTCTCCTCGCGCGCGAGCGCGGCGGCAACGATGGCTTCGGCTACGGTGACAAGATTGGCCGTCTCGATCGGCTCCAGCGGGCCGCCTGAGCCGGCGGCGGAGGCGGACGGGCGCCGCAAGGCCTCGCGCCAGGCGCGCAATTGCGGACCCGAGCGCAGCACGCCGGCGGCGCGGCTCATGCCGGCCTGCAATGCTGCGCGATCCCAGGAGGGCGACGGCGGCACGACGACCGGCTCCAGGCGCGAGGAGTCCACGGGCGGCGCGGCGCGCATGGCGCGCGCGGCGCGAGCGCCGAAAATCAGGCCTTCCAGCAGCGAATTGCTGGCCAGACGGTTGGCGCCATGAACGCCGGTGCAGGCGGCCTCGCCGGCGGCATACAGCCCGGGCACGGACGAACAGCCGTCGAGATCGGTCCAGGCGCCGCCCATGGCGTAGTGGGCGGCGGGACGAATTGGGATCAGGTCGGTGGCCAGTTGCAAGCCGAAGCCCCGCAGCGTCGCCAGAATGCGCGGGAACCGCCGCTCCAGCTCGCGCGGGTCGAGATGCGTGGCGTCCAGGTAACAGTGCGGCGCGTCCTGGCGGGCGATCTCGAACTCGATGGCGCGCGAGACGACGTCGCGAGGCGCCAGTTCGGCGCGCGCATCGTAGCGGGGCAGGAAGCGCTCGCCGGCGGCATTGCGCAAGACCGCGCCCTCGCCGCGCAAGGCCTCCGAGAGCAGGAAATGCGGGGCGCCGGGCAGCGCCAGCGCGGTGGGGTGGAATTGCACGAACTCCATGTCCGCGAGCCACGCGCCCGCACGCGCGGCCAGCGCCACGCCATCGCCGGTGGCCACCGCCGGGTTGGTGGTGGCGGCATAGACTTGCCCCAGCCCGCCGGTGGCGAGCAGGACGGCGCGGGCGGCGAGCCCGGTCGTCGCGCCGGTATCGAGCTCGCGACATTCGACGCCGCCCACGCGGCCGTGATCATCGCGCAGCAGGGCGAGGGCGATGCAACGCGGCCGAAATTCGATCTGGGGCAGCGCCCGGGCGCGGCGCAGCAGCGTGAGCGCGATTTCGCGGCCGGTGGAGTCGCCGTGCGCGTGCAGCACGCGGGAGCGGCTGTGCGCGCCTTCGCGGGTAAACGCCAGGGCAGCGGCGGAAGCGGCGGCGGCGCCGGCGGGGGCATCGAAGGCCGCGCCCCAGGCCAGCAGCTCCTCGATGGCGGCCGGCGCCTCGCGCACCAGCACGCGCACGGCGGCGGGATCGCACAGCCCGCCCCCGGCGGCGAGCGTGTCTTGCTCGTGCAGCTCCAGCGAATCGTCCGGCGCCAGCGCGGCGGCGATGCCGCCCTGCGCGTATGCGGTGGCGGAATCGTCGAGTCCGGCCTTGGTGAGGACCACGACCGCGCCGGGCCGCAGGCCGGGACTCAATTCGATCGCCGCCCGCAAGCCGGCGATGCCGGAGCCGACGACGACGAATTCGGGGGCGGGCATAACCTTCGAGTATAGGCGCGCTATGATGAAGCACCGGCGCGATGCCCACTGTCACCGTCCCCTTGCCGCATCCCTATGACGTCGAAATCGAGCGCGGCGGGCTGGCGCGCGCCGGCGCCCTCGTCGCGCGCTATGCGCGCGCCAACTCGCCCGTGGTCCTGATCAGCAGCCCGCGCATCCGCCGCCACTGGGGCGCGGCCGCGGAGCAGAGCCTGCGCGGCGCGGGCTTGCACGTGCTTGCGCTCGAACTGCGCGATGGCGAACGCCACAAGACGCTGGCCGGCGCCGCCGCGCTGGCCGAAGCGATGGCGGCGGAGGGCGCCGACCGCGACAGCGTGGTGGTGGCGTTGGGAGGGGGCGTGGTCGGCGACGTGGCCGGATTTGTCGCCGCTTCGTTTATGCGGGGCGTCGGGGTCGTCCAGATTCCCACCACCCTGGTGGCGATGATCGACAGCGCCATCGGGGGCAAAACCGGCGTCAATCTGCGCGCGGGCAAGAATCTTTTCGGCGCCTTCCATCAGCCGCGGGCGGTGTTGGCGGATCCGGAGGTGCTGCGAACGCTGCCGCAACGCGAGTACCGCTCCGGCCTGGCGGAGGCGCTCAAGTATGGGGTCATCGCCGACCGCGAGCTGTTCGAATTCCTCGCCGGCTGCGCCGGCGAATTGCGGCGCCGCGAGACGGCGCCGCTCGAGCGGCTCATCGCCGCTTGCGTGCGCATCAAGGCCGAGGTGGTGGCGGAGGATGAACGAGAGCGCGACCGGCGGCGCATCCTGAACTTCGGCCACACCCTAGGGCACGCGCTCGAGCGCGCCGGAAACTACCGCCGCTATCTCCACGGCGAAGCCGTGGCCTGGGGCATGATCGCGGCCACGCGGCTGGCGGCCGGGCTCGGGCGGTTGGAAGCGGCGGAAGCGGCGCGCCTCGAAGCCGCGGTGCTGGCGCTGACCGCGCCGCTGCCGACCATCGAGGAAGATCCGCGGGCGATCCTCGCGCACGTGGCGCGCGACAAGAAGACGCGCGGCGGCGTGCCTCACTTCGTGCTGCCCCGCGCCATCGGCGTCGTCGAGATCGTTGCCGGCGTCCCCGAGGCGGCGGTGGCGGCGGCGCTGGAGGCCACCATCGCGCTCTCGCGCGCCGCGTAATCGTCCGCGCTGTCGGCGGCACTTTCGGCGCAGCGATGCCCGAGGCGCGGTGGCGGCTCGGCCGCCAAAAACGCCAATGCCCGGAGCGGCTTGCGAGCGGCTCCGGGCATTCCGGCGTTGCGATTTAATTCGGCGGCGTCCTACTCTCCCACCCAGTTGCCCGGGCAGTACCATCGGCGCTGAGGGGCTTAACTTCCGTGTTCGGGATGGGAACGGGTGAACCCCCTCGCTAAGGCCGCCGAAAGCGTTTCGCCGCCCGCGCGCGGGCGGCATCCAACCGAAACAGGGCAAGTATTCGCGCCACCGGAGTGAGGCGGGCAGGTTCGCCCTACTCCTCACTTCGGGGTGGAACCCTCGCCGTGGGCGAGGGAAGCCGGCAAATCCGTGGCCCCGGGCGGGGGCCGCGCATGAAATTGTGGTCAAGCCGAACGGCCGATTAGTACTGGTAAGCTGAACCCGTTACCGGGCTTACACATCCAGCCTATCGAACAGGTCGTCTTCCTGTGGCCTTCAAAACCCTTGGGGTTTGGGAGATCTAATCTTGGGGAGGGTTTCACGCTTATATGCATTCAGCGTTTATCCCAACCGAACTTCGCTACCCAGCCGTGCCGCTGGCGCGACAGCTGGAACACAAGAGGTTCGTCCATCCCGGTCCTCTCGTACTAAGGACAGGCCCCCGCAAATCTCCTCCGCCCACATCAGATAGGGACCGAACTGTCTCGCGACG
>JAJPKR010000011.1 GCA_021323595.1 Terriglobia bacterium | reverse complement strand
GGGTGGCCCACTTTTGGGCCCCACCCGTTGGGAAGCTCAACACTGCAAGCAGCGCACGCGAGCCCGTGTGCCGCCTGCAAACCCAAGCGCCGCAATCGCTTAGCCGCTAGCGACCGCCCGCCGCGCCGCAGGGGGTGTTGACCTGTACTTCCGGCCAGGAGGCCATTTTTTCGACCGCCGCCGCTCCGCGCATGCCAGTGTAACTGATTAATCGTCAAGCACTTGCACCGCATCTCGCTCATCGCGGCGAATCTGCCCTGGTCTTCCCCCCCCAACGCGTGCCCGCTTCAAGGGCGCCGTGAAGGCTTTCCCGGAACCGTCTTAGCTCAGGCCACGGCACTTGCCAAACTTAGGCTTCGCCGCCGCCGCGCGCCGCGGCCGTCGGGCCGATCGTCGGATTCGGGCATGGCGGGGGAGCGAGCCGGAATCGCCGGGGCGCCGGGGCATAGACTGGAGCCATGGGCCTCGCGAAGCAAAGCGTCAAGCAGGTGCGGCGAATCAAGCCCCGCCGCATTGCCAAGATGGCGGAACAGAAATTCTCGCTGCTGGTGGTCGGCGCCGATCCCGAAGATCGCGACGCGCTCGTATCCTTTTTCGTCCCCTTGGAACTGGCCGGCGCCGAGCGCGATCGCGCGCTCGCCTGCGTGCAAGCGGCGCTCGCCGGCGATGTCCGGCTGGAGGAGTACCGGAGATCCGCCGACATCGTAGTCTTCACCCCGCGCGCGCGGGCGGCGGCGACCGGGCAATACGGCGAAGGGCCGACGCTCGATCCCGCCGACGCCGATGCCGGGGCCATGGAACTGCTGCGCTGCTATCCGAACTTTTTGCTGGCGCTGGCGCGGCGTTTTCCCCGCCTGCGCGGCGCGGCGGCCACCGCGCTGATTCAGGCCGCGGCCATGCGCAACGCGGCGGTGGCGGCGTTGAGCGCGATCCCGGAAGTGGTGCCGTCGCCGGTGGGCCTCGCCTGGGCGGTGGGTGAATTTGCCTCCGATACCGTCGTGCTCACTGCCAATCAAATTCGGCTGGCGCTGCAACTGGCCGCGATCCAGGGCGAAGCCGTCGGCTGGCTCGATCAGTCGAGCGACATTCTTTTCGTTCTCGCCGGCGCGTTCGGCTGGCGCGCGCTGGCGCGCAGCTTGGTGGCGCTGGTCCCCGGCGGTGCGGGTTTGGTCGCCAAGAGCGGCATCGCCTACGGCGGGACGGTGGCCGTGGGACGCTTCCTCTGGCGGCGCGCGCTTCCACGCTACGGCGCGGCCGAGCCCGAGCCCGCGCGCACTGTGCTCGAGCGCCTGGCGCCCGGCCGCTGGCAGCCGCGCCGCCTCCCGCGCTTGGCCGGAGGCGCCGCTTCCTAAGCCGCGCGCGCAAGTCACCAGGCATCCACTGACTCCGGCTGCAGTTGCGTTTCCCTTCGCCGGGCGCATACTACAAGCAATAGGAGGAGAATACGCCTCGCGGGGGCGAGCGCTTCCATGCACGTCCATTTCACCTTTCAAGTCCCGAAGTCCTCTTCTCTCGAGGAACAAATTCAGCGCCTCGGCCGCAAGATCGAACGGCTGCTGGTGGTTTTTCAGCCCGACCTGGTGCGGCTGCGCGGGCGGCTGACGCGCAATTCCGTGCGCGCCGGCGTGATTTGCTCGCTCAGCCTCAGTCTGCCCACCGGACAATTGGCCTCCGAGGCCACCGCCGCCAGCGCGCAATTGGCGCTGCACCAGGCCGGCGACGATCTCGTCGAGCAGATCAAGAAACACAAGCAGCGCTTGCACCGCGAGCAGCGCCGCAGCGGCCACGCCACCGTGCGCCACATGCCCGCCGCCGGGGAATCGGCGCCCGCGCCGGTCTCGAACGAAAGCGAGCGGCAAGACCTTTCCGCTTATATCGCCGCCAACGTGGACCAATTGCGGCGCTTCGTGGCGCGGCAATTGCGGCTGCGCGAGCAATGGGGCCAATTGCGGCCGGGACAACTGGACGTCCGCGAAGTGCTCGACGAGATGATCGCCGATGCGCTCTCGTCTCCGAACGGCCGCCATCCCGCCCCGCCGCGCTGGTTCTACCTTCTCGCCGTGCAGGCCATCCACCGCTTGGCCGGGCAGACCGATCAGCAGTATGGCGGCGAGGTCGCCGACTCGCTCGACCGTGAGCTCACCGAAAGGGAAAAGCAGCGCGAGGAAGAAGAAGAGTACGCGGAGTTTTCCGCCGTCGAGCAGCCGCAGTTGAGCGATATCACTCCCGACCTTTCGATGGGTACGCCCGAAGAGGCTGCCGCTGCGGAAGAAGCCGTGACCCTGCTCGAAGCCGCGCTCGAGCGCCTGCCCCCGCGGCAGCGCGAGGACCTGGTGCTGTTTGCCATCGAGGGCTTCGCGGTGGACGAGATCGCCATGTTGTCCCGCCGCACGCCGGAGCAGGTGCTGCGCGACTTGCGCCAGGCGAACGAGCAATTGGCGCGGCAAGACAACATTCCCGGCGAGCTGCGGCGCCTGCTCGTCGAGCAGGCCGGCAAGCGTTTGCGTGAGGTAGCCTAGAGGCCCTCCGCGCCTCCTCGCATCGCCCGCGACTGGTCGAAAGTACAGGTTTGCGCCTGCACCTTCGCCCCGATTGACCCGTGCGAAGACGGCGGGCTAGCATGGGAGCGACTTTCATTCTTCGGGCCAGCTTGCGCGGATTGCGCGCCTCGTCTCCCACTTCCTTACGTGTCTTTTTCGCGCCAAACCGCTTGCGTTCTTGCCGCTGCCTTGAGCCTCGCCCTGGGCGCCTGCGGTCTGCGCGGCCCCGCCCCCGTCGCGCCGGAGGCGCAGGCCGCGCCGCCGCGCGTGCGCCCCTTGCCGCCGCCGGCGCCGGCCGCGGCCGCGAGGCCGGCGGCCGTTCCCGCACCAGCAGCCGCGCCCGCGCCCGCGGCGCTTGCCAGCCCCGCGCCGCCCCCGCCCGATCCGGTGCAAGCGCTCGTCGCCGCTTGCGAGCGCGATTATCAGAGCGGTTTCGCCTTATATCGCGCCGGGCGGCTGGATCAGGCGCGGGCGCAGTTTGACCGCGCCGTGGACCGGCTGCTGGCCAGCTCCTACGATCTGCGGCAAACGCCGCCCTTGCAGGCGGAACTGAATCGCCTGGTGGATCGCGTGCACGCGCTCGAGACCAGCGCGCTCGAAGCCGGCGACGGCTTCACCGAGCAGAAACCGCAGCCGGCGCCGATCGAGTCGGTGGCGCAACTGACGTTTCCCGTGGACGCCGCCACGCGTGCGGAAGTCGAGCAGCAGATCAAGAACACGCGCGGCGACCTGCCGCTGGCGCTCACCGATCCGGTGATCCGCTATATCCATTACTTCAGCACCCCCGGCGGCCGCGAGTACCTGCAGGCCAGCTATCGCCGCGCCGGCGAATATCGCGCCATGATCGAGCGCACGTTGCGGCAAGTGGGAGTGCCGCAGGATCTGATTTATTTGGCGCAAGCCGAGAGCAGCTTCAATCCCTTCTGCGTGTCGCGCGCCGGCGCGCGCGGCATCTGGCAATTCATGGCCAGCCGCGCCGACGACTATGGGCTGAAGCGCAACTGGTGGGTGGATGAGCGCCAGGACCCGCAAAAGAGCACGCTGGCGGCGGCGCGCCATCTGCGCGATCTCTACCACGAGTTCGGCGATTGGTATTTGGCCATGGCCGCCTATGACGCCGGTCCGGCGACGATTCAGCGCGCGGTGGCGGAGAGCGGCTCGGCCGATTTTTGGGTGCTCTACCGCCGCGGCCTGCTGCCGCAAGAGACGCGCAACTACGTGCCCATCATCATCGCCATGGCGCTGATGGCCAAGAACCCGCGCCAGTACGGGCTCAGCCGCCTCGCCGCCGATCCGCCGCTGGTGGACGACGAAGTGGTCCTGGATGCGCCGGTGGATCTGCGGCTGGCCGCGGAATGCGCGGGCGCGAGCGTGGCCCAGATGCAAGAGCTCAACCCGAGCCTGCTGCGCCTGACCACCCCCAACACGCCCGGCTTCGTGCTGCACTTGCCCGCGGGCACGCTGGCGCGCTTCCGCGCCGCCCTGGAGAAGATTCCGCCCGACAAGCGCGTGCTCTGGCGTTATCACGAAGTCGAACCCGGGGAATCGCTCTACGAGATCGCGCGCCGCTACCGCACCACTGCCGCGCGCATCGCGGAGGTGAATAACGTTTCGCTCGATGCGCGCCTGCACGCCGGCGACGACCTGGTGATCCCGGTGCGGCGCGCCGCGCCCGATCACATGCGCTACACGCGCGTGGCGACGCGCTATCGCGTGCGGCGCGGCGATACCTTGCGCAAGATCGCCGAGCAATTCGGGGTTTCGGAATTGGCCTTGCGGCGCTGGAACCACTTGCGCGGTTCGTACTTGCGCGCCGGGCGCATTTTGCGCATCCACTTGCCGCTGCGGGAGCATGTGGCGGACGCCGATTTCCCCTATAACGTACACAAACCAAAGGACATCTCCGCCACGCCCGGGAGCGCGTTCAAGACCGAGGCGATGGCCGGCGGGCGCGAGCGCCGAGCGGCGCGCGGCCGCGCTTGGGCGTCAGGCGGCGCGGCGTGCGGCCACGGCGCTTGACAGCGCCGGGGAAATCGGATGACCCTTGCCTGACGGGGGCTCATGGAAGAGCCGTTCCGCATGGCAAGGAGGAAAGCGAATGACCGACGAGCGCACGTTGCGCCTGTATTGCGCCGCGGATGACGATGATGGCGACGAGAGTCTGAGCTTCGGCGAGGAAGGCGCCGGCTTCGACGAGCCGGAAGAGATCGACGAAGAAGAACAGCCGGTCACGATCGTGGAAGAAGAGGTGATCGCGGCCACCAGCACCCCGGCGCCTCCGCCGCGGCCGCGTCCCGCCGCCAAGAAACCCGCTCGCCGCGCCGCTCGCAAGGCCGCGCCGCGCGCCGCCGCCAAAAAGAAAGCCAAGCCGAAGGCGCGCGCGAAAAGCGCCGCGCGCACGGGGCGCTCCGGCCGCGGCAAGACCGCGCGCAAGAGCGCGCGCAAGCCGGCGCGCCGCCCGGCTCGCAAGAGCGCCGGCAAACGCGCGGGCGCGCGGAAAAAGAAGTAGCCGCCCCCAGGGGCGGTGGCCGCGCTGCCGCCCCTTCAGGCGCCCAACTGCACCGCCGCCACGCAGCGACGGTACAGTTGCAAGAGTTTTTCCGCGTGCTGCTCTTCGGCGGAGGTGCCCGGCCCCGTTCCGGCGGCGGCGGGCGTGCGTCCGTAGCCGGCCGCATCGGCGATATAGCGCATCAGGTCCAGCGCAATGTCTTCCGGACGGCGGGCGCCGCCGCTCATGAACACTCTGTCTTCCATCGTCACTTCCTCCCCGCGGAAATTCCGCCTGTAGTCGAACTGCCCTGCCGCATCCAAACTGTACGGGCGTTACCAGGTTGCCCGTTCCCGCGGCGCCATGCAAGCGGCGGCGCGGCGCGTTACCCTGAACCAAAGACGTGGATATCAGTTATCTGACGCAGCGCCTGGCGGTCGGCGAGGCGATTTGGACGCACGAACGCATGGGATTTCTCGCGCGCCTCGGCTTCACGCACGTCATCAACGTGCAAGCCGAATTCGACGAGCGCGATCTGGCGCGCGCTTGGGGCCTGGAGGCGCTGTGGAACCCGACCGACGACGACTTCCAACCCAAGCCGCCGGAGTTCTTCGCCCGCTCGGTCGAGTTCGCGGCCGCCGCGTTCCAGCAGGAAGAGACGCAGCTCTATGTCCATTGCGCGGCCGGCATTCATCGCGCGCCGCTGACCTGCGCGGCGATTTTGCCGGTGCTCGGCTACTCGCTCGAAGACGCGCTCGCCCTCATCCAGCGCCGCCGGCCGATGGTGGAGTTCCCGCCCGTGTACGTGGAGAGCCTGCGCGCCTTCCTCGCCGCTGTTGACGACTTCAATCGCCCCCCTGATGGGGGGAATCAATCAGGCGCGGCGCTCGCCTAGAATCCAGACCGGAGCCATGCCGGTCTGCGCCGTCGAACATGTGCGCCCGATGAAGGGCGGAGCGCAATCGCAGCTCATGCGCGCCGCCGACGGCCACTATTACGTCGTGAAATTCTCGAACAATCCGCAGCATGCGCGCGTGCTGGCGAACGAGTTGATCGCCGGACGCCTGGCGCGGCGGCTCGGCCTGCCGGTGCCGGAGCCGGTGATCGTGGACGTGCCTTTGGCGCTGATTCAGGCCTCGCCGGAGATGGTGATCCACCTGCCGGGGCAAAAAGTGCGGTGCGCTCCCGGCTTGCAGTTCGGCTCGCGCTTGCCGCTCGACAGCCGGCCGCTGCCGATCTACGACTACCTGCCCGAGCCGGCGCTGGCGACTGTGGCCAACCTGGCCGACTTCCACGGCATGTTGCTGCTCGACAAGTGGACGTGCAACTGCAACGGCCGCCAGGTGATCTTCTGCCAGCCCGGACCGGAGCAAGCCCTGCGGGTGTTCATGATCGACCAGGGTTTTTGCTTCAACGCCGGCGAATGGAACTTTCCCGACAGCCCGTTGCGCGGCGTGTACAGCCGGTCGCTCGTCTATCGCGGCGTGACCGGATGGGAGTCGTTCGAGCCCTGGCTGAGCGAGCTGGAGAACCTCGCCCCGGAGGAGATCTGGAAGGCGGGAGACGGCATGCCGCCGAGTTGGTACGGCCGGGTGGAGGAACTCGAGCGCCTGCTCGAGGCGCTGATCGCCCGGCGGCGCCGCGTGCGGGAACTGGTGCTGGCGGTCAAAAATTCGCCGCGCGCGCCCTTCGAAAACTGGCGTTAGCCGGCCCTCAATCGGCGGCGGCGTTCTGCACGCGCGCCAAGAAGAAGCGCGTTCCGCCTTGCCAGGGGCGGATCACCGCCAGCCAAACGTTGTCGTCGGTGATCTTGACCGTGAGCTTGACGCCGTCGTGCGAGGTGGAGCTTTCTTCGACGTGGCCATGGCGCGCGAGCTCCTTCCGGTAAAAGGCGATCACGGCGTCGGCCGGCGCCGTGGTGGCGAACTCGGCGGCGGAAACGCGCAAATGCCGGCCGCCGAAGTCGATCGCGACGTTGGCGCTGCGGACGCCGGCGCTGCCCAGATCCTCGTGCGCAAACGCCGAGGGCTGATCGGCGGGCGCCAGCGTCGCGCCCGGATAGACCCGCATGTCGAGATGCGTCGCCGCCTCGCCCGAGCGCACGTGCAGCGAGCCCCACGGCGACTCGAACGAGACGCGCTCGCTGCCGTCGGCCTGGCGATCGCTGATGTGGACGTGGTGCATCACATAGCCCGCGGCGAAGACGCCGGCTACGGCGACGGCGGCCGCCAGCACGAACACCGCCGCGGCCACGATCAGCAGGACGGTGCGCACGCGGGGCCCGGGCGCGGGCGGATGCGGGGGCGGCGGGCTGGTCATGGCAGCGCTCCTCTAACGACCATACGCGCGGCCCGGCGGGTTTGTTTCCTCACTCGAAGGCGGCGATGCCCGTGACTTTTTCGCCGATGGCGAGGGTGTGGATGTCGTGCGTGCCCTCGTAGGTTTTCACCGACTCCAAGTTGGCCATGTGGCGGAAGATCGGGTATTCGTCGGCGATGCCGTTGGCGCCCAGCATGTCGCGCGCGGTGCGGGCGACGTCCAGCGCCATGGCGACGTTGTTGCGCTTCAGCATGGAAATGTGCCCATGGTCGGCGCGGTTCTGGTCCTTGAGGCGCCCCACGTGCCAGGCGAGCAGTTGCGCCTTGCTGATCTCGGTGATCATGCCGGCCAGCTTCTCTTGCGTGAGCTGATGCGCGGCCAGCGGCTTGCCGCCGAACTGCACGCGGAACAGCGAGTACTGCAGGGCGGTGTCGTAGCACTGCATGGCCGCGCCCACCGCCCCCCAGCCGATCCCGTAGCGGGCCTGGTTGAGGCACATGAGGGCGTGCTTGAGGCCGGTGGCGCCGGGCAGGCGGTTGGCGGCGGGAATGCGCACATCGTGAAACGAAAGGCTCGAGGTCACCGAGGCGCGCAGCGAATACTTGCCGTGGATGTCTTCGGCGCGAAAGCCCGGGCGGTCGGTTTCGACCAGAAAACCGCTGACCACGTTGTCGTCGTCCTTGGCCCAGACCACCGCGACGTGGGCGATGGACCCGGAGGTGATCCACATCTTCTCGCCGTTGAGCACGTACTCGTCGCCCTGGCGGCGGGCGCGGGTGCGCATGCCGCCGGGATTCGAGCCGAAGTCCGGCTCGGTGAGCCCGAAGCAGCCGATCGCCTCGCCGCTTTGCAGCCGCGGCAGCCAGCGGTTCTTCTGCTCCTCGCTGCCGAAGGCGAAGATGGGATACATCACCAGCGCGCTCTGCACGCTGACGAAGCTGCGGATGCCGCTGTCGACGCGCTCGAGCTCCTGCATCACCAGCCCGTACTCGACGTTGCTCATGCCGGCGCAGCCGTAGCCGTGCAGGTTGGCGCCGAACAGGCCGAGCCGGCCCATCTCCGGCACCAGTTCGCGCGGAAAACGGCCCTCGCGCGCGCAGCCCTCGATGATCGGCGTCAGGTTGGCTTCCGCCCATTGCCGCGTGCTGTCGCGGACCAGGCGCTCGTTGTCGCTCAGCAGCGAGGCAAAGCCGATGAAATCGACGTCGCGGAATTTGAGCATGAGGCGGCGATGCGCGGCGTGGCCGCGCCGCAACGGCTAACGATAGCATAGGGCGCGCGGCGCAGCCGGCGGGCCGCGCCGGCGCCGTGCGGCGGCCTCAGGCCGCTGCGTTGACGATCTCGAGCACGGCGCGCTCGACCTCCCCGGCCACCCCTTCGATGCCGGCGCGGGGAAAGAACTCGGCGATCACGCTCGGCAGCAGCGTGCTGATGCGGGTGCGGCCGTCTTCGACGTAAACGCTGATCGGGCACGGCAGCATCAGCGCCGTCTTGACGTCTTTGTCGAGCACCTGGCTCGCGTACTTGGCGTTGCAGATCTCGATGATCTTGAGCGGCTGCCGTGCGAAGCCTTTTTCCGCCAGCGTCGCCGCCACGTCGTGCGTGTGCAGCACGCGAAAGCCTCGCTCGGCGGATTTCCTCTCCACCGCCTCGACCGCCGCCTCGAACGGCTTTTCGCTGCCCACCGTATATTCGAACGTCTTCACCACCGTCCCCTCCTGGCGCGCGGGCGCCGGGCGTGCTGGTCTCCGCGACGCGATGCCCTGGCGCCGTTGCGCTCTGCCTCAATTGTGCGCCCGATGGCCCGCGCCGCGCCGCCGCCGGCGGCGGGCGCCGCCAGATCTCGAAAACCCGCGCTTGGGAGCGTCAGCATCCGCACCCACGGGGGTGCTTTGTGTAGCTCTCGCCGATAATCCTGCAAGCTTTCGGGCCGATTCCTCGCGAACCGCATCGGGGATTAATCCGCCGCGACGCATCCGTCGAGAAAGGCACTGCCGCACTCATAGTGCCAGTTGGTGGGCGCTCGCGTCTCGAGGCCCTTCAGCACGCACCCCGGCACCAGTTTCCAAAGACAGGCGCAGGCGCTCGGGCCAGTAGGCACGCGAGAGCCAGGCGGTCATGCCCCTACCGCTTCATCGCGCGGTGCCGCGGCGGGGCCGGCGACAAAGGAGACCGACCTCCCATCCTGAGCAGCGAGGCGGCCCGCGCCGGGTCGCTTGCTTGCGGCGCATTGGATGACAGCGATCATGCGCCACCCGTTGCCGCGATAAGCTGCTCGAACCGGTCGAGGAAGTCGGGGGCGCAAGCGCCGTCAACGTGGTTCTGGTTCCACAGCCCGGAGCCGCGCACGCGTTCGCGGTTACAGCAGTACCCGAGCCAGGTCTTCGAGGGCGGATCGAGCGGCGCCCGGTCGTAGTTGCTGAGAAGCGCAATGGCGTTTCTCTCGACGTAGCCGCGCAGGCTCTCGGGACCGGGATCATCCCCGACGGCGAGCCAGATAAACGGCATCTTGCCGATGTAGGCGCTCACCTCCTTTTCGAGTGTGAGCTCCCCCGCTCGGATCTCGCCTTTCGCCGCCTTTCCCCTGCCCCAGGTCGGGATGTCGTAGCCGTAACGCCCCGCGAGCGCGAGGCCCACAATCAGCCGGAAGATGGAGCCGCGATGGTTGCCGCCGCCGGTAGAAGGGTTTCCCTTGTGCCGCGCCAGCCGCGTCCAGAGTTTCGAAGCCGCACCGGCCTTGAGCGCATGGGTGCCGACGCGCACGATGCGTGGCCCGTTGCCGCTGTCCGATCGCGCCTCGCCTTTCTCTCGAAAGAAATAGACCCCGCGCTGCGGCCACTTCATGCGGCCCGAGCATTCGGCGAGGTATCGCTCACCACCGATGCTCTGTTCCAGCCGGCCGAGCAGGGCGTAGAAACGACGGAGCTGGTCAAGGCGCATGTTGTCGGTCATTCTTGGAGGCCACCGTCGGCGTCAAGCGGACCCATGGGCGGTCCGGACAACGTCACACCGTTTGATTTAAGCCATATTTGTCGCTCGTGGCGGCCGGATTTGAACCGGCGCCCCCCTGCGTTCAAGTTCGGCGGAAGCGTTTTCGGGCGCGTCGCAAGGCGTCGCATCTGGCCGCAGTGTATAGCAATATGTGCCAGTAAACACGGCCGGGTGTTACCGCCTAAATTACCGGCGTCGGCGGCGGCTCGACCGCGGCCATCTGCGGCCATCTTTGTTTAAGGGCCCCTGGACCTTCCCCTGAACCCGGAGGGCCAAGGGGGTTGGACCTGAGCGGCGCAGCCCGGCTGCGTGGCGGAGCACAGTCAGATGCCGACCCGTCATGCGGATGCTCGGACACCTCGCAACGAACCGCCGCGTTGCGGGCTGAAGCTGGAGTGCCCAGCCGTCCCGCATCGGACTTCGGATTACTTCTTCTCCGCCTATTCGTACACACGCCTCGCGAAACCCCGGCTTCCCTGCCCCGACTCACAACCCAGACAACATGCTCCGCCGCTGACGAACCGGATGCGGTTGTTGCAGGACGTGGCTTTCATCCCAGCCTCGCGCATCCGCACCACGCAGTCCAGGAGGTCGGCTTCGGCTCGGGATTGTTGGGTCACGCAGACGGCTGTCTGTACCACCCAAGAGCTCTTGGGGAAACGGACTGGAGATATTTCCGTTCCTTCAGGAACTGCTCAAACTTGGCGCCATCGGTAGCTCCTCAGGGGTTGATAGGCGCTAGTCCGGACCCTGAAATTTCTGACAGGTGCTACGAAAACTTGAAGATGGTCGGGGCGGCCGGATTTGAACCGGCGACCCCCTGCGCCCAAGGCAGGTGCGCTACCAGACTGCGCCACGCCCCGACACGACTATCGTAGCGAAGAAAAGAGCTCGGAAGCGCTGGGCCCATTGCTGGCGCTGGGCCCGGAAGGACGGGGTTTCGGTGCCGAAGCTGGGCTCGCTGCCGGCGCCGGGCGGCAATCCAACAGCCGAGGCACCAAGAGACCGATTCGACGTCAGCGCCCCGCAGACCGGGGTTGCGCCGGTGTCAGTACTTCGGCACGCTCGGGTCCACCTGATCGGACCACGCCAAGATGCCGCCGGCGAGGTTGCGGACGTTCGTGAAGCCCTGCTGCTGCAGGAACGCCACCGCCTTGGCCGAGCGGCCGCCCATCTTGCAGTGGGCGACGATGTTGCGCTGGGGATCGAGTTCGTTCAGCCGCGCGGGAAGCTGGCCCAGCGGGATCAGCAGCGCGCCGGGGATGCGGCAGATGTCGAATTCGTGGGGCTCGCGCACGTCGAGAATGAAGACGTCCTCGCCGCGATCCAGTTCCTGCTTCAGTTCCCTGGGGGTGACTTGACGCACGCCGTTGCTCTCCGCCGCGGGCGCCGTTTCGGCGCCGCGAATGCCGCAAAATTCCTGGTAGTCGATCAGCTTGTGGATCGTCGGATGCGATCCGCAAACCGGGCACTCCGGATTCTTCCGCAGCTTAAGCTGGCGAAACTTCATTTGCAAGGCGTCGAAGAGCAGAACCCGGTTCTTGAGCGGCTCGCCGATTCCCAAAATGAGTTTGATCGCCTCCATGGCCTGGATCGTGCCCATGATGCCGGGCAGCACGCCCAGCACGCCGCCCTCGGCGCAACTCGGCACCAGCCCCGGCGGCGGCGGCTCGGGATACCAGCAGCGGTAGCACGGGCCGTCGGGCAGGGCCAAGACGGCGGCCTGGCCCTCGAAGCGGAAGATGCTGGCATAGACGTTGGGTATGCCGGTCAGCACGCAGGCGTCGTTGACCAGGTAGCGGGTGGGGAAGTTGTCGGTGCCGTCCACGACCAGGTCGTAGTCCTTGAAGATGTCGAGCGCGTTCTCGCTCGACAGCTTGGTTTCGTAAGGAACGACGTTCACGTTGGGGTTGATCGCCGCGATCGTCTCCCGCGCCGAGTCCAGCTTGGGGCGGCCGACATCGGGCGTGCCGTGGATCACTTGGCGCTGCAAATTGGTGAGATCCACGACGTCGAAGTCCACGATGCCGAGCGTGCCCACGCCGGCGGCGGCCAAATACAGCGCCACCGGCGCGCCCAGGCCGCCGGCGCCGATCGCGAGCACCCGCGCGGCCTTGAGCTTGCGCTGCCCCTCCATCCCCACCTCGGGAATGATGAGGTGCCGGCTATAGCGCAAAATCTCCTCTTGGTTGAGAGCGGCGGGCGGTGCGGTCAAGGTAGCCATTACGAACTCCTCAGCGCCCAATCGGGCGCTCGCGATCAACGAAAAAGCAAGTTCGGGCGTCCGCGAAGCGGAAGCCGGAAACGTTAAAAACCGAGGGGGAAACGAACGAGAAAGCTACAGGAGGGCGATCAACATCGCGCCTCAGCCGGGCGGCTGGACGGCAACAGGGCAGCCTCGCGGCCGAACGCACGGGGAGCGCCACCGGCAATCGAGGGCACGATCGAGAGGGTATCCGAGGTCTTCACCGGCGTTCGTTCCCGCCCAGTATAGCGAATGTCCTCGTCGTTGAGATAAACGTTGACGAAACTGCGCAGTTTGCCTTCCGGAGTGAAAAGCTGGGACTTAAGCTGCGGGTGGGCAGCGACCAAGCGCTCCAGCACCTCGCCCACGTCCCGGCCATCCACCTCCACCGCCGCCTGCTTGTCCGCGTAGGAACGCAGGGGCGTGGGGATGAACACCTTGATGGGCATAGCGGTTCGCAATCCTCCAAACATTAGATACACGGAGCCCCGCCTGGGCTCCAAGGATCATTATCAGCCCATCGGCCGGAAAGAGGCCCGAGTGCCGCCGGCAGGGGGCACTACGGGGCGAGCGCCTTCGCACTAGGCGTTTGCTGTCCGCGGCCCCGGGCAGGGGCATCGGGGCGTGGAGGGCGGCAGCGCGGCTGAAAGGCGCGGGCCTAGGGGACGGAGCCTTCCGCAGTGGCGGGATCGATCACGCTCTTGATTTCAGAGATGCGGTTGGCGGGGAAGCCGCCTTGAGCGGCATGCTGGCGAATCAGGGCCTCGCTCGGTGCGATATAGACGCAATAGATCTTATCGCCGGTCACATAGCTGTGGACCCATTGGATCTGCGGCCCGAGCGTGGCAAGCACGCTGCAGGACTTTTGCGACAACGCCTGAATGTCTGGCGCGGAGAGCGCGCCCGCGCCGGGCACCTCGCGCTCGATGAGAAACTTGGGCATGATCGGCTCCGCCGGGGCGCTTTCGCCGGCCTTCCGCTCAGTGGATCACCAAATGGATCAAAACGCAAATACTTTCGCGAGCCGCCGCGGGCTAGGGACGGGAGAGCGAGGCGGCTTCGGTGATCTCTTCCTGGATGAAGTGGCTGCGGTCGTCGGCAAGCTCGAAGGAGTTGAGGGCGGCGGCGCGCCCCTCGGCGACGCTGACGATCACATAGGAATATCCCGGCCAGGCGGCGTGCTCGAGATCGTATTGCGAGGGCCGGGCGGGGTGATCGGGATGGGAGTGATAGAAGCCGATCACGTCCAAGCCGCGCTCGCGCGCCTGCCGCTGCACGGCGAGGTGCTCCTTGGGATCGAAGTCGAAGCGGTTGCGCGGCGACTCGGTGTTGGCGTTGCGCATGGGCACGACTTCGGCCACTTCCCGCGCGCCCGCGCCGGCGCCGCCGAGCAAGACGCCGCAGCATTCGTGGGGGTAGGCCTGCTCCCCATGGCGGGCGATGGCGGCATGCTGCTCGGCTGTCAGCCGCAGGGCCATAAGGAAATCAGTATAGGGCTTGCTCCCAGAAGCGCTCGCTCAGGTACTTGTCGGCATTGTCGGGCAGGATGGTGACGATCACCCCCGGCTGGCCCTGCGCGCGCAGGTGCTCGGCGACCCGGCAGGCGCCGGCGACGGCGGTGCCCGAGCTGATGCCGGCCAAGATTCCTTCCTCGCGCGCCAGCCGCTGCACCATGGCGTAGGATTCCTCGGTGCCGATGGCGAGATCCTCGTCGGCGAGCGCGGCATCGTAGATCGCGGGCACGAGGGCGCTGGCCATGTGCTTGAGTCCTTCCAGGCCGTGAAAGGGCGAGTCGGGCTGGAGCGAGATGCAGCGCACCGCCGGGTTCAGCTCGCGCAGGCGGCGGGTGGTGCCGACGAAGGTGCCGCTGGTGCCGAGGCCGGCGACGAAATGGGTGACGGCGCCGCCGGTGTCGCGCCAAATCTCTTCCGCCGTGCCCCAATAGTGCGCGCGCCAGTTGTCGGGATTGGAGTACTGATCCACGTAGAAGTAGCGCTCGGGATCGGAGGCGGCCAGCTCGCGGGCCCGGCGGATCGCCCCGTCGGTGCCCTCGCCGGGATCGGTGAAGATCAATTCCGCCTGGTAGGCGGCGAGAATGCGCTTGCGCTCCGGGCTCGCGTTTTCCGGCAGGCACAGGCAGACGCGATACCCGCGCGCGGCGCCGATCATCGCCAGCGCGATGCCGGTGTTGCCGCTGGTCGCATCCAGCAGAATCCGGTCCCGGCGCAGCGCGCCGCGGCGCTCGGCTTCGCGCACCATGTTCCAGGCCGGACGATCCTTGACGCTGCCGCCGGGGTTGAACCACTCGGCCTTGCCGAGCAGCACCACGCCGGGGAATTCCGCGCCGATGCGTTCCAGCCGCAGCAGGGGCGTGTTGCCGATGCATTCCAGAAGCGATTGGCCCGCGGCGGAACGGCGCGGGGCGATGTCACTCGCGGGCATCGGGCTGCGGCCTCCTTGCTATGATTGTATCTTTGCTGCTGCGCGGCCTTCTGCCGTGCGGCGGGAGTCACGCCATGGCCAAACCCCAACCCAGCGGCTTTGCCGCGCTGCGCTCGCGATTGCAGGAACTGGGCTTCGAAATTCTCGATGCCGGCGAGAATCGCTACTTTGCCGTGAAATACGGCTGCGCCGCGGGCTTGACCGCCGACGAGCAAGGCCAGCCGGTGCTCTTCGCCAGCCCCGGACGGATCGTGCGCGGCGAACTGGCGCGGCTGATCGATCGCAGCTTCCAAAAGTTTCTCAAGACCGCCGACGGAGAATGGCCGGCGCGAGCGGAAGACCTCGGCGCCTTGCACGACTTTCAGCGCGACCTGCACTATGCGGCGGGGACGCCGCTCCTCTACAACGAAGCGCTCGGCTCGGTGAGCGACCGCTACTTGTATGACCGCATCTGGTACCGCGATCAAGGCGCGCAGCCGCGGCCGTGGGAAGACGCGCGGCGCCGCCTGCCCGACGCCGAGCTGGCCGATGCGCAAATTTTCAAGATCAGCGCCGGCGTGGGCGGCGTGAACTAAGCTTCCGCCAATCTCAGCTTGAGGCGGTCTTTTCGGCAGGCGGATGGAGTCGATGCCGAGCGCAACCTTGCGGCGCGAGTACGAAGCGGCTTGCCGCGCCTCCGACCGCTTGTTCGGCCGCATTGCCGCCGAAGCCTGGTACGACCGGCCGATCCCCGAGCGGCACCGTCTGATCTTTTATCTCGGACATCTGGAAGCCTTCGACTGGAATTTGATCGGCAAAACGGCGCTGCAACGTGGGCCGTTGCAGCCGTCCTTCGATCAGCTCTTTGCCTTCGGCATCGATCCGCCGTCCGGGCAATTGCCGGACGATCGGCCCGCCGACTGGCCCGCGCGGCGGGAAGTCGCGGCCTATTGCCGCCGGGTGCGGGAGGCGCTGCGGCCGGTCTGGCGCGGGGCGGCGAAGGAAGTGCTGCAGATGGCGATCGAACACCGGCTGATGCATCTGGAAACGCTGGCCTATTTGCTGCACCAGTTGCCGCCGGAGAAGAAGCGCATCGCCTCGCGGCCGGTGGCGGCTTGGCCGGCCCCGGAGGAGCAGTTCGTGGACGTGCCCGCGGGCGTGGCCACGCTCGGCCGCGAACCGGAAAGCGGCTTCGGCTGGGACAACGAGTTCCGCGCGCAATCCGTCGCCGTGCCCGCCTTCGCCATCGGCCGCCACAAGGTCACCAACGGCGATTACCTGCGCTTCGTCGGCGAGGGCGGGCCCGTGCCCGGATTTTGGCGGCGCGGGCGGGCGGGCTGGCGGCTGTTGGCCATGGGCGGGGAGATTCCGCTGCCCCTCGACTGGCCGGTTTACGTCACCCAGCAGCAAGCCGCGGCGTACGCGCGCTGGCGCGGCAAGGCGCTGCCGAGCGAGGCGCAGTTTCATCGCGCAGCCTATGGATCGCCCCGCGGCGAACGCGCCTATCCTTGGGGCTCCGCGGCGCCGGCGCCCGGGCGCGGCAACTTTGGCGGCGCGCGCTGGGATCCCGTCAGCGTCGCCGCGGCGCCGGCGGGGCAGAGCGCCTGGGGCGCGGCGCAGATGGTCGGCAACGGCTGGGAATGGAGTTCGACCGTGTTCGCGCCTTTTCCCGGTTTCGTGCCCCACCCCTTCTATCCCGGCTATTCGCGCAGCTTTTTCGACGGCCGGCACTACGTGATCAAAGGCGCCGGGCCGCGCACCCCGGCGCGGCTGCTGCGCCGCTCGTTTCGCAACTGGTTTCGCGCGGACTATCCCTATGTCCATGCCGGATTTCGCTTGGTCGAAAACTGACGCGCAAGCCGCCGCCGCCGGCCCGCGCGCGCGGTTCGCGGCGGCGGTGCGCGCGGGCTTGTCGCGCCGGCCGCAGCGCACGCTGCCGCCGCAGTACTTCTACGACGACCTGGGTTCGGCGCTCTTCGAGGCGATCACGCACACGCCCGAATATGGTCTGGGCCGCGCCGACGAGCGTTTGCTGCGGCTCCACGGCGGCGAGGTGGGCGCGCGCCTGCGCCTTCCGCTGGCGATCGCCGAACTCGGCAGCGGCAACGGCCGCAAGACCCGCCAGTTGCTGGCGGCGATGGACGGCCGCCGGGCGGCGCGCTATTGCCCGATCGACGGTTCCGCCGCCGCGCTGGCGCGCTGCCGGGAGGCCGTGGCAGGGCTGGCAGGAGCCGTCGTTCCCATCGAAGCCGGCTACTTGGAAGGATTGCAAACGGCCGCGGCGGCGCGCCGCGAAGCCGAGACGATGCTGGTCCTCTTTCTCGGCGGCAGCATCGGCAATCTCGACCGGCGGGCGGCGGTGGAGATGCTGGCCGAGATGCGGCGCCTGCTGCGGGCCGGCGATTGGCTGCTGCTGGGCGTGGACCTGGAGCGCCGGCCCGAGCGCCTGCTCGCCGCCTATGACGACGCCGCCGGCGTGACGGCGGCTTTCAATCTCAACCTGCTGGCGCGCATCAATCGCGAACTCGGCGGGCGGATTCCGCTGCGCGCCTTCTCCCATGTCGCGCGCTACCACGCCGGCGAGCGGCGCGTGGAGATGCATCTGGAGGCGCGGGAAGCCGTCGAGGTTGTAGTCGAAGCCGCGGGCGTTCACGACCGCCTGCAAGCCGGCGAGACGATATGGACCGAATCGTCCTACAAGTACAACCGCGAAGAAGTGCGCGGTATGGCGGAAGCCGCCGGCTTCGCCTGCGAGGCGCAATGGCTGGATGGCGAATGGCCCTTCGCCGAGACTCTCCTGCGCGCCGAATGACAAGCGGAAAGCCGAGAACAGGCGCCAGAGGGCCGGACCTCGGCGCTCGCCGGGTGGCGCCGGGCGGTTGCCGGACGATGGCGCGCAGGCGCGGCGGGGTAGCGGCGGATTAGCTAAGGGCAGGCTGGCAGGCAGGAACGCCTGTCCGACGAACAGCGGAGAACGCCTGCGCCACCGGGCTCGCCGCGCCGCCCCTAGGGGGCCACGATCGGGAGGTCGTCGTGGACTTCCAAGGCGGCGAGCTGCCCCGCGAGTTCGTCGGGCGCGTGAACGGGCGGCTGGCAAGCGCCGCGGGTGCAGACGAGCGCGGTCGAGCGGCGCCCGCCGTCGGGCGCATAGGCGGCGATCGCGGCGAGCGCCGCCGGCACGCGCGCGGGATCGGCGCCCGCCGGCAACGTGACAACGAGCTTGCCCAGGCGGAAGTCGCGACGCGCTTCGGCGGCCAGCGCCGGCGCGAGCCCATCGCCGCCGTCGAGGATCACGACTTCCAGCGGCTCGGCAAAATACACCTGCAGCGCCACGCCATAGGTGCCGGCGAAGATGCCGAAGGCCGTCGCCGCGCCGGCGAAATGCTCGAGCGTGGCGTGCGCCGTCTCGCGCCACTTGGCTTCGCCGGTAAGCGCCGCGAGCCGCAGGCAGAGCAGCGCGGCGGCGGCATTGCCCGAAGGCGTCGGTGAGTCTTGCAGCGGCTTGCGCGTCGCCGCCAGCGCCCCCAGCGGCGCGCTTGCGCCGCGGGGCAGGTCGGTGAAGCCGCCCTCCGGCGCCGCGTAATCGCGCAGGCACAACTCGGCGAGATCGCGCCCCGCTTCGAAATACCGCGGCGCGCCGGTGGCGGCGAAGCCGTCGAGCGCGGCGAGCGCGGCGAAGACCTGGTCGTCCAGGGTGAAGACCGCCTCCTCCACCCGGCGCGGCTCGGCGCCGTCGTGCGGCGCGGCGAAAAGCGCATGGCGCAGGCCGCGCCCGGGCGTGATTTCGGCGAGCAGGCGGTCGAGCGAGCGCTGGGCGAAGGCGCGGCCCTGCTCCAGCCGCTGTCGCTCGGCATCGTTCGCGGCCAGCGGCAGCAGGTGATGCGCCTCCAAGTAGGCGCTGACGAACATCGCGTTCCAACTGGCGTAGATCGTGCGGTCCACGAACGGCGCCGGACGGCGCAGGCGCGCGGCGTAGAGCGCCTCTTTGATCCGCGCCAGGGCGGCGGCGGCCTCCGCCTCGCTCAGCCCGCGGCGGTGCGCCCACTCCGCGGCGCTTTCCCGGGCGGCGAGCACGTTTTTCTCCGGATTGTGGTGCATGGGGCCGCGCGCGGCGATGCCGAAGTAATCGGCGGCAAGCTCGAAGTCGGCGTCGGCCAGCGCGGCGCGCGCCTCTTCGCGCGTCCAGGTGAAGTAATCGCCGTCGTCGTCGAGGGAAATATCGGCGTCTTGGCTGGCGTAGAAGCCGCCGCGCTCGCGGTCGCTCAGCCACGCGTCCACCCAGCGCATGATGTCGAGCGCGACGCCGGCGTAGGCGCGGCTGCCGGTGACTTGCGCGGCATGGATGTAGTTCTTCAGGAGCTCCGAGTTGTCGTACGACATCTTCTCGAAGTGCGGCACCGCCCAATGCTCGTCCACGCTGTATCGGTGAAAGCCGCCGCCGAGATGGTCGTACATGCCGCCGCGCGCCATCTTGTCGAGGGTCAGGAAGGCGATATTGCCCGCCACCATGTCGTTGCGGCGGCGGCAGCGGTCGAGCAGCAGATCGAGGATCGCGGGATGGGGGAACTTGGGCGCGTGGCCGAAGCCGCCGTTCACCGGGTCGAACGTGCGCACGGCCGCCTCGAAGATGCGGTCGAGCAGCGCCGGCGAGAGCGCCGTTTCCGCCGCCGGCGGCTGCTCCATGCCGCTGAGCGCCTCCATGACGCGGCGCGCGCTCTCCTTGATTTCGGCCGGCTGTTCGGCGTAGGCCTGGGCAATGGACTCGAGCACGCGGCGAAAGCTCGGCCGGCCCATGGCGTCGCTCGGGGGGAAGTACGTGCCGCCGTAGAACGGCTCGCCGTCGGGGGTGAGAAAAGCCGTCAGCGGCCAGCCGCCCTGCCCGGTCAAGGCGCTCACGGCCAATTGATAGCGGCTATCCACGTCCGGCCGCTCGTCGCGATCCACCTTGATCGGTATGAACCGGCCGTTGATCAGCTCCGCCAGCTGCGGATCCTCATAGCTCTCGCGATCCATGACATGGCACCAGTGGCACCAGACCGCGCCCACATCCAGCAAAATCGGCTTGTTTTGCTGGCGCGCCAAGGCAAAGCTCGCCTCGCTCCATTGGCGCCAGGCCACCGGCTGATGCGCGGCGCTGCGCAGGTAGCTGCTGTGGGCGGAGGCGAGGTCGTTGGCCATAGCTTCAGTCTAGGCCCAGGCCGGAGCGCGCGCGGACGCGATCGCTTCGCTGGGTTTCGGCTCCAGTTCAGCACGGCGGGCAGGCTGCAAGACCCGCTCCGGGAAGGGGAGGGACTGCCGTTGTAATTAAAGTTCTGCTATTAGCTTTGACCTAACAATCGGAGCCAAAGGCCTGGCCCAGACCTGGTCGGAAAACCGGAAGATCGGGCAGGGGACGAGCGGGGCTTGGGCCAAAACGGAGCGAAAAGGCGGCGATTGCGGCTAGGGCGCGGGCGTCGGCAGTGAAAAAAAGCGTGCTGCAAGCGCTTTTTTTCTGTTTTTTTTCCGCCTTTAGGCGGATAGTAGGCGAGTGATGACCCCCCGGAAGGACTCCTCCGTTGGGGGGTAAGGAAAGTGAAGAGAACGTATCCAGCATCTTGCGAGCGGTGCGGACGCCCGCTGAATTTGGCCTCCGTAGTTACGCCTCGCTTCGGGTTAGTACCGGTAGATTGCCCCCACTGCCAGCACCACCACTTGATGTCGCCGCTTGAACTGAATCAGGCTCGCACTTCCATTCCGAATCTGCGGTACTCGCCGCAGCGCGAAGAAGGATTGTGGGGCCAGTTGCGGCGCTTCATCGCTAGCTAGGCGAGGGCAAATTTTCCACGCTCAACGGACGCGCGCGGGCGCGAGCGCAGTCGTCTGCCGCGAGCGCGCCTGGAGCGCGCGATGCTGGCTGCGGGCCGCCGCAGCGAGTCAATGCAGGCCTCATTCCGCGCGCTGCATCTATTCCAGGGATGGGAGGGACGCGGCGCATGCCCGAGCGCGGTTCGCGAGTAGCCATCGGAATCACGGCGGGAATTTTGGCGGGGCTGGCAGGCACCGCCGCCATGAATGCCTTCTGGGCAACGGAAGCGAAGATTACCCACCGCAAGCGCAATCCGGATGAATCCTCGACCACGCGGATAGCGGCCGACCTGCTGCGCAGGTTCGGAGCGCGCGCGCCGGCGCGGACGGCGCGGCGCACCGGCGGCAGGGTCGTCCATTGGGGCTATGGAGCCGCCTGGGGCGCGATCGCCGGCGGCTTGGGGTCCGTGGGCGTGCGCCTGGACATTGGCGGGGGCTTGCCGCTGGGCGCGGCGCTCTGGGCGGCTGGCGACGAGTGGGCGCTCTACAAGCTCGGCTATGCCAAGCACCCGCGCGAGTACCCGATGCGGTCCCATCTCGAATCGCTCGCGGCGCATCTGGCCTATGGCGCCGGCCTTTGGGCGGCGCTGGCGGCCGAACGAAAGCTGGGCCATTCGCTGGCCTCCGTGCGTATCGCGAAAGCCGCCTGAACGCCCTCGCCGCGTCCCCGGATGGCGCGCAGCGCCGTCGCGCGCCGCTTGCCGGCTTGTCCTCTCGCCCGCCGCGCGGGCGCGCGCAGGGCTACCCGATATAATTGAAAGTTTTGGCAGAGCTTTGCGGAAGCGCTTGTGGGGCGTGGCTTGTGGACGCCGCGCCGGGAGCGGATGTGGGCGAGGAGGCAATCGAGATTCGCGGCGCGCGGGTGCACAACCTGCAAGGCGTGAACTGCCGCATTCCGCTCAACTCGCTGACCGTGGTCACCGGCGTCTCCGGCTCGGGCAAGAGCAGCCTGGCGTTCGACACGGTGTATGCGGAGGGCCAGCGCCGCTACGTGGAGTCGCTGTCGGCGTACGCGCGCCAGTTTCTGGAGCGCATGGAAAAACCGGCGGTGGACCAGATCGAAAATCTGGCTCCGGCGATCGCGATCCGCCAGAAAAACGCCACCCGCACCCCGCGCTCGACGGTGGCGACGGCCACC
Source organism: Terriglobia bacterium (assembly GCA_021323595.1). Taxonomy (GTDB): domain Bacteria; phylum Acidobacteriota; class Terriglobia; order Terriglobales; family SCQP01; genus JAJPKR01. The sequence continues at coordinate 7,659 of JAJPKR010000011.1, read as the reverse complement.
GAAATTTACGATTACCTGCGGCTGCTCTATGCCCGCGCCGGTCGCACGATCTGTCCCGATTGCCAAATCGAGGTTCAGCGCGACACGGTGGATCAAGCCGTATCGCAAGTGCTGGCGGCGGGACGCGAGCGCCGCGCCTATGTCTTGTTTCCCGTCTTGAGCGATGGGACGGAAGCGAGCCCGGCAGCGGCGCCCAAGGCGCAGCGCAAGCGGAGCAAGCAGGCGCGAGACGAGCGGCGCGAGCGGCTGCGGCAGCGCCTTTTCGACCTGCGGCAGCGCGGGTTCGCGCGCCTCTACCAAGCGGGCAAGCTGGTCGAATTCGCCGATCCGGAATCGCTGTTGGAGCTGGATTTCGGGCAGCCGGTCTTCGCCGTCGCCGACCGGCTGGCGCTCGAGCCCGAGGCGCGCGGGCGCATCGTGGAAGCGCTGGAGACCGCCTATCGCGAGAGCGGGGAGGCGGTGTTCGAGATTCTGCCCGCCGACGGCGAGGGCGAGCCGGAGCGGCGGCGATTCAGCGAGGGCTTCGAGTGCCGCTGCGGGCGGCGGTTCGAGGCGCCCGAGCCGCGGCTATTCTCGTTCAACAATCCCTACGGAGCGTGCCCGCGCTGTCAGGGCTTCGGCAACGCCATCGAGTTCGACATGAGCCGGGTGGTGCCCGATCCCAGCCGCAGTTTGGGCCAGGGCGCGATCGATCCGTGGACCAAGCCGCGCTATCGCGCCTGGGCGGCCGAGCTGAAGGCGCATGCGCGCGAGCTGCGGCTCCCGCTGGATGTCCCCTGGGAAAAGTTGAGCGAGCGGGAGCGGCGGATCGTGGTCGAGGGCGAAGGCGAGTTCGCCGGGCTGCGCGGCTTTTTCGCCTATCTCGAGCGCAAGAAATACAAGCTGCACGTGAGGATTTTCCTGAGCCGCTATCGCGGTTATGTGCTCTGTCCCGAGTGCCGGGGCGCGCGGCTGCGGCCGGAGGCGCTCTGGGTGAAGCTGCGGGGACCGCGGGGCGGCGCGCAGCCGGACGCGGGCTGGCTGAATATCGCCGAAGCCTGCGCGCTGACGACCGAGGCGGCGGCGGAGTTCTTCCAGGGCGTGCAATTGAGCGAGCAGGAGCGCGGCATCGCCGCGACGATTCTGGCCGAGATCGAGCGGCGACTGGGCTTTTTGACGCAGGTCGGCCTCGAATACATCGCCCTGGACCGCTTGTCGTCGTCGCTTTCGGGAGGCGAATCGCAGCGCATTCAACTGGCGACTTGCCTGGGCGCCCAACTAGTGGGCTCGCTGTACGTGTTGGACGAGCCCTCGGTCGGATTGCATAGCCGCGACACGCACCGGCTGGTGACGATCCTCCACGGGCTGCGCGATATGGGCAACACGGTGCTGGTAGTCGAGCACGACGCGCAGGTGATGCGAGCGGCGGATTACTTGTTGGACCTCGGGCCGGGCGCCGGCGAAGCGGGGGGAACGCTCGTGGCGGCGGGCTCGCCCTTCCAGGTAGCCGCCAATCCGGCCTCGCTGACCGGGCGCTACCTGGCGGGCACGGAGCGCATTCCCGCCCGGCCGCGCCGGACCGCGACGGCGGCGCGGCTGGAAGTGCGCGGCGCCGGCGCGCGCAACCTGAAGAACTTGGACGTCAACATCCCGCTGGGCGTGCTCACGGTGGTGACCGGGGTTTCGGGCTCGGGCAAGAGCACGCTGGTGCATGAGGTCGTGCATCGCAATCTGGCGGCGCTGCGGCAGAATTCGCGGGCGGCGCTGGCCGGCTGCCGGGAGCTGCGCGGCAGCGAGCGCGTGCGGGAAGTGGTGCTGGTGGACCAGGCGCCGATCGGGCGCACGCCGCGCTCGAATCCGGCGACCTACATCGGCGCCTTCGACGGCATCCGCCGCCTCTTCGCGGCCACGCCGGAGGCGCGGCGGCGCGGCTACGGTCCGGGCCATTTCTCCTTCAATGTCGCGGGCGGGCGGTGCGAGGCCTGCGAGGGCCAAGGCGTGGTCACGGTGGAGATGCAGTTTTTGGCCGATGTCGAGCTGATCTGCGAGGAGTGCGGCGGGACGCGGTTTCAGGCTGCAGTGTTGGAGGTGCCCTTTCGCGGCAAGAACATCCATGAAGTGCTGCAACTCACGGTGCGCGAGGCCGGGCATTTCTTCGCCGGCCACGCGCAGGTCGTGCGCCCGCTGGCGGTGCTGGAGGAGATCGGGCTCGGGTATCTGCGCTTGGGGCAGGCGGCGACGACGCTGTCCGGCGGCGAGGCGCAACGGATCAAGCTGGCGGCGCACCTGGCGCAACCGGACTCGGCGGCAGGGGCGTTGTTCCTGCTCGACGAACCGACGACCGGCTTGCACTTCGCCGATGTCGGCGTGCTGATCGAGGCGCTGCGGCGGCTGGTCTCGGCGGGGGCGACGGTGCTCGTGATCGAGCACAACCTCGATGTGATCGCCGCCGCCGATTGGGTCATCGATTTGGGACCGGAGGGCGGCGAGCAAGGCGGGCGGGTAGTGGCGGAAGGCCCGCCGGAGGCGATCGCCGCCTGCCGCGCCTCCTATACCGGACGGTACTTGAAGCCGTACCTGAGCGCCAAGAGCGCCTAGACCGGCGGCAGGCTCGCGAGGGCATGGCGGCAGGTGGGACTTGGGCTGACCTCCGCCGTTCGTACCGGGCCGCGCCGTTGTGGAAGCGGGGCGGCTAGCGCGAGAATAGAGACAATCTGCATGCTGGCCGCGCTGTTGATTTTGGGCCTACTTTGGGCGCAGCAACCTGCCGCCAATACCCTGGCCGCCAATACCCTGGCCGAAGCGGAAAAGGCGCTGGATCAGGGTCGTTTTGACGCGGCGGCGGCCATGCTCGCGCCGTATGTGGCGGCGCATCCGGACAGCGCGGCCGCGCGCTTCGCGCTGGCCTATGCCGAGACCGGCCTCGGGAAGGACGCGCAAGCGATCGGCGAGTACCAGGCCGGGCTCAAGATCAATCCTCGCGATTTCGCGGCGCAGCTCAATTTGGGCATTTTGCTCCGCCGCGGCGGGCAAGCGGCCGCGGCGGTGAGCGCGCTTGCGGCCGCGACGACGCTCGACGGCCGGAGCGCGAAGGCCTGGCTGGAGTTGGGCCGCGCCGAGCAGCAAAGCGGCGCCTGGGCCGCGGCGCTCCACGCATGGCAAACGGCCGAGGCGCTCGACGCCCGGGCCGAAGCGCCTTGGCTCGAGGCCGGCAGCGCCGCCTTGCAGCGCAAGGATTACGCAACGGCGCAAGCGCAACTGCAAGGCGCATTGCAGCGAGCGCCGGCGGACGTGAACGCGCTTGCCGCGCTGGCCGATCTCTACTCGGAAACCGAGCGCACGCCGCAGGCGGAAGCGATGCTGCGCGACTACTTGCAGCAGCAGCCGAAGGATGCGCGCGCGCATCTGGCGCTGGCGAGGCTGCTGGCGAACGACCACCAGGACGGCGGTGCGCGAGCTGAGTTTCGGGCGGCGCTGGCGCTCGCTCCCGGCGACCTGCAGGCCGAAGCGGAGCTGGCGAGGTTGGATTTGACGGCCGACGATACCGCCGACGCGATCGCCGAATACCGTCAATTGGCCGCGGCGCAGCCGCAGGCTGCCGAGTGGCGGCGCGGCTTGGGCGAAGCCCTGCTGCGGGCGCGGCAATACGCGGCGGCACGCGGGGAGTTGGCGGTGGCGGTGGCGCAAATGCCCAATGACGGCGCCACCTGGGGCGATCTGGCGTTTGCCGATTACAAACTCCAGGATTATTCCCAGGCGCTGGCGGCGCTGGAGCGGCACGGGCAACTTGCGGGCGATGACGCGGCCAGCTACTTTTTGCGCGCCGTATGCTGGGATGAGCTGCATCAAAGCAAGCAGGCGATCGAGTACTACCAGAAGTTTCTGGCGGCCGATCAGAACCGGGATCCCGACGATGCTTTCAAGGCGCGGCATCGGCTCATTGCGCTGCAGCCGAAGCGATAGGCGGAGGCGGGCGGGGCGTTGGGCGCTCTGGCGCCGCGCGGGCGCGGCGCTGGCGGCGGTATTGGTCGCAGCGGCGGCGTCGCTGCCGGCGCGGGCCAGCAAGCCGACCTATCAGGAGCTCGAATCCAAGGCGGCGGCGGCGCAAGGCGCCAAGCGGGCGGAATTGCTTTCGCAGTTGGCGCTGCTGGACTACGCTAAGGCACGCCGGAGCTACGAGGCCGGGCGGTCGCAGGAGGGCGCGCAACGGTTGACGGCGCTGGAGCAGCACGGGGAGCAGGCGATGGCGCTGCTCGAGGCGGAAGCGGCCCAGGGCAAGAAGAAGGGCATGAAAAAGGTCGAGATCGCGTTTCGCAAAGTGGTGTTCGGGCTGGCCGACTTGCGGCACGAGGCGAACTATCGGGATTTGCCGGCGATCGAGGCGGCGCAGAAGCGATTCTCGGCGCGGCGGCAGCAATTGCTCGCCTGGCTGTTCGCCGGCAAGAAGCGGGCGAGCGGCGGAGGCATGACATGGCACGGCTAGCCGCCTGGGCGGCGCTGGCCGCGATCTGCGTGCTGCCGGGGCCGCGGCTGGCGGCGGCGGCCGCGCCGGCGCCGGCCCGGGCGGCGCAACTCGCGCGCGATCCGCTGTCGCCGGCGGAGGCCGACCAGTTGCGCGATGCAGCCGGCAATCCCGAGAAGCGCGTGAGCTTGCTGCTGGGCTTCGCGCAAGACCGGCTGACCCGCTTCGAGCAAAGCCGGGCGGGGGCCGCGCCCGACCGGCAGGCGACGATGTACCGGATGCTGCAAGAGTTCGACGGCATCCTCAGCGAGCTCGACGACAACTTGGACGAATGGATGAGCGGGCACGTCACCAGCGAGATGGCGGCCAAGCCAAAGTTGGAAAAGCCGCTCGCGGCGGTGATCGCCGCCGATCGCGGCTTTCTCGCGCAACTGGCCAAAATTCAGTCGTCGTCGTCGGCGGCCGATCTGGCTTCCTATCACTTCGAACTCAGCGACGTCACCGACGACACGCGGCAGAATTTGCAGGACGCGCAAGACGACGTGGCCGAGCTGACGAAGCGCAAGCAAGAGGCGCAAGCCGCCAAGAAGAAGAAACACGAACGCTGACCCAATGCGCGACCTGGCGCCGACATTCCTGGCGGTTTTTCGCGAGCTCAAGCCGCGCACGCCGTATCCCGAGTTCAAGATCGAGTTCTATCCCTTCGCCTCGATCAACAGCACGATTCGCCGCCAAGACGGGCGCATTCGGGTGCGGCTGAGCGACCTGCTGGAAGCGGCGCCGGAGCCGGTGATCGAGGCGCTGGCGCAGATCCTGCTGCGCAAGCTTTATCGCAAGCCGATCCCGGCGCAATACAACGCCCGCTACCGGCGGTTCGTGGGACGGCAGGAAATCGCCGCCAAGGCGCACTTGATCCGGCAAATTCGCGGCCGCAAACGGCTCGCTGGCGCGCAAGGCGCGCATTACGACTTGGACGAAATCTTCGCCGACCTCAACCAGCGGTACTTTTACGGGCTAATGGCCAAGCCGGCGCTGAGCTGGGCGCCGGCGGCGGCGCGGCGCAATTTAGGCCATTTCGATCCGGCGCATAACGCGATCTTGATCAGCCGAATTTTCGACCGGCCGCGGGTGCCGCGCTACGTGCTCGAGTACATCGTCTACCACGAGATGTTGCACCTGAAATATCCGGTGCGGATGAAGGGCAGCCGGCGTTGCGTGCATCCGCCGGAGTTTCAGGCCGAGGAACGCCGCTTCGCGCAGTGGCAGGCGGCGGAAGCGGCGCTCAAGCGCTTGTAGGCCGCGGCAGGGAAGGGGGCGATGCCGGCCATGGCGGGCGGCGCGGCGCCCGAAGCGGTGCAACCCGGCGCAAAGTGCGCCATGATGGAAGAAAGGAGTTTTGCCATGCGCGGGATTCGCCCCTTTTCGGCCGCTGCCCTTACCGCGGGTTTGATCCTCGCGTTGACCACCGTTGGGCTGGCGCAGAATCAGCAGCAACAGCAACAGCAGCAGCAGGCGCCGCCGCCGGCCGGCGGCCCGACCGGCGCGCAAGGGCCGATCATCATTCCCAAGAAGCAGCCGACCGCGCCGCAGCCGCCGCCCCCGCCGCCGGAGAAGCCGAAAACCCCGGAATACAGCTTCTCGGTGAGCGTGCCCGAGGTGGAAGTACCGGTCGTGGTCGAAACCAAGAACGGCGACTTCATTCCCAACCTCAAAGCCGGCAATTTTCGCGTCTTCGAAGACGGCGTGGCGCAGCGGATCGACAAGGTGGCCTATACCTCCGACGCGCCGATGACGGTCGTCTTGCTGGTCGAATTCCGCAGCCAATGGTGGCCGTTCACCTACCAGATCCTGGAAGCCAGCTACGTGTTCACCCAGCAGCTTCAGCCGCAAGATTGGGTGGCGCTGGTCACGTACGACATCAAGCCGACCATCGTCGTGGATTTCACGCACGACAAGCGCGCCGTGTACGCCGGCTTGCAGTCGCTGCAGTTCCCCGGCTTTAGCGAAGCCAATCTGTACGATTCGCTCGCCGATACCATTGACCGGCTGCAACCGATCAAGGGGCACAAGATCATCGTGCTGATCACGGACGGGGTGGATACGTTCAGCCACATGACCTTCGACCAGATTCGCAAGAAGATCGCCGCGAGCCAGGACATCACGATCTATCCGGTGAGCATCGGCTGGGCGCTGCGCGAATGGCTGGAAACGCACGGCTATATGGGAAGCATCGGCGAGATGACCTATTTGCAGGCCGACAACCAGCTCCAATATTTCGCCAAGATCACGGGCGGGCAATTTTATCAGCCGCGTTTCGAGGGCGGCTTCAACGACGTGTTCCAGGACATCGCCAGCCGCGTGCGCAACCAATACATCATCAGTTATCGTTCGAGCAACCCCAAGCTCGATGGCACGTTCCGCAAGCTGAAGGTCGAGGTGGTGGCGCCAAACGGCCAGCCGCTGAAGGTGGTCAACCAAAAAGGCAAGCCAGTCAAGTACGAGGTGATCGCCAAGAACGGCTATTACGCGCCGCACGCCGTCGAATAGAAGCGGCGCGACGCCTCCCCGTCGTCGCGAGATTTTTCAGGCGCCTTTCCACGCGCGGATCACCAAGCGATGGCCCAGCGCCGCGCCGGCCAGAGGCTCGGCGTGGAAGCGTGGGCCGCCTAGAGCCATGACCGGGCCGAGGACGCCCCACCAGGCGTGCACGGCCCAGCGCAGGGCGGGAGCGCGTCGGGATTGGCGAAACGCCCAGGTTTGATCGTAAGCGGCGGCGCTCGCGGGGGCGCGCTGCGTCGCGCGGCGAAGGAGCGCGAGCGGCCGGTCGTGAGCCAGGGCATAGCAAACTCGCGCCCAAGCCCGCAGCGTGATCGCGAACAACTGCACGCGGGCAAAGCCCGCCGAGCGCAGCAGCGCCAGGAGCCGCTCACTCCGGTCAAACCAGCAGCGGTGGCCGGCAGCATCAGCAACCTGATTGGGGAAGGTCAAGAAGAGTTCGCCCTGGGGGCGCAGTACGGCGCCGAATTGCTGAAAGCAGCGGCCGGGGTCGGCAACATATTGGAGCATGTCCAAGCCGAAGGCAAAATCGAAGCGCGCGCCGAATTCGCTGGGAACGGCGACGTTCGCGCCGCCCAGCTCGACTTGCCAGGTCTTGACGCCGGCCAGGCCTGCCCTGAGCGCCGTCAGATTCGAAGCCGAAACGTCGGCGAGAACGAGTT
>JAJPKR010000018.1 GCA_021323595.1 Terriglobia bacterium | reverse complement strand
GCTTCAATGAGGCCGCGATCCGAGGATCGCGGAAATCTCTACATCCAGTGGGGTGGGGTGGCGGACCTTCTCGCTTCAATGAGGCCGCGATCCGAGGATCGCGGAAATGCTATTCGTGCGCCTGCTTCCCGTTGTTGGGGTGGGGCTTCAATGAGGCCGCGATCCGAGGATCGCGGAAATAATGCAGCACGACTAGAGCCGGCTCAGCCATCGCCAGGCTTCAATGAGGCCGCGATCCGAGGATCGCGGAAATATGGAGTTGTAGGACAGGTCGGACAGGAATGGAATCGCTTCAATGAGGCCGCGATCCGAGGATCGCGGAAATCGCGGCCGACTGACGAATGTGGACGAGTCCGCGGGGCTTCAATGAGGCCGCGATCCGAGGATCGCGGAAATCTCAGCCCGGTCCGGGTGCCGCCGGGATGGGAGTCGCTTCAATGAGGCCGCGATCCGAGGATCGCGGAAATACGCCTGCCGCACGAAGCCATCCGGCACCGGGCGGTGCTTCAATGAGGCCGCGATCCGAGGATCGCGGAAATCGCGAGGAAGCGGCGGCCCACGGGTAACGCTCGCGCAGCTTCAATGAGGCCGCGATCCGAGGATCGCGGAAATCACGCTAGCGGACGGCACACCGAATCGCCCGACCAGGCTTCAATGAGGCCGCGATCCGAGGATCGCGGAAATAGCATCCGAACCATCGTTGGCGATGGCCTTGGCGATGCTTCAATGAGGCCGCGATCCGAGGATCGCGGAAATGACGATGCGTATCGGGATACTCGGAAAATCCGCGAGGCTTCAATGAGGCCGCGATCCGAGGATCGCGGAAATGTATGCCGAAAGCACGGCGCAACGCGGAGTTGTTCGGCTTCAATGAGGCCGCGATCCGAGGATCGCGGAAATCGCGCGCAAGCAAGCTTCGTGTTTTCAACGCCGGCCGGACGCACCTGCGAGCGCCCCTGGGGGCGAGCCGCGCGCGGCCGGGCCGGGCGCGGCGGACGGCAGCCAAGCCATTGTAGCGCAGCGCCATAGGCGGCGCGAGCGGGCGCGGGGCCGGCCGCACCACCTCGCCGCTCGCGCGGGGCCGCGGACTCGAAATGTGCGCCTGAAGCCATGCCGTTAACGGGTCGTGAAGACTGGATATTCGGGAATCTCGCCGGTCAGCCAGCGCGCGAAGAGACGCGTTTGAATCTCGAGCATGCGCCGATAACTGCAACGGTAACCGAAGAGCGGGTGCGTCACCAGGGATTCGATGCGCTGCTCGTAGGCGTAGTAAAACGTGCGCCGCGCCTCCGGCCTGAGCGCGACGCCGGGGCCGGCGCGCACGAAGTCGCGGGCGCGAATCATACCGGTGTTGATGGCGGTGAGGACGACCGAGTCGGCGACGAGCGGGCGGAAGGGCTCCATCAGATCCAGCGCCAGCGAGGGGCGGCCGAAGCGCGGCTGATGGTAGAAGCCCCAGAACGGGTCGAAGCCGGCGGCAAGGCAAACGATGGTGGCGTCCTTGGCGAGCATGGCATACGCGAGCGAGAGCAGGGCATTAACGGGGTCCAGCGGCGGCCGCCGGTTGCGCCCCTGAAAATCGAAGCGCAGCAGCTCGCCTGCGGCATCCGCCGCTTCGCCGCCCTCGGCCTCGACCTTGAGCATGCCCGCGAAATGAGCAAAGTACGCCCGCGCGGCCGCGCCCTCGATGCCGAGCAGCGTCTCCGGCGAGGCGGCGGCCTCGGCGTTGTCGGCGAGCGCGCGCAGCAGGCGCAGCGCGTCCTCCGGCGGCTCAATATGGTTGCGCTGCAGCATCACGCGCTGGTTGCGGATCTTGCCGGCGACCAGGCGCCGCGCCAAAGCGAGCGCCAGGGCGGGGTTCTCCGCCGACAGAAACTGCGTGCGGCGCAGAAACACGTTGCGCAAGCCGAGGCCGGTGGCGAGGCCGTAGAAGTATCCGCCCTGCGAATAGAAGCAGACCGGCACTTCCGCCTCGCAGAGCGCCTGCAGCGCCTGGGTGGTGATCTGCACGCTGCCGAAGACGTTGACCTGCGAGATCTCGCCCAGGCGGAACTCGAGCTTGACCTCGTCGGGCCGCGACCGGCCCTTGCCCTCGGCCGGCCCGCGCACCTGGAACACTTCCCCGGACTTGCCCACGCGCCAGCCCTGGGTGTTGAGGTAGACGGCCTTGCATTCGTCCCGCGGGACGACGAGCGGGCGCAGCTCGAGCGATTCGCGCGCGCCGTTGACGCCGGCAAAGAGCGGCAGTTGGCGGATTGCCGGCTCGGCCGGGGCGAGCTGCACCAGGCGTGCGCGCAGCGCGTTGGTTTCGTCCGGCAGGCAGATGCCGACCAGCGAGCAGCGCGGGCACTTCGGGCTATCCACGAGCGGTGGAGGGATTTGGTCGCTGGCGGCGGCGGCGCGCGCCGCCGCCAGCGTCGCCAGCAGTTCGGACTCGAGCGCGGCGTCGAAGACGACCCGCACCCGCTGCTTGGTGGCGGCGTAATACAGCACTCCGCCGTCGCAGGCGTAGCCGTTGTCGCGCAAAATCGCGACCTGTGCGGCGATCTGCGCGCGATCAGCCGGCCAGGCGGCGGGGCCGGCGTCGCCGGCGCTCTCCCGCGGCCGCCCCTTCTTGTAATCCACCGGCGTGACCGAGGCGTCGCCCGGCGCGCTCTCGATCAGATCGAGCTTGGCGATCAGCCCCAGCCGCGGGCTCGAGAGTTCGATCGAGCGGGAGTGGATCTTTTCCGGCTCGACCTCTGCCGCTGCGGGCAGGGCGTCGGCTTCGGCCTCGACGCGGCGGTGGCGCGCCCGGCCCTCCGCGGTGTCGGCGCTGCCCACGAAAACCTTCTCCACCCACTCGTAATAAAACAGCCGCGGGCAATAAACGAACTCGTTCACCATGCGCGCGGGCAGCAGGTCGGGCAGCTTCTTGCCCAGATGGCGCTCGAGCGCGCCGGGCTCCGGCGCCGGCGCCGCGCCGCCCGGCTCAGGCCACGATGCAGGGGGCATCGAAGGTCACCTGGTAGGGCTTGCCGAGGGCGGAGATGACCCGGTCTCCCCGTCCTGCCGAGGGGCCGAGGCAGACGAAGAGCACCTGGTCCTCGGCGTGATTGATGAGGCGCCGCAGCGTCTCCCGGCAGCGGATCAGCTCGCTGGCGGTGAACTGGCACTCGAAGATCGAGTACTGCAGATGATCGCCGAAGTCGCGCATCGCCTTGAAAACTGCCCGCAGCCGCTTATCGTCGCAGATGTCGTAACAGACCAGATAGGTCGAGCGCATAGGTTTGGCGCGGCGGACTAGTGCCGTGAGCTATTGTGACAGGCACCGAGGGTTCGGGTGGCACACAGGGTCTCAGGGGGGAAGCCTTGAGGTTACGGGCGGCTACCACAGGGCGCGGGCAGGAGCAAAATTGAGCTTGAAATTGGCGCCCGAGCCGACGCGAAGGCGTCGGCTGCAGAAAACGCCGGTGATCCCGCGCCGCCGCAGCTCCGGCGCTGCCGCGCTGTCCGAAATGTCGGCCATTTGGAGGAGGGAGCGGATCGCGTCGAGGGCGGCCGGGGGCTCCCAGATGGGCCACGCGAAAAATGGCTCGCGCCGGCCATCTTCGCTGGACCAGGCGACGGTCTGCGCGTCGCGGGGGCCCGAGGCGCCGTGGGACTTCGAGGCGCTGCGGGAGTCCGGGACACAGGGGAAGAGGGTGAGCGCTCGGTACGCGAGGAGGTTAGCCATCCATACCGTCCCGTCTTTGCAGAGGGTGCTAGGGTCGGCGGCCAGATACGCGTAGCGCCGGTCGTCGGCGGGGTCCCAGCGCATCGAGTATTTCTGGTCGGTGCGGCTCCAGGGCATGAAGAGCGCTTCGCGGAATTTTCGTTCGTCCGCCCTCGCGGTCAGCACGCGGGCGTTCTCGAGGAACTTCTGGTGGCCCGAGCCGGAGGTGAAGCAGAACTGGGTACGGGCGATTCGGCCGGAGTCGCCGTCGGCGTCGGCGCCGAACGCCGCAAGCACATCGAGATCGGTGCGGAGGCGCTTAATGATGAGGTCGCTGGCACACCCCCGAAACTCCTCACACGTGATGTCGAGGACATCATGCTGCGCCACGAGGGGCGGAGCGGCTGCGGGGGTGTGGGCCAGGAGGCCGCAGAGCGTTTCGGCGTCGAGCGGCGAGGCGGCGTGAATCGTCGGAGTGACCCGGGCGGCGCGGCGCCAAGAGAGACGCAGGTTGAGGGCGGGTTCGGGCGCGAGGGATACCAGAACGCCGAGGGCAGCAAGGAAGGCGAGCGGGTTGGACCCATCGAGGGCAGGCAATTCGAGGCGGTGGTCGACGGTCATGCTTCGTTCTCCTGACCGTCGAGTTGCCAGCGGCTGCCAGCCCAGTCAGCGAGGCGGAAGATGGCCTCGAGATAGGCGAGGCCCCACCAGCCGAAGCGCCGATTGAGGGACCAAAATCGCTCGGCGAAGCCGCTGTCCAGGCGATGCGGCGGCGTTGCAAAAGGCCTCAGGTTGGCGGCTGTTTCCACGGCGGTCCCGGGGGGCAGGGGCCCTTCGAGCGGGGGCGGTTCCGGGTCGTGGCAGACGGGGGGGAAGGCCCGACAGTAGCCGTGATGGGAGGCGACCAGGTGGAGGAGAAGTTCAAGATCGATGCCGCTGGCGTCGGGAGCCAGCTTTTCGGCCATCTGCGCCGATAGGACTTCGTGACGGAACTTGGCCGGCAGTTGGCAACGACGGAGAAGCTCCGCGCGGGCCGCGCCGGCAGCGAGGGGAGCTCGACCGGATTTGGCTAGCGGGCGGGTTTCGGGATCGGCTTCGTCCCCGTTGCGGAGGAGCAGTTGGAAGCGCGGGTCGAGCTTGCCGACATCGTGCCATAGGGCCGCGGCCGCAAACGTTGAGGCCAATGCCGGTACGCAGAGCAAGGTGTACTTTCGGGCGAAGTGGGCGACGGTCGCGGTGTGGTCGTCGAGGGTGACCTTATTGTTGCCAGGGGCTAGGAGGTCCAGGTCATCGGCGAATGCATCGCCGATGGGATCGCTCGCGGGGGGCTGCGGACCCTGCACGAGCAAACCGCCGGAGGGCAGGGGGACGGCTCGCGGATGGTCGGCCAGTTCAGCGAGCAGGTCGCGAAGCCACAAGGGGAGGTCGGCGGCCCGGGATGCGGATTTGAGAGCGGCGCTAAGCTCGCCGGCGTCGAGGCCGTCGTCATCGGCAAGGCTGCAAAGGCGCGCGACATCGGGGCTGTTGCGCCAGGGCGCGAGGACGGGACGCGAGATCCGGAGGGCGGCGGCTCGGCGCCCAGCACGAAGGTTTGCCAGCTCCCAGAGGTCCTGGGGCTGGCCGGCGGCTTGGCCTTCGTCAGGGAATAGCGGCTGGGCAAGAGGGTCCAGGCCGTAGGCAAGCGGGACAACCAGTGTGCACCCGGGGAAGATGTCAGAGGCGGTCTCCGCGATCCGCGACTTCCCCTGTCCGCGCCACAGAAGGCACGGGCGGACGGTGCGCTCGCTGGCGCCGGCAGGATAGGTCGCGCCCTCCACGTCCGCTTCGTCTGTCTCAGTGGGGGTTGCAGCCAGCCATTGGCGGACGCGCCATATCGGCGCGGCGACCGCCTCTTGGGTGAGGGGTCGGGCTAGCGCGACGAGTCCCTCCCAATCCCCTTGATTGCCCTCGTGGAGATCGGCGCGCCAGACGACCTGGACTTCGGCGTCGTGGCGGCCGACGCCATGGAGATAGAGGGGCACCTCGGGTTGCGGGGCGGCTGCGGGCTCGGTTTGGCAGAGAAGGTCGAGATGCGCGGGTAGGAGCGAAGGCGCGGGCGGGCGCGGCGGGAGAAGCCGGGCGCGCGCGGCGTCGTCCAACTGATTCCAGAGCTCCTCGCATGCGGCCGTTGATAGGTCCATCTCGCGCGTCCTGCGCTTGCCTTCTCCGACGCCCTTGGCGGCAGCGCACAGCCAATTCCACGTTGCTGCCAGGGCCGGGCCGTAGACGGGGTCGCGGTCGTTCCGCTTTTCGTCGTCGGCGCGCACGAGAAGCACCGCAGGCGCCGGCTCCGGGGCCCCGAGGCGATTCAGGCGCCCGAGGCGCTGGCGAAGCGCGTCGAAGCTGGCGCACTCGGTGACAAGGGCGTCGAAGCTGAAGTCGGCTCCGACCTCGAGGCACTGCGTGGCGACCACGACGATGGGGCGGGGGTGTGGCTGCGGCTCTTCGGCGCGGAGGTGGGGGGCCCAGCGGTCGAGCAAGACGTCGCGGTCGAGGGGCCGAAGGCGGCCGGTGAGAAGGACGACGTCGAGCGCCCCGACTGAGGTAATGCGGAGCTTGTCCGCAATCTCGGCGGCTGTCGCGACGCGGTTGACCATGACGGCAACGCGCTGGCGGTTTTCCTCCAACGCGAAGCGGCGCGCGTGGTCGATGGCGTCGGCGGCGATGTCGACCGAGGGCGGGGCGAGCCAGGTGGGCTTGGGGGCGGAGGAGCGGGCCTTTAGAACGGGCGAGGCGAGCGCGGCCGCACGGTCAACACCAGGAAATACCGTAGCGCCGGGCCTCGCGGAGGCAGTCGCTGAGAGCGTGACGAAAGCGAACGGTGGGAGGGGGGCGGCGTCCGTCTTCCAGGTGCGCAGCTTTTCGATAGCGTAGAGGGTCTGCTCGAAGGCGGCGGAGAGGTGGGCCTCGTCGAGACAAATGAGGCTGTCGTTGGCCGCGAGACCGGCAGCGATCGGGGCGAGGCCGGGGCTCGTGCCGTAAGCGCTGAAGAGAAGCCGCGATCCTATCTGGTCCACGGTTGTGGCGATGACGGCTGGCTGGCTAGGAAGCGAGGCGAACGTGTTGTCAAGCGGAATACCGCCGCGGAGGCGACCCGCGACCAGCGGAGCGCTTGTCTCGGAAAGTTGTTTGAGGCGGTCGGCGACGACGCGCAATGGGCCAGACTCCGCTGCTTCCAGGCCGTGACGAATCTTGCGGGCGCGATCATAGGCCTGATCGACGACAATGCGGCGGTCAACGACCCACCAGATCCGGCGGGGCGCAAGGCGATGCACGAGGTCGGCCTGGGCAGCCAGGGCGTAAAGGGCAATATCGATGCAAGCGGTCTTGCCTGCGGCAGTCGGCAGGTCAATGATCGCCGGCCAAGCCCCGGTCAGCACTCGCTGCGCCAGCATGGATTGCCAGGGGAACGGTTCGCGCCCGCCCCATAAAGCGCGGAAGAACTCGTCGAAGGATGGCATCGGCGCTCGCGCACTACCGGCCGAGCTCATGGCTTGGACTCCGGGAGGGGGCGAAAGAGGCCGTAACCGCGGAAGCGCCCAGCACCCAGCAGGATGGGGCCCATCACGGGACGGCTGAAGTGGAGGATCGCATGGCTCTGGCGCAGCCGGGTGCCGTCCTTGCGCGCCATTAGCGGGAAATCGCGAGACGACGGCACGCCAATGTGCGCTGAGACCGGGACGAGGTCGACGCTGACTTCAGCTGGCTCCTGCCGGATGCGCTCCCAGGATTCGCGGACCGATCGAACCGCTTCCTCCATGTAGGCCGCCCGCGCTTTTGCTCTGGGATGTCGGTCGAAAACAAAGGGGGTGACGGAGGCCCAGCGACTGGCGCCCGTTTGGGCCGCGGTCCAGCTCCGTGCGCGCAGTGTCTCGCGCTGTAGGTCGGCGCCGGCTATCAGGTCCCACACGCCAAGGGGGCCGAGCGCGAGGCCCTGCTGGCGCAGCCGGGCTAGGGCCCGAAGTAGGCTTGCGCGGTCCTCGGGGGCAAGGTCGTACGGTAGGGCGAAAGCGACCCCGAGGATGCGCCCGTCGGCGTGCTGATAGCCCGCGAACGGGAGCGCCAGAATCGCGAGGTGCGGCCTTTCGGCCCGCGCGACGCCGCAGTGGCCTGAGAGCGATTCGGGTGCAGTCGGGCCGAGGTGGGAAAGAACGGCCTGCCGCAACCGGGCCGTGAGTTGGAGCGTGGCGGCGGCGTCGAGAAAGCGCACAGGACCGCTGCGCCGGTTGAGCGCAAAAATAACCAACTCGGGCCGCCAGACCGTGGAGGGAAGGAGCGGTCCGGGCTGCCGGGGAGGGGCGTAGCCATGGGTGCTCGAGACCGTCGCATGTCTGGTCTCTCGCTCCGCGGGTGCGGCGTACGTTTCTTCAAGGAGCTGAAGCGTGCCCGGCACAGCAACGCGGAGTTGGTCGGTGGCCCCGTCCTGATCGGGAACGAGGGTGGGTGGCTCGGGTGCCGCGTCGGCAGAGGCGGCGACGTGCACGAGACAGGACGCGTGGCCAAGGCGGGTGACTTTGGAGCAAAGGGCAGCGAGCGCTGGGAAATGACTATTCGGTTCAGCGGACGGCCAGGTGAAATAGGCCGTTTCGCGCTCAAGCCAAGCTCGCGGGAAAGAGCGCGGCTGGCGCTGGCGGAAGAGGCCGGGGGCGGATTGGACGGGAACGGCGGCCTCGTTCTTCCCCAGCTCATTGACGGGCACGTACTGAAGGACCCGGGAGCGCGCGGAGTGACCGCCGGCGCTGATGACCGGCGGGGCCTGCTGCTCGAGCCAGGCGAGCGCAGCGCGCTCCGCGGGGCCGCCACGGGACGTAAAGTGAGCGGCTGCGAGGGCCATGAAGAGACGCGCGGGGTGCGGCGGCCACTCCACGGCCTCTCGGTCGTCCGCGCGCCCCGCGGCGGCGTAGCCGGTGAAGTAGCGGACCGAGATCGAAAGCAAGCTACCCCTCCTGCGAGACTCGCACTTTCTGGCTAAGCCTGGTCAGTTCGACTAACTTTGGGGAGGGGAGCAGGGTGAGGACCTCAGAGCGCCAAGGGGCGCCGGCCTTGGCGGCGGCGGCCGCCGCGTGAGCGAGGAGGGTGCAAGCCGTCTTCGCATCCAGCGAGAACCGTTTCGGCTCGGCGGCCGGGTCTTCGAGGAGGTGCCAGACCATCGGCTCGACTGGCCAGAGCGCACAGCGGGATCTGAGGTCGTCGCCAGCCGAGAAGGCTAAAGTCGCGGCGCACAAACCGAGGGCCGCCAGGGCTGTGCGGGCGGCGGTGGCAGACCCTCGGGGGAAACCGAGGCGCCTCAGCGCAATCAGTGAGATGGTGGTCGTCTGCTCGGCGAATTCAATCGTCATTCCAGAGTACCGATTCTTTTCCGTCTTCTCCGGAAACGGCACGCTGCTGTGGTTTACCTTCGAGGGCGCCACAGTTCGCTCGTGCTCCCCTTCAGTTTCGGCCCTGGCGAGGCGCCAATCGCCGTCAGGGAGCTTGACTACCATAATGCCGCTGGCGATATCCAGAGGGTCACGCCTGACGCCGCGTGTCAGGTCGCCCAACTCTGCGCCGACACCGACGATTTCGGAAACCAGGGCGCGCTCGAACTTGGCGCCGAGGCCGCCCCTGGGGCCGGTGGAGTCCCACATCCCGAAAATGAGGGCGGTGGGGCAAAGCTCGTAAATCGGCGTGGCATTCAAGGGGGACGCGGAGTCGATCGGCTGGCCCACACTCGATTTGCGGAAGGGCTTCTTCGTGCCATCTGGCTCTAGGTATTCGCTGTCGCGCAAAATCGCGTCGGCGAGGCGGTGTGGGACCTGGAGGCTCGTAATCTTGCCTATAGGCGAGAGCAGGCGATTCTTGTCCCCGTCTTCCTTGCCGGTCGGCTCGAAGCTCGAGAAATCCACCTCGATAATCGGGATCGAAATTTCTCTGGCGTCGACGGCATCCTGCAGGGCTTGTTCCATGCGGTTTGCCTGGCTCTGCACGCTGTCGAGGAGCACGCAGGTAACCGGTGCGGCGTACCCGGGAAGACGACGCTGCTCGGTTGCGTAGACCGCTCCCGCGAACGTCGGTGGGAACACCTTGTCGCCGGGGCCGCCGATTGGCTGCAAGCGGCGCCGACAGCGAAAAGCGGCCGCCCCGCCTTCGACGGCATCTCTTAACACCTCATAGGTAAGCTCACCCGGGCGCGTTGACGTTGTTGGCGCGGACATATTCACCTCCATGGGAATCCCTGACGCCGATAGGCCAATCATGTTACCCCAGCCTGTGCCCTACCACGCCCCTTAATTCACGTCTTTTTTTTTACGCGTGCGTCGGGGTAGCCGCCGATGACCGCGCCTCCAGATATATCCCTCGGCCCCGGAATGAGTGCCGCCTGTCCGCCGCGGGGCATCGCTGCGATCCACCCCCCGGTCAGGCTCTCCGCGCGGCAGCTCTTGGACGGACTCCTTCGGCACAACCTGCCATTGGGGACTCGCTTCAAAGCCGGCAAGAGACAGATGTCGGTGCGAGGGGCCCTTACGACAGCGGCCTCAACGCTGCGCCGCCCCGGAAGGGGGGAGGGGCTCGGCGCGAATCTATCAGCGCCCGCCGAGTTCCCAAAATCGCCGACTGCGTGTGCTCTCAGCCAACCCTTTTGGCCGGCTCAGCATCACTCTTAAGTGGGTGACTCCGCTGAAGTGGGTGACTCCGCTGACTTACTCGAACCGAACCCGATGGCTGCGCCTGCCGTCCGTCTCCTCGACTGCGGCTCCGCTGCCCCTCACCCCCCAAAGTGGTGGCACACATTTCAGGCCCTCGTCCGAACCGCGCAAGTTCCGCCAAGCTCCTGCAAATGCAACGATCTGCGGCCGGCCCCCGCGCTGTCCGCGAGCGAACCGGCGTGCCACCCTCCAGCGCCTCCGTCCGGATCGCAAAAAGCGGCTTCACGCACCTCCGGGGGGAAAATGCGCGCCGGTAGGCGGACTGCTAGGCGCCGCCCGGCCCTCAGGGACCGCTTGCGCTCCGCAGTCCGGCGCCGGGTAGCCGGCGCCGCGGCCGAGCGCACGAGCCGGGCGGCCGGCGGCGGTCTCTTCGCTGCGCGCGAGCCGGGCCCGGCGCCTGGCGGCGGCGGGCGGTCCGCCGTCCGCGCTAGTCCCCGGCGGCCAAGGCGGGTTCCGGCTCGCCGACGGCGACGGGATGGCGCGTGCCGCCGAGCCAGGTTTGGAAGCGGTCCATGTAGACGTAGACGACGGGGGTGATGAAAAGGGTCAAGAACTGGCTGAACAGCAGGCCGCCGACCACGGCCAAGCCCAGCGGCCGGCGCGACTCCGCCCCCGCGCCCCAGCCGAGCGCGATCGGCAAGGTGCCGACCAAGGCGCAGAAGGTGGTCATCATGATCGGGCGGAAGCGCACCAGCGCGCCCTGATAGATGGCGCGCTCGGGCGCCAGCCCCTGGCCGCGCTCGGCGTCGAGCGCGAAGTCAATCATCATGATGGCGTTCTTCTTGACGATGCCGACCAGCATGATGATGCCGACGATCGAGTAGATATTCAGGTCCACGTGGAAGAGCCACAGCGTCACCAGCGCGCCGAAGCCCGCCGCCGGCAGGCCGGAAAGGATCGTCAGCGGATGAATAAAGCTCTCGTACAGGATGCCGAGCACGATATAGATCACCAGCACCGCCATGCCCAGCAGCAGCCCCATGCCGGTCATGGACTGCTGGAACACCTGCGCCGAGCCCTGGAATTGCAGCGAGATGGTCTGCGGCACGAAGCCGGCGGCCGCCTTCTCGATCGCATTCACCGCCTGGCCGAGCGAGGCGCCCAGCCGCAAGTTGAACGAGATGGTGACGGCGGGGAACTGGCCGATGTGGTTGACGGTGAGCGGTCCCAGGCTCTGCGAGAGCGTGGTGACGGCGCTGAGCGGCACCAGGTTGCCGTTCGAGGAATGAAGGTAGAGATCGTCGAGGGCGCTGGGATCGCGCTGGTACTGCGGCTCCAGCTCGGTGATGACGTAGTACTCGTCGTCGGGCGCGTAGATGAGCGAGATCTGCCGCTCGCCGTAGGCGGTGTAGAGCGCGCTCTCGATCTGCTGCGCGGTCACGCCCAGGGTGGCCGCCTTGTCGCGGTCGATCTTGACGTCCACGGTCGGGTTCTGGAGCTGGATGTCGGTGTTGACGTCGGTGAGGATGGGGATCTGCTGCAGCCGGCGCGCCAGCAGGGGCGCGTAGTGATAGAGCTCGCTGGGGTCCGGCCCTTCGAGCGCCACCTGGTAGAGGCCGTTGGTGCTGTGGCCGCCGATGCGGATCGGCGGCGGCGTCTGCAAGAAGACCTGCACGCCGGGAATCTTGCTGAGCTGCGGCCGCAGCTGGGCGATGAGCTGGTCGGAGCTGTACTTGCGCTCGGCGCGCGGCTTGAGGTGGTCGAAGACGTTGCCGGTGTTGCCGGCGCCGCGGCCGCCGCCGGCGAAGGCCATCACCTCCTGCGACTCCGGCATCCGGTTGAAGACCTGCATCACCGCTTCCATGTGCCGCTTCATCGCGTCCCAGGAGATGCCCTGCTGCGCCTGCACCGAGGCGCTGATCTCGTCGGTGTCTTCGTTGGGCAGAAAGCCGGTGGGAATCAGCAGGAACAGATAGACGGTGGCGGCGAGCACGGCGCCGGCGCCGAGCATGGTCCAGACGCGATGCCGCAGCACCAGCCGCAGGCCCCAGTCGTAGACGCGGTACATCCACTGGAAGCCGCCCTCGAGCGCGTTGTAGAGCGCGCCGTGGCGCTCCGCCGGCGGATGCGGCTTGAGGAAGCGGCTGCAGAGCATCGGCGTCAGCGTCAGCGACACGAAGCCGGAGACCAAAATCGCGGCGCCGATGGTGACCGCGAATTCGTGCAGGAGGCGGCCCAGCACCCCGCCCATGAACAGGAAGGGGATGAAGATCGCCGCCAGCGACAGCGTCATCGAGACGATCGTGAAGCCGATCTCGCGCGAGCCGTCGAGCGCGGCGCGCAGCGCGCTCTTGCCCTGCTCCATGTGGCGCACGATGTTCTCGAGCATGACGATGGCGTCGTCCACGACGAAGCCTACGCACAGCGTCAGCGCCAGCAGCGACAGGTTGTCCAGGCTGTAGCCGAGCAGGTACATCACCGCGAAGGTGCCGATGATCGAGAAGGGCAGCGCCAGGCTGGGAATGATGGTGGCGGAGATGTTCTTCAGGAAGAGAAAGATCACCAAGATGACCAAAAAGATGGTCAGCAGCAGGGTGAACTTGACGTCGTTGACCGATTCGCGAATCGTCACCGAGCGGTCGTACTCGACCTGCAGGCTGATCGCCGGCGGAATCACGGCGCGGAAGCCGGGCAGCAGCGCGCGGATGCGGTTGACGACGTCGATGGTGTTGGTGCCGGGCTGGCGCTGGATCGCCAGCAGCAGGCCGGGCTGGCCGTTGAGCCAGCTCTCGCTCTTGTCCGTCTGCACGCTGTCGAGCACGCGCCCGATCTGCCCCAGGCGCACCGGCGCGCCGTTGCGGAAGGCGACGATCAGCGGCCGGTAGGCGGCGGCGTCGTTCAACTGCCCGCTGGCCTGCACCGTGTAGGCCTTGGTCGCGCCCCAGAGCGTGCCGGTCGGCAGGTTGACGTTGCCGCTCTGGATGGCGCTGGTGACGTCGTCGATGCCCACGTCGTGCGCGGCCATCGCCAGCGGATCGAGCTGGATGCGCACCGCGTACTTCTGCGAGCCGTAAACGTTGACCTCGGCCACGCCCTCGACCATCGAGATGCGCTGCCCGACTACGTCTTCGGCGTAGCGGTCCACCGTCGAGAGCGGCATGGTGCTCGAGCTCAGGCCCAGAAAGAGGACGGGCGAGTCGGCGGGATTCACCTTGCGATAGGTGGGCGGGGTGGGCATGCCCGGCGGCAGCTGCCCGCCGGCGGCGGCGATGGCCGACTGCACGTCTTGCGCCGCCGCGTCGATGCTGCGGTTCAGCGCGAACTGCAAGGTGATCGAGGTCGAGCCCTGCTGGCTGCTCGAGGTCATCTCGTCGAGGCCGGGGATGCTGGCGAATTGCTTCTCGAGCGGGGTGGCCACCGACGAAGCCATGGTCTCGGCGCTGGCGCCGGGCAGGCCGGCGTTGACCGCAATGGTGGGGAAATCCACTTGCGGCAGATCGCTGACGGGCAGGAATTTGTAGGCGACGATGCCGAAGAGCAGGATCGCGAACATCACCAGCGTGGTGGCGATCGGCCGGTGGATGAAGATCGAGGCGATGCCGCCGCTGCCGCTTTGCGCGCGGCTGGGTTCGAGCGATTTCTTGAGCAGCTCGCCGCCCGGCGCGCGCGCCTCCTTCGGGTTGTCGCGCTCGTAGCCGCTCACGCCGCGCCGCCCTCCGCCGCCGGCGTGCCGCTTCCCGGCGCCGGCCGCCGCTGCCGCGCTCCCCGCGTTCCGAACTGCAATCCTTGCGCCGTCACATGTCCTCGCCTATCGCTGCCGCGCGCCTGCGCCGGTGAGCGCCGCAGCGGCGCCGCCCCCCGCGCCGCCGCGCGCGGGCGCGGCCGCCGGATGCGCCAACCCCGGATGAGCCTGCGTCAGCCGCGGCGCCGGCCCGGGCCCCGGCGTATCGCTGCCGGCGGAGACGGGCGTGCTGGCGCGGCCCGTGATCTCGACCTTCGCTCCGGGAAACAGCCGCAACTGCCCGTCCGTCACCACCGTCTCGCCCGGCTGCAAACCCTTCTGAATGACCGTCACCCCGTTTTCCGTGACGCCGGTCTCGACCGGCCGGTTCTCGGCGCGCCCCTGCGGCGTGATCACGTAAACGTAAAGCGAGTCTTGCCCGGTCATTACCGCCGCTTGCGGCACGACCGTCGCGTTCGCCTGCACCGCCAGCGTCACCTCCGCGTTCAAGTACTCGCCCGGCCACAGCCGGCGGGCGGGATTGGGAAACGTCCCCATCAGCTTGATCGTGCCAGTGGTGGGATCCACGGCGTTGTCCACGAAGGTCAGCGTGCCCACGTCGTCGTGGTTGTCGTTCTGCGGATGCACGCGCACCACCAACTGCCGCCGGCCCATGAACTCCTTGATCTCGGGCAAATACTGCTCGGGCACCGCGAACTCGACATAGATGGGCTGAATCTGGTTGATCGTCACCAGCACCGTGGTGTTGGCCTGGATGACATTGCCCGGCTGCACCAGCAGGCTGCCGGTGCGGCCGTCCACGGGCGAAACGATGGAGCAATAGCTGAGGTTGAGCTTGGCGGTTTCGACGGCGGCGCGATCCGACTGCACCGAGGCGGCCAGCGCCTCTGCCGCCGCCTGCATCTGGTCGTTCTGCTCGCGCGAGACGATGCCCGCCTTGGCCAGTTCCGCGTAGCGCGCCGCCTCCAGCTTGGCTTCGGCGTAGTTGGCCAGGTCCTTGGCCAGATTGGCGTTGGCTTGCGCCAAGGCGGCCTGGAAGGGACGGGGATCGATCGTGAACAGCAGTTGGCCCTTCCGGACGTAGTCGCCCTGCTGGAACGCCGCGCTTTGCAGCTCGCCATCCACGCGCGAGCGCACCGAAACCGTCGCATAGGCCTGCGCCAGGCCGATCGCCTGGATGCGCGTGGGCACGTTCGCGGTGGCCACTTGCGCCACCGCGACCGGCACCGGCGGCAGCGGCGCCACCCGCGCCTGCTGCTTGTGACAGCCGGCCAGCGCGAGCGGCAAGATCAGGGCCAGGCTGCACCGCAGCGGCCAACGGGCGGGAAGCTGCATGCGTGAGTATCCGCGAACGAACCAAGTCGAGCGGCGAACGCTCGTAGTTCAATTGTAATCGTCGCCGCCTCTTTGGTTTACGATCACCCGCCCGCCGCGGTTACCCGCCGCACCGAATCCCGGATTCTCCGGCCGGCCGCCAGCGGCCGCCTGCGCTCCGGTCCGCCAGGCGCGCCCGAACGCCCGGCGCGTTTCCTCGATCCCTCAAAACAAAAAAGGCCCCTTTCCCGAGCTACTCCTCGTCTCGGAAAAGGGGCCCTCCGCACTGGGCGGGTGAACGGCTTCGGTTAAGCCGCTAACCCCCAGCGCTTCCGCGTTAGCCCCACGAGGAGGAGCCCTGTGCCCAGCAGGGCCAGGCTAACCGGTTCCGGAGTTTCCGTGATGTATTCCTGCGGCGTCCCCAGCGAACCCGATTGCGTTCCCGGGTCGGGATTGATGATGGCGAAGGCGGAGAAGTCGAAGTTCGCGAGGTTGTTCGCGTTGCCCGCCCACGCCGCCGCCGCGTTCAGCCAGTTTTGCGCCGCCCCGTTGTCGAAGCTCGCCAGTTGCGCCGCTTGCGTGCTGTTGGTGTCGAAAAGCGCCCACAGCGCGAACTGGATGTCGTTGCTGTTCGTGCCGTTGATTTGCGACAGCAGCCAGGCGGCTTCCTGGTATTTGGTGGCGTTGCCGAACATGGTGCCGCTGAAATCGTTGGCGGCGAGGTCGGCGCCGAGATTCGTCTGGTTCGCCTGCCAGGTCTCGCCGATCGAAACTTCATCATTGAAGTCGTCGCAGATCACGGCCGTGTTCGTGCCGTTCAGCGACAAATAGTAGGGATAGGTGTAAACGGCGGTGCTGGTGCCGGGTACGGTGGCATAGCTGCCGCCGACGCCGGTCAGTTCCACGTTAACCGTGCCCGCGGCGGCGAGGCCGGCTAAGAGGACGAGGATTGCGGAGTAGCGAAGGGCGCGTTCGATCACTTGGGCAAGTCCTGACGTTTTTTGGCGCCAAGCGAGGCCTGGGCTGCCCCCGCCGGCACAACGGACAGGTGCAGGTTACTGGCCATTGGGACTAGTCCGCTAAGCGATTGGAAATCTTGGTGCTTGGGGACGGGAGGCGGCGCGCAGTATGCGGAACTTTGCGCATAAACGGAATTGCGTGGGTAACGGCGGCACAACAGCCGCGCCGCCGGCCGCGCCGTCCGCCGGTTCCACGGCCTATGGGCGACGGCATGGCAACGCCCGCCGCCGGCGAACCGCCGAAGCGCCAAGGGGCTTTCTGCTCTTGCGCCAACGGGCTGGGTTCAGCGCCCGCGGGCGGCCACGAGATCTTGCCGCAACAGCAGCGTCAGTTGCTGCGGGGTGGTCGCCTCGGTCAGGCCGGCGGTGTCGAGCGTGCCGCCGCGATCGAGGCCGGGCTGATTGGCGCCGACCAGAATGGTGGGCGTGTGCTCGACGCCGGCGCGCTGGCCCTCGGCGCGGTCGCGCTCGACCGCAGCCAGCAGGCTGGCATCGGAAAAAGCGGCCTCCAACTCGCCGCGTCCGATGCCGGAGGCGGAGGCGAAGGCGGCGGCGCGGTCCATGAGATTCGCGGGGGTCAGCTCGTTCTGATGGGTAAAGCAGTAATCGCGCCAGGCGAAATAGAGCTTGGGGCTATGCCGGGAAAAGAAGCGTGCGATCACCGCGGCGTTGAAGGCCCAGGCGTGCTGCGGCAAGGGGAAATCGCGAAACTCGAAGCGCACCCGGCCGGCGTAGCGGGGAAAGAACTGCTGCTTCATGATGCCGTGCCAATGGGCGCAGTCGGGACACTCCAGGTCTTCGAAGATCACGACGCGCACGCGGGCATGCGGGTTGCCCAGTTCGGGCGCCAGCGGCGGCGTGGCGGCGCCGGCGGGCGCGCGCAGCAGCAGCAGCGCCAGGCAGGCGGCCAGCGCCGCGCTCAGGCGGCGGAATCTGCTCATCAATTCGATTGTAGCGAGAGATCGGGCACCGGGGAGCGGAGAGCGGGGACGAGGCCGGAGATCGCGCAGCCGGCGCCGGGGGCGCGAGCTGCCATCCGCCAGCCGCGATGGGCCCGATGTACAGTGATGCGATGGACGAGCAGGCGCAGTTGCTGTTTCCGCCGGAACGCGTGGTCTGGACGGTCACGGCGCTGGCGGCGCGGTTGAAGGAGGCGCTGGAGCGCGACTTCTTCGACGTCTGGGTCGAGGGGGAGATCTCGAACCTGCATCGCTCGGCGGCGAACCATCAATACTTCACGCTCAAGGACGCGGGCGCGCAGCTGCGGGTGGCGCTGTTCGCCCAGCAGGGGCGCTATCTGCGCTTCCGGCTGCAGGACGGCATGCAGGTGCTGGTGCGCGGGCGCATCAGCCTCTACGAGGCGCGAGGCGACTTGCAGTGCTACGCCGAGCGCGTCGAGCCGCGCGGGCTGGGCAGTCTGCAGGCAGCCTTCGAGCAGCTCAAGGCGAAGCTGGCGGCGGAAGGGCTATTCGCGCGCGAGCGCAAGCGGCCGCTGCCGGCGTTGCCGCGGCGCGTGGCGCTGATCACCTCGCCGCGGGGCGCGGTGGTGGCGGATATGATCCGCATCCTGCGCCGCCGCTACCCCAATCTCGGCATCTTGGTCTATCCCGTGGCGGTGCAGGGGGAGGCGGCGGCGGGCGAGCTGCGCGCCGCCGTGCGCTATTTCGCGGCGGCGCCGCCGGCGCATCGCGTGGATGTGCTGGTTGTCGCCCGCGGCGGCGGCTCGCTCGAGGATCTGTGGGCCTTCAACGACGAAGGCTTGGCGCGAGCCATCGCCGCCTCGCCGCTGCCGGTGATCTCGGCGGTGGGCCACGAAACCGACTTCACCATCGCCGATTTCGTCGCCGATCTGCGCGCCCCCACGCCCAGCGCCGCCGCCGAGCTGCTGATCCGTCCCAAGGCCGACCTGCTGGCGGAGTGGGAGGAGACGCGGCGGCGGCTGGCGCACGGGCTGCGCTACGGGCTGGCGCGGCGGCGGCATGAACTGGTGACGCTGACGCAGCATCGCGCCTTTCCCGGCGTGCGCCACCGGCTCCTGCAGCGGGCGCAGCGGTTGGACGATCTGACGTTTCGATTGCGGCACGAGGCGGCGCAAAAGCCGGCGGCGGCCTGGCGGCGGCTGGAGCAACTGGCGGCGCGGGTGCGCCACTTCGACGCCCGCCGCCGCCTGGCGCTGCTGCGCCGCGAGGTCCTGGAGCGGCGCGCCGCCATCGCTCACGCCTACCGCTTCCGCTTGGCGGCGCGGCGCGCCGGCTTCGACGCCCTCGAGCATGTGCTGCGCGAGCGCAATCCCCTGGCGATCCTGGCGCGCGGCTACGCGCTGATCTACGACCGCCAGCGCCGTCTGCTCACCGATCCCCGCCAGATCGAGCCGGGCGAAGCGCTGCGCGTGCGCATGGCCGCCGGCTGGCTGGACGCGCAAGTGACGGGCCGGGAATTGCTGCCGCCGGAGCGCGAGAGCCAGCCGTAGCCGCCCGCCCTCCGCCGACGGTTGCTTCGGGACCCGAAATCGACGGCAGCGCGGCACCCCGCTCGTTTGCCGGCCGCCCGGCGCTCATCGCGCGGCAAAGGGCGGATACTACGGAGACGATGTCGCCAGTCGCACTCAATGCATGACTGCCCGCCTGCATCGCAGGGCCTGGCCGCTGCTGCTGGCGGCGCTGGCGTGCGCGCCGCTCGCGGCGCAGAGCGCGAAGCCGGCCGCGGGCAAGAGCCGGGCGTTTCCGCTGGGGCTCCAGCGCATCGCCTTCGGCACGGTGGCGCTGCACGATCATGTCAGTTTCGAGTTTCACCAGCCGGCGCAAGGCGACCCCTACCCGCATGAGTTCCGGCAGGGCTACGGCTTCGACGGCGCCGATCTCACGCTCCAGCTCGATTGGCGGTGGGGCGGGCTGGCGACCAGCACGTTGCTGCGGGTGACGCCGGCTTCGCGTTCGCACTGGGCCTACGATCAAGACACCGACTACCGCCCCGACACGAACTTCACGCACGGCAACGCCGGCTACGCGCGCAGCCGCACCTTCGCGCTCGGCGAGCGATTGCCGCTGGGCGCGGCGGCGGGGCTGGGGCCGGTGGCGCTGCGGGTGGACTTCCTGCGCCAGTGGACGCGCTACCACGCGGTCACCACCTACGATCTCAACTCCAATCCGGCCTTGCCTTCCGACACCTACACGCGCCTGATCGGCGAGCGCGCCATCGTCGAGGAGTTGCGGCCGGAACTGCAACTCGCGCGCGCGGCCGCGCGCGGCCCGTGGCGTTTCCGCCTGGCGGGGAGCGTGGCGCCGCTGGCGTGGATTTCGCTGCGCAACTATGTCCCCGTCGTGCTTGCGGTCAGTTCCACCACGGCGTACGGCGCCGCCGCCGATCTGGGCGTGACCCGGCGGCTGAGCCCGGCGCTGGCGCTGCGCTTCGGCGGCGTCAGCCGCTGGGAGAACGGCTACGGCGCGGCCAAGCGCTTTCGCCGTGAAGTGTTCGGGTTATCGCTCGACCTCCTCTGGGGGCAGGCGGGCGCGCGCGGGAACGACTGACCGCGCGCGGCGCGCGGCCCTAGGCGAAGGTGGCGCCGGCGCCGGGCAGGTGCAGAATCTCGGGGATGTAGCCGCCGGCGCGAATGGTTTCGATCAAGAACACGATCGAGGCGGCGACTGCGTCGGGGGTGAGCGCCTGCTCGAGGGCGCGGGCGGAGAAGCCGCTGCGCTCGGTCAGCTCGGTTTTCACCAGGCCGGGCGCGAGCATGGCAACGCGAATGCCTTTGCCGCGCAGTTCGGCGTCTTGGCTGCGCGCCAGGCCGCGCACGCCGTGCATGGCGCTGGCGTAGGCGCTTTCGTTGCCGAAGTCCTGGAAGGCGGCGAGCGAGCCGACGTGGATGATGGCGCGGCGCGGCCCCGGCTGCCCGGCGGCGCCGGTCGCCACCTCGAGCAGCGGCAGCAGCTCGCGCACCAGCAGAAATTTGGCTTCGACCGTGAGCCG
This sequence comes from Terriglobia bacterium, assembly GCA_021323595.1. Lineage (GTDB taxonomy): Bacteria > Acidobacteriota > Terriglobia > Terriglobales > SCQP01 > JAJPKR01. The sequence continues at coordinate 12,601 of JAJPKR010000018.1, read as the reverse complement.
CCACATGCGCTCGAATTCAGCGGCGGTGGTGGCGGTCATGGGGCGCGCGAAGAAATCGCCGGCGCTGGCCACCACGGCCTGCACTCCCGGCCGCCAGGAGCGAATTTCGGCGACGGCGGCGCGCAGTTCGAGTTCGTCGGTGACGTCGGCGGGCAGGGGCAGCAGGCGGCCCTGCGCCGCGGGCGCCAGCGTGCGCAGCTTGTCGCCGCGGCGGGCCAACGCCGCCACGTGCCAGCCTTCGCGCAGCAAACGCTGCGCCGTCGCCCGGCCGATGCCGGAAGAAGCTCCGGTGACTACCGCTACGGAAGTCATTCCCCGGCATTGTAGCTGGACCGCGCACGCACGTTCACTCGGAGCGGCCAGGGAGGGGAGGCAAGGGGCAAAGGGCGGCGAGCCGCGAGGGTCTTGCGGGCGCGCCATGGGCGGACGGCGGCGATCCGCCGCGCCTCCTCGCGCCGTCAGCGCCGGCCGTTCTGCCGGCTAGCTGCGGTCGGCCATCTGCGCGTGCTTGAAGCGTTCCTCGAGGGTGCCGGTGCGCTCGAGCTTGCCCCAATGGAACTCGCCGCCTTCGAGCGCCTTGCGCAAGGTCTGGAACATGACCACGGCCATGACGTGGCGATAGACGATGCGCTGGAGGAAGACGGAGCCGACCAGCGTCCATTGTTCTTGATGTTCGAGCGCGAAGGCGACGACGGAGCCGAGCAGGTCCACGAACATGAGCACGGCGAAGAAGAACAGCAGGCGTTCGAGGCTGTCGGGCGTCCAACTCTGGGGATGGGAGGTGTAGTTGAACCATTCCATGGCCAGGGCGAAGAGCACCATGAGATCGGTGATCGGGCCGAAGAGCGGCAGGATCACTTGGAAGAGCACGACGTTGGGCAGCGCGAAATGGCCGAGCGTGCCCTCGCGCCAGAAGGCGGCGCGATGCTTCCACACGGTCTGCAAGATGCCGTACGACCAGCGCAGGCGCTGCTTCATCAGCGCGCGGATGGTCATCGGCGCTTCGGTGTAGGCGCAGGCGTGGTCTTCATAGACGATGCGGCAGCCGAGGCGGCGGATGGAGAGCGTGAGGTCGGCGTCTTCGGCGGTGGTGTCGGGCGGGAAGCCGCCCAGGCGGCGCACGATGTCGGTGCGCCAGCAGCCGATGGCGCCGGGCACGACGGTGATGCAGTTGAGGGCGTCGAGGCCGCGGCGCTCGAGGTTCTGGCTGGTGATGTATTCGCCGGCCTGGAACCAGGTGACCATGTTGACGCGGTTGCCGACCTTGGCGTTGCCGGCGACCGCGCCCACCGCCGGATCGCTGAAGTGCGCCGCCAGCAGGCGCAGGGCGTCGGGGGCGACGGCGGTGTCGGCGTCAATGGTCACGAAGATGGGCTCGGTGACGCGGGCGATGCCGTAATTGAGGGCGCTGGCCTTGCCGCCGTTGGGCTTGGTCAGGATGAGCACGCGCGCGTCGCCGCCGAATTCCGCGCGCAGCACCGCCAGCGTGGCGTCGCGCGAGCCGTCATCGACGACGAGGACGCGAAACGCGGGATAGTCCGAGCGCAGCACGCTGCGCACGGTGGCGGCAATCACCGCCTCTTCGTTGAAGGCGGGGATCACGACCGCGAGCGGCGGCGCGTAGCGCGGGTCGGGCGGGCGGTGCGGCCGGAACTTCTGCCAGCCGGCGAGCAAGCCGATCACCACCACGCGCGCGGTCATCAGCACGATGCCGAGGATGAAGATCCAGATGATCGCCGTCTCCAGCCAGCGCAAGCCGGTGAACACCGCCCCGGCCAGCCAGACGCCGATGCGATCCCAAGCGCCGAGGGGCGGCATCACTTGCGCGCGCGTGCGCCCCATCAGGTCGCTGACCAGCACGAAGCGATAGCCGCGCTGTCGCAGCGCGGCGATGATGCGCGGCAAGGCGGCGACGGTGGCGGCGCGGTCGCCGCCGGCGTCGTGCAGCAGCAAGATCGAGCCTTGCCCGAGCTGGGCGAGCACGCTCGCGACGATGGCGTCGCTGGTGGTGCCGCGCTGCCAGTCGTGCGGATCGATGCCCTCGCCGACGACGATATAGCCGAGCTGCTGCGCGTCCTCGAGCGGGCGCACCTCGTCGTTGGTGGTCGGGGTGGCGTCCACGCCGTAAGGCGGGCGGAAGAGCACCATCTTCACGCCTAAGATGCTCTCCACCAGGCGTTCCGTGCTGTTCAGCTCCAGCTGCAGTTGCAGGCGCGAGATATCCGAGGAGTCGGGGTGGAGGAAGGTGTGATTGCCGATCTCGTTGCCTTCGGCGTAGGCGCGGCGCACGAGGTTCGGAAAACGGTCCACGTTGGCGCCGATCACGAAGAAGGTGCCGTGCACGCCGTTGGCGCGCAGGATGTCGAGGATGCGCGGCGTCCAGCGCGGATCGGGACCGTCGTCGAAGGTGAGCGCGATCGCCTTGGGCGCATACCCGTACATATCCAATCGGTATGCACTGGGATAGCGGAGATAGTGCTCGCCGGTGATGAGATTGCTGGCGGGATCGATCGTGATGCGGCGGATGCCGGTTTCCGGCTCGCTGGCGACGCGGAAGATGTCGCCCTTGCCCTCGCGGTCGATCTCATAGCCGGGCGCGGGCGCGGCCAGGGCCTTTTCGACCAGGGCGTTGTCCATGAATTTGTCGAAGACCGGCCACAGCGAGCCGTCGCCCGAGCCCAGCCGCCAGAGCGCGAAATTGTTGATGCCGAGGGCCGCGGCGCCGCGCATTTCGTTGACCGCGGTCACGGCGTCGGTGAACCACACGTGATGCAGCCGGCCGGCGTCGTCATCGTAGTCGAGCGTCGGGTTCAGCGACTGCGGGTCGAGATGAACGTCGGAGCCGGACTCGTCGGCTGCCACCAGCGCTCCCTGCACGCTGGTTTCGCTGCCGTTGCGGCCTTGCGGCCAGTCATAGCCGTAGTTGGGCAGGCCCACCATCAGCTTGTCGCGCGGCACCGCCTTCAGCGCCGCCTGCAGGTTGGCGAGGAACCAATCTTGGGAGGCGATGGGGCCGGGCGCGCTTTCCTGCCAATGCTCGTCGTAATCCATCAAGATCACGACGTCGGTCTGGCGCGCATAGGCGGCGAGGTCGTAGTCGTTGTCGGCCACCGGCAGGCTGAGGTACATCTTGACGCCCGCTTGCTGCAGGAACGGGTGCAGCTCGGCGAGGAACGCATGATAGGCGGACTGGGCGGAGGTGGGAATGTTCTCGAAGTCGATCACCACGCCGTGGGCGTTCCATTGCCGCAGCGCCGGCAGCAGCTGCTGGCGGAAGGCGGCGCGGGCGGCGGGGTCGGCAAACATCCTGCCGGCGGCCTCGCCTTGCCAGAGGGTGCCGTCGTAGTTGTTGACCATCGGCACGATCGCCAGATCGGGGTTGTCGGCCCTGGCCCAGAGGAAGATGTTCGAGTCCTTGATGCCGTAATCGGCTTGCGCGTCGAAGCTGGATTCGATATGGCCGTCGGGCCAAGCGGCGTGCAGCCAATCGCAAAACAGGACGTCGATGTCGCGGATATGGGCGCGCAAGGCGGAGTAGGCGGGGGCGTCCCAGTTGACGTAGAAGGCGGCGCGCACGCCTTGCGGCAGCGGCCGCGCCGGCAAGACGCGGTGCTCGCGGCGATGGCGCGGCGGGCGGCGCGGCCGGTGCTCCTCGCGATGCCGGATGTAACGCAGGTAGCGGGCCGCCACCGGATGCGCCGCCGCCTCGGGCGGCAGGATCAAGCGCGGCAGGCTTTCGTTGCGCGCGACCTCGACGATGAACGCCGCCAGCAAGGCGATCACCACCAGCGCGCTCACGGCCAGAACGCGGAGGGCGATCTTCCAGCGCTTGCGGGCGGGGTCGTAAAAAATCGGTGGATTGTCCATCAAAGTCTGGCTAAGTCTGCGAAAGGACCCGGCGGCGTGCGCGCGGGTGCGGCCTGGCGGCGCCTCGCTGCGCAACCGGGGCGCCGGAGGGGCGCCGGCCGACGCGCTGCGATCGTTAGCGCCTGGGCACGCACCGCGCGCGAAGCGCTATTGCATTTACCTCTTATGATAGCCGCGTGAGCACCGCGACGGAGCCGCGCGCGCGCCCGGACGCCGGCTTGCGCGCCTGGGCGCGCGGCCAGTGGCGCCGGCTGGCCGCGCTGACCGTGGCGAGCGCGGCGCTGGCGGCCTTTTTCGGCCGCACCTTCGGCACGGTTACCGACGACGGCCGCCTTTATCTGCAACTGGCGCACAACCTGCTGCGCACCGGCCACTACACGCGCCTGTTCGAGGGTCATTGGATCGCCAGCACGGCGCGGCTGCCGGGCTATCCGCTGCTGCTGGCGGCGGTCTATCGCTTCGCGCCTTGGGGGCGATTGGCGCCGCTCTTCGCGCTGCAATGGCTGTTGCTCGCCGCCACCGCCGCCGCCGCGGCCTGGCTGGCGCGGCTCGTGGCGCCGCGGGAAGCCGAGCCCGCCGCCACCGGCCGGGCGATGCTCGCGGCGTTCGGCCTGGTGGCGTTGTGCCCGTTCCTGAGCATGTACACGGCGGTGGTGCTGAGCGAGGTGCCGGCGACGCTGTGCACGACCGTGGCGATCGGCTGCGGCCTGGCGGCGCTGCGCGCGCGCGAGGGCGATGCCACGGCGCCGCCGTCGCATCGCGAATTGGCGTGGTGGGCGGGCAGCGGAGGGGCGCTGGCGGCCGGCATCCTGCTCCGGCCCGACACCGGCGTGGTGCTGCTGGTGCTGAGCGTGCCGTTGTGGCGCGGCCTGGGGGCGCGGCGGCGGCGGGGCTGGCGGCCGCTGGCGCTGCTCGTCGCCATCGCGCTGGCGCCGCTGGCGGCGTGGACGGTACGGAACTGGGTCGAGCTGGGCGTGTTTCGGCCGCTGGTCACCGCGGAAGCGACGGAAGTGGGCGAGCCGCAGCATCCCGGCTTCGATCGCTGGGCGCTGACCTGGCTGGCGGGATATCGCGGCGTCGAGGACGTACTCGACAACGTACCCGGCGCCGCCATCGATCCGGCGATGTTGCCGTCGCGGGCGCTGGGGCGGGGGCCGGCGCGCGCTCAGACGCTGGCCTTGATTGCGGCTTACAATCGCGACGACGACCTCACCCCCGGGCTCGACGCCGCCTTCGGGCGCCTGGCGGCGGCGCGCATCCGGCGGCATCCGCTGCGCTTTTTCTTGTTGCTGCCGCTGGCGCGCATGACGTCGCTGTGGTTCTCGCCGCGCATCGAATTTCTGCCGCTCGACGATCATTGGTGGCCGCCCGGCGCGGCGTGGGAGAACGATGCGCGCGATTTCAGCGTCACCGCCGGTTTTCTGCTGCTCAACGCCGCCTACCTGGCGCTGGCGCTCTGGGGATTGTGGGCGGCACGGCCGCGCTACAGGGCGCTGCTAGTGGGCTTGGCGGTGGCGCGCACGGCGGCGCTCGGGGCTTACATCAGTTGCGAGCCGAGGTATGTGCTCGAATTGTATCCGCTGGTACTCGTATGGGCCGCATGGGGCGCGGTCGCGCGCTTCGGCCGGCGGGCGCGCCCGGCCGGCGGCGGCTAATGCACGGCCCCGGCCGTGATTTGCGGCGGGGCTTCGGCCCGCTGCCATCCGGTGGCGGGATCGAAGGCGGCGATGCTGTGGGCGAGGGCCTCGGCGTTCGGCCCCAGGTCTTGCTGGTCAACGACATCGTTCGCGCCGACGACGAACGTCATGACGCCGGAGTTGCGGTAATGGGCGATCGGAGCGACGAGCTGTTGCCGCCGTTTGGCAGGAACGCGACCTGCGCGCGGCGGCAAGCAACGAGCCGGCGGTGAGAACCGCCAATGCGAAGCGGCGCTTGCCGGCGGCCATTCGAACACTCTCGTACAGCAGACAGGCCGCGAACGCACGCAGCGGCGCATACGGGCGGCGACGCCGCTTTGTTAATCTGGAGAAATCATGCGCGTTGCACTGTTCACTCGGGAATATCCGCCGCACGTCTATGGCGGCGCCGGCGTTCATGTCGAATATCTGAGCCGTGAATTGGCGAAGCTGATCGACGTCGAGGTGCATTGCTTCGGCGAGCAGCAAGCCGACCGCGGGCGGTTGCACGTGCGCGGCGCCGAGCCCTGGCGGGAAATCAGCGAAGGCACGGAGGCGAAGTTCAAAGGCGCGCTCGAAGCGCTGAGCGTCAACCTGACTTCGATCAAGAACCTCGAAGGCGTGAATCTGGTCCACACCCACACCTGGTACACGTCCATGGCCGGATATTGGGCCAAGAAGCTTTATGGCGTGCCGCAGGTGATGACCACCCACAGCCTGGAGCCGCTGCGCGCCTGGAAGGCGGAACAGCTGGGCAGCGGCTACGAGATGAGCTCGTGGATGGAACGGACGGCGATCGAGGAGGCGGAAGCGATCATCGCCGTCTCGAGCGAAACCAAACGCGACATTCTGCGCTGCTACCCGCGCGTGGCGCCCGATCGCGTGCATGTGATCTACAACGGCATCGATCTCGACGAATACCGGCCCGCGAGCGAGGTCACCGCGCTGCGCGAGTACGGCGTGGATCCGGAGACGCCGTACGTGCTTTTCGTCGGGCGCATCACGCGGCAGAAGGGCGTGACCCATTTGGTGGATGCGATTCGCTATCTGACGCCGGGAACGCAGGTGGTGCTCTGCGCCGGCGCGCCCGACACGCCGGAGATCGCCGACGAGATGCGCGCCAAGGTCGCAGCGGCGCGGCGCGCGAATCCGCGGGTGGTATGGATCGAGAAGATGGTGAGCAAGCCGGAGGCGATTCAGCTCTACACGCATGCGGCGGTGTTCTGCTGCCCTTCGGTGTACGAGCCGTTCGGCATCATCAATCTCGAGGCCATGGCTTGCGAGACGGCGGTGGTGGCGAGCGCCACCGGCGGCATCAAGGAGGTGGTGGTCGAGGGCGAGACCGGGTATCTGGTGCCGTTTGCCGCTGATCCGGTCACCAACATGCCGCTTGACCCGGACCGCTTCGCGCGCGACTTGGCGGAGAAGCTCAACGCGCTGCTGGCGCAGCCGGAGCAGCGGCGCAAGTTCGGCAAGGCCGGCCGGCGGCGGGTCGAAGAAAAGTTCAGCTGGCCGGCGTTCGCCGCGCAGACCGTGGCGCTCTATGATCAACTGGCGCGGCAGCCGCAGCACGCGACCCGCGAGCCGGCGGCGGTTTAGGCGGCGCGACGGCCGGTGCGCAGGGGCGGAGGCGGCGTTGCTTACGTCGTGGGCGCGCTGGGCGCGGGCGGGATGGGCAACGGCAGTTGGTTGCGGCCATACCCAACCACAACAGCTCATCCATTACGCCGGATGACCCTGGTTTACTCCCAGGCCATCCAGCGATCGAGTCTCTATCTGATCTCGCCGCGCCGCTAGGCCCAGCGCAGCAGCGCCGCGCCGGCGGTGTAGCCGGCGCCGACGGCGGCGAGCAGCGCCAAACTGCCGGGTTTGAGCAGGCCGGCGGCGCGCGCATCTTGCATCGCCAGCGGGATGGTGGCCGCGGTCGTGTTGCCGAAGCGGCCGATGTTGATCATGACCTTGCACGGCTCGAGGCCGAGACGCTCGCGGGTGGCCTCGATGATTCGCTGGTTGGCCTGATGCGGCAAGAAGCAGTCGAGGTCGGCGGCGGTGACGTGATTGCGCTCGAGGATTTGCGCGCATATTTCGTACATCTTGCGCACCGCGTACTTGAATACCGCCCCGCCTTCTTGGTGGACGAAGTGCAGGCGCTGGGCCACGGTGTCCGGCGTGGCGGGACGGCGGCTGCCGCCGGCGGGCATGCACAGCGCCGGCCCTCCGCAACCTTCGATCTCATGGATGAAATCAATAATGCCTGCGTCTTCGCCGGGTGCGGCGGGCTCGAGCAGCACGGCGCCGGCGCCGTCGCCGAAGAGCACGCAGGTGGCGCGGTCTTTGTAGTCGATGATGCTGGACATCGTGTCGGCGCCGATCACCAGCACGCGCCGGTGAACGCCCGAGGCGATGAATTGGGCGCCGGTGGCCAGCGCGTAGACGAAGCCGCTGCAGGCCGCCAAAACATCGAAGCCCCAGCACTTCGCCCCCAGCCGGTCTTGCACCAGGCAGGCGGTCGAAGGGAACATCATGTCGGGCGTGACGGTGGCGACCAAGATGGCCTCGACGTTGCTCGCGCCGATCCCGCGCTCGGCGAGGCAGGCGCGCGCCGCTTCGATTGCCATGTCGGAGGTCGCCATGCCCGGCGCGACCAAATGGCGCTCGGAGATGCCGGTGCGCGTGACAATCCATTCGTCGCTGGTCTCGACCATCTTTTCCAGGTCGGAGTTCGATAGCACGCGCGGCGGCACATAGGTGCCGAGGGCGGTGATCTTGGCGCGAAAGGGGCCGGGCATGGGACGAACGTCTATCGTACCAGCCAGCAGCCCCGAGGCCAGGGGGCCGGATGGGCGCGGTCGGGCGAGAACGGCGGCGGATGCTAGGATGGAAATGGTCAGGCTTCGGGTCTCGCGCAAGATCCGCCGGCGAACCCCGCCAGGTCCGGAAGGAAGCAACGGTAGCCGGCAATGGAACTGTGCAGCGAAGTTCCCGAAGTCTGATCGCGACTTTCCCCAGCGAGAAGCCGATGGAAAAGGTGCTGGCGCGCCGCTATCGGCCGCAAACCTTCGATGAGGTGATCGGCCAAGAGGCGGTGGTGCGGACGCTCGAGAACGCCCTGGCGGCGGGCCGGGTGGGCCACGGCTTCATCTTCTCGGGCCATCGCGGCATCGGCAAGACGACGGTGGCGCGCATTTTGGCCAAGGCGATGAATTGCCGGCGCGCACCCGGGCCGACGCCAACACCCTGCGGCGAATGCGAGAGCTGCCGTGAGATTCGCGAGGGCAACTCGGTGGACGTGATCGAGATCGACGCCGCTTCCAATCGCGGCATCGACGAGATTCGCGCCTTGCGCGAAAGCGTGCGGTACCGGCCGGCGCGCGACCGCTATAAGTTCTACATTCTCGACGAGGCGCACCAACTCACCGACGACGCCTTCAATGCGTTGCTGAAGACGCTGGAAGAACCGCCCGAGTGGGCGATCTTCGTGCTGGCGACGACCGAGCCGGAAGCGCTGCCGGCCACGATCCGCTCGCGCTGCCAGCATTTCGCCTTTCGCGCGGTCTCTTACGCCCGCATCGTCGAACGGCTGCGGCAGATTTGCCAGGCCGAAGGCATCGCGGCCGAAGACGAGGCGCTGGGCCTGATCGCGGCCGCCGGCGAAGGTTCCCTGCGCGATGCGTTGTCGCTGCTCGATCAGGCGCTGGCCTACGGCGCGGGCGCGCTGCGGGCGGAGATGGTGCGGGCTCTGCTGGGACGAGTCTCGTCCCAAGCCCTGGGCGAGATGATGGCCGCCGTGGCCGATGGCAACAGCCGCGAAGTCCTGGAGCGCGCCGACGCATTTCTAGCGGCGGGGGCGAGCCCGGCGCAGATCTGCCAGCAAACCGTGGGCATGATCCGCAATATGCTGATGTGCCGGGTGGCGGGGGCGGAGAGCGAACTGCTGGCGTTGAGCGATACCGAGCGGAAGGCGACGGCGGCGGCGGCCGAGCGCTTCGGCGAGGAGGACCTGACGCGCTTTCTGCAGATTTTGTTGCGCACCGCCGCCGATCTCCGCTTTGCCCAGGAGCCGCGGCTGCACTTGGAATTGGGCTTGGTGAAGCTGGTGCAAGCGCGGCGCTTGGCGAGTATCGAGGACGTTTTGGCGAGCCTCGGCGCGGAGCAAAAAAAAACCCCGCATGACGCGACCGGCAGCGGCGCAGCAGCGGCGGCGGGCGGCGGTGGCTCGCGCGCGGGCGGCGGCGCGGGCAGGGAAACGCCGCCCTCGGCACGGTTCGCGCCGGAAGCTGACGCGCCGGGAGAGGAGAACGCCGCCGCGCCGGAACGCGCCGCGGCAACGGAGCCGCCGGCCCCGGCCGGGGATCCGGCGAGAGCCAAAGTCTTGGCGCGCCTTGAGGAGTTGAAGCGAACCTCGCTGCTGAGTGTGCTCCAACCGGCAGTCTGGACTTGGGCGGAGCGGCGACTGGAACTGAGATTCGCGGGCGAGGCGGCGGCGCTGGCGCCTCTCGCGAAACAGGACTCGATCCTTAGAGAGTTACGCGAGGTTTGCCGGGTAACTCTCGGCTTTGCACCGGAAATCGAGGTGCGCGTTGTAGAGGTCCCCGGGCCCGCGGCGCCGGCCCCGGCAACGGATGGGACGCCGGCCGCGGAACGAGCGGCGCGGCATCCGGCGCTGCGGGCGCTGCGCGAACACGTGCCGGGACACGTGCTGCGCACGATCGAGTTGAGCGAGTGAGGCGCAAAGGAAACGGAAAATGAGCGGCTTCAACTTCGGGCAACTGCAAGAGATGCTCGGCCAAGCGCGGCAGCAGTACGACGCGCTGCGCCAGAAGATGGCTGCGATCGTGGTCGAGGGCACGGCCGGCGGCGGCATGGTGACCGTGCGCATGAACGGGGAGAAGCAAGTGCTCGAGGTGCGGCTCGATGCCGGTGTGGCGCGCGACGATCCCGAAATGCTCGCCGATCTCGTGCGAGCCGCCGTGAATGACGCCGGCCGGCAAGTGGATGAGCGTTTGCGCGGGGAACTGGGCCAGATCACCGGGCTCCCGCTGGGAGGGCTGTTCTAATCCATGAGCGATCTGGCGGCGCCTCTGGAGCGCTTGATCGACGAACTGAAGCGGCTGCCGGGGATCGGGCAAAAGTCGGCGCAGAGGATTGCCTTTCACCTGATGCGCGGTGACCGGGAACGGGCGCAAAACCTGGCGGAGGCCGTGCTCGGAGTTAAGGATTCGCTGCGGCTGTGCGGCGTGTGCAATAACATCACCGACGTCGACCCGTGCCAATTTTGCGCCAGCCCGCACCGCAACCCAACGTTGATTTGCGTCGTGGAGCAGCCGAATGACATTTTGGCGGTGGAGAAGACGCGCCAATTCAACGGCCTCTACCACGTGCTGCACGGCTCGCTGTCGCCTCTCGCAGGAATCGGGCCGGATCAGATTCGCATCAAGTCGCTGATCGAGCGGCTGCGGGCCACGCGGAGCGATGGGCGGCCGGTAGTGGAGGAAATCATCCTGGCAACCGATCCCGACGCCGAAGGCGAGGCGACGGCGGTATATCTGGCGCGACTGCTCAAACCGCTCGGGGTGCGCGCCAGCCGCATCGCCATGGGCATTCCCGTCGGCAGCGAAATCGATTATGCCGACGAAGTCACCATGCTCAAGGCATTGGAAGGGCGCCGGGCGCTGTAACGAGCGAGGCCGGGCGGCGGGCGCTTGCGGTGCGCTCCCCGGCGGTGCGCGTCGCGTGCGACTGCAGAATGGGGTGTGACGGGCGCAGCGGGCGGGTGACTCTTCCTCCCTAGCGGGGAGGACAGGCTTCAAAGCGGGCTACCAAGACGAGCGCGTCATCAGTGCCGCGCCAGCGGGCGTTGAGGATCCGCTCGGCGGCGGCGTTAACGGAAGGGCCATGCTCCAAGCGATAGTCGAAGGCTTCCCGCAGGCCGTCGGTGGCGAAGATCAACAAATCGCCGGGCGAGACAGGCACGATCGCCGCTTGCAGCCGCGGCAGATGAAGCCCGACGACGCCCGGCCGGAGCAACAAGAACTCGGGGCTGGGGGCAAGCCGGTCGTCGGCGTGACGCAAGAGCCCTTGCACGTTGCCGACCCCCAGCCAAGTCAGAGTCATCTCATGGGGATCGAAGAAGGCGAGGCTCAAGACCGCCCCGCGCGTGCCTTGCAGGCGTTCGTGGCATCGGCGCATCCAGGCAATCGGGGAAGGGGAGGTCTCTTGCCGGAGCTGGTCGAGGGCTAGATTCGCCGCCGCCGCAGCCGGTTGGCCATGGCCGACGCCATCCGCGACCGCGAGCAGATGACCATGAGCGAGCGGGCGCACGAGATACTGATCGCCACACTCGCTCTCGCCGGGCAGGGGACGGAAAGCGGCTCCAAATTCGATCATGGTCCGTTCCCCAACCATTTTTTTACCACCACCCGGGTCCCGAAGCCGGGTTGGGATTGGATTTCGAAATCGTCCATCAGACGGCGCACGCCGGGCAGACCGAGCCCCAAGCCGCGCGCGCTGGAATAGCCATCCTGCAGCGCCAGTTCCAAGTCGGGGATGCCGGGGCCATGGTCGCGGGCGGTGATCCCGATGCCGCGGCGGCCCCGCTGTTCGATGAATTGAAAGGCGATCATGCCGGATTGAGCATAGAGCAAGATATTGCGCGCCAGCTCGGAAACGGCGGTAGCGATGAGAGTGATCTCGCTGGCGCTAAACCCGACGCGCGCCGCCAGGGCGCGGGCTTGCCGGCGCGCGGCGACGACGTCGAGATCGAAGCGAATGGCGACCGTGATCTCCTCCGGCCTCGGCGCGGGCGGGATGCCGGACTGCGAGGCGGCGGGACGATTCATCGCGGTCGTCCGCCTAGGCGCCGGCCGGCGGGCGGCGCGCACCCAAGGGCATCTGGCGGTCGAGATACGCCAGCCCCTCTTCCAAATCGAGCGCGGTGGCGACATCGGACAAGTTCAAGCCCAGTTGCACCAGGGCGAAGGCGACGTCGGGCTGGATGCCGACGATCACGGTTTCGGCGCCGCGCAGCCGGATCATGTGCGAGATGTCGCGCAGCGTGC
>JAJPKR010000039.1 GCA_021323595.1 Terriglobia bacterium | reverse complement strand
CGTCGAATGTGGCGCCACCGCCCGCGTTCTGGGCCAGCCCCAGCATCCATATACGCAATCGCTGTTGAGCTCCTTTACGGCACTCAAGACCGCCGCCGGCGCCTGAGCCCGCGACTGGGGTCAGGGATTGGGCATCGGGAGCCGCGGAAGACCTGACGAAGCCGTGGCCAAGCCGCTGCCCGCGGAGGGTTGATGATGGGCGCTTGCCGAAGGCGGGAGCGGGGGCGGAGGACCCTCGTCAGAAGCCGGGAGGACAAAACGCCGGGGCCAAAGAAGGGCGCGCCGTCGCGCCAGCCGGGACCGATACTGCCTCGTAGCGTTCAATTGCGGCGCAAAATCGCGGCAGGAGGCAGGCGGGTTACTCGAATCACCTGGGGCAGCGCGGCAGCGAACGCGGCAGCGCAGATCAGCCCGGCCACCGCCGCGACAGGCCAGGGCCCGGCCGGGAAGAGACCGAATACCAAGGCACGAAGGGTGCCCCCGGCCCAAAAGGCGAGCGCGGATCCTAGCGCGGTCGCTGGCAAGACAAGGAGCGCCAGTTCGCCCAACACCAAGCCCGCCAGGTGGCGCGGTTCGGCGCCAATAGCCGTCCGGATTGCCATCTCCTCCTTGCGCTGGGCAACGCCGCTGGCGATGAATCCATAGACGCCCGCTACCGCCAGAGCGATCGCGATGCCCGAAAACACCCCGAGCACCAGGGCAGCAGCGCGCTCGGAGGATAACTCGGACAGCGAAGCGGCACGCAACTTCCGCAATCCGTACACCGGCACACCTGCTGCGGCGCCGATTCGGTTCCGCAAAGCTGCCGCGATTGCCGCAGGCGAGCCTCGGAAGCGAACCACGACGGAAAAATCACCCGGCGGGTTGGGATAGGCTTGCAAAAGTGGCAGATAGACCTGCGGGCCGGGCCCTACAAACAGCGATTTGGCACGAACATCGCCGACAACCCCAACCACCTCCCTTTTCTGATCGCCCACAACGATAGTCTTCCCGAGGGCATCAACTCGGCCCCAGAACCTTCGCGCGCAGGTTTCGTTTACCAGCGCAACCAAGCGGCCGTCAGCCGAGTCGTCGGACAGGGACTCGCCGCGCAACAGTGGGATGCCCATGGCCGCCAGGTAGTCGCCCGCGACTTCAAAAACGGGTCCAGTCGTTCCGCGCTGTGCGTCCTCGGCCGGCGCCACCCACAAGCTTCGGATCCCGCCGGAGAGCGGCAGCTGGTTTGCGGCCGCCACCGCCGTAATCCCCGGAACGGCCGCCGCCGCGGCCAGGACCGAGCGCAGTGCGCTCGTCACCACCGCTCGCCGGTCCTGCGCGCGGCCGCTGCCGACCGACACGCGTGCCGCTAGCGCCTGGGCCGTTGCAAATCCGGGTTTGACGGCGGCCGCCCGCGCCAGTCCCGCGCCGACCATAAGGGCGCACCAACTCAGGGCTAGAGTCAGTGCGATCTGGCATACTACAAGACCGCGCCGCAGGCGCGCGTGGGGACGCGCGCCTGCCATCAGCTCCGAGCGCAAATCGCGCGCTAGTTCGGCCCGACGCAAACGCGCCAGCCCGGGCAGGCTGGTCGTCATCGTCGCCAACACGCCGGCGGCTACCGAAAAGGCGGCCGTTTCGGCCCCGATGTGGGCGTGCCCTACCAGCGACAGGTCGCCAGCTAGCCAGTGGCGCGCCAGAGCGGTGAGTACCGCCGCTACCGCCAGGCCTAAGCCTGCCGCCAGGGCACCGCCGACTAACGCCCCTATTGCTCGCTCTCGGATGAGCCGCGGCCACGTCGCGCCACAACAGCGGCGCAGCGCCATTTCGCCTCGCCGCATTTCATACGAAAGGCTTTGCAGGAACGCGGCGCTGCCTGCAGCGATCAGGAATAAGAGCGCAGCGCCCACGCCGAGCAACTCGAGCATCCACTGGGAGCGTTCGGAGAGGAACTGCCGCAGCGGTATGGCTAGTACGCTGGAGCCGAAGTCCAACCCACTCCTCGCGAAGCCGAGGCTTTCTCGTCGCAGGAGGGCCTGCAATTCTCGGTCCGCCGCCGCAAATGTGACCCCGGGGCGTAGCCGGCCGAGCATTTCGATCCTGAACGGCGGCGCCTCGCCTTCCTCTGGGCTAGGGCCGAGCCCCAAGGCTCCCCGGTATCCAGGGCCGCTGCGCGGCACCCAGACCTGTGAACGGTCGGGGAAATTGAAATTCGGCGGCATCACGCCAATAATTTCGAAGCTACGGCCGTCGAGCATGAGATGGCGGCCAAGCACGCGGGGGTCGCCGGCCAGGTGATCTCGCCAAAACGCATCGCTGACGATCGCGACGGCCGCGCCGCTCCCGTCCTCTGAATCGGCGAAAGCGCGACCTAGCCGCGGCTCGACGCCGGCGAGCGAAAAAAATCCCGCGGACACTGCCGTGACCCCGATGCGCTCGGGCGTGCCGCCCGCAAGGTTCGCGCCACCGGTCCCTGCGATCGCCACGGCGCCGAAGGAGTGAGCCCGGCGCCACCAGTGCAGCGCGCGGCCGTCGGGCGGAGCCGCTGCCCCGGCGAGCACCGCCAGCCGGTCGATTTGGGGGAGCGGCGCCGGCCACCAGAAGGCGGCGCCGATCACGGAGAACGCTGCGGCTGCCACGGCGACGCCGGCTGCCACGACTAGCACAGGCCACCAGCCGCCCGTCTGCGAGCACGCGAAAAATCGGGCCGCCCTAGGCACGGTCGCACCACCCCGGTAGGTCGCGCCTGCCGGCCGCACCCAGCTTCGAATAGACGTTCTTAAGATGGAATTTCACCGTCTCCCTGGAAACGCCGAGCATGCCCGCGATCTCTTGGTTCGTCAACCTCATCCGGGCGAGCTCCGCAACTTCCGCCTCGCGGTGAGTCAGAAACCCACCTGCGCGCCGCGCCCATTTGGCTTTCACCGGCAACCAGGAGCGACCCGTAGCGACCGCGCGTACGGCGGGCGCGAGGTCAGTGCCGGCCTTATGCGCGGCCACAACCCCATCAACATACGGAGCCCAGGTCTCCCTCGGCATTCGGTTCCGTGACAAAATGACCACAATTGGCGGGCGGTGCCGCGGGAGGCCCGCGAAGAAGCGCGTCGTGGGGGGGGAGGGAGTCCTCGCTGACGACCATCACGTTCGCATTTAGCGCCGAGGGCAGGTGAGACAGATCGGCTAGGAACGGGCGAAACCCAGCATCCGCGGCGATTACCCCCAGGATATAGCTTGCAGCGAGCTCATTTTTCTCGATTACCGCGACGGTAATTTGTGCGCATCCCCGGGCTGGCATAGAACCAGATCTCTGCGGGGATCATACCTAGACGTGGAGATCAACCGCAATGGCTCCCCGCGGCGGGGAGGCCGGCACCTCCCTCTGAGGGTTGAGCTCAAAAATCACCGGCTATAACTTTCTCCTTCATGAGCGTCGAAGAGGCCCCGCCCATCCGGCTTGGAATCGTACGACTGCTAGTTGCTGCCGTCGTGCTTTCTGCGGCGGTAAACGTTATCCTCGCCCTTCGTTCCAGACAAGCTTCTGCATCGGCGGCCCTGACAGACCATATCAGAAATATTGCGGCCAAGACTGTCGACATGAGGCCGGAGATGATTGGGCTGGCGGGCGCACCCATACCTACGCTCCTTTACGTTTTCGCCACCACGTGCGACTGGTGCGCGCGAAATTCATCGAATATCAACGCCATTGCAGCGGGCGCCGCGGGCCGCTTGCGGGTAGTCGGGATTGCGATTCCTTCGCCCGACCTGCGAGATTATTTGCGCCACAATCCGATGCGGTTCCCCGTCTTCACTGGAGTATCGCAAGAGGTCCTCACCCAACTCGGCGCAACTGAAACACCTGACTCCATCCTGATCGACCCGCTTGGCAGGGTGGAGAGACGGTGGCCGGGCGCCTACGTCGGCGGCACCCTGCTCGACATCGAGCAGACTCTCCACGTGATCCTGCCCGGGATATCCCCGGTCACAACGAATGCGCCGACAGCTCAGGGACCCCAATACTGCTTTCAGGGTGCGGGCGAATACTCTCCGGGGGCTGTCCTCTGCTTCGGAGGATGGCTGAGGCGCTGCCGCGCAGGCACGTGGACGCGGCTGCGCCGGTGCGCAGCTCGAGCACCCAAGACTTCAAGGAGGTAATATGATCTTTTCTCACAACCAGACAGCCAGCGGAAAGGTGCTGGCTTTGGTGGCGATGAGTGTCGCCGTCGCGCTTGGGTCCCTTATCTTGGGGCTCGGTTTGCGATCAGCGCCGGCGGCCTCGGCGTGCGGAACGGACCAATGCGTATACAACAACGCATGCTACTCCAATTCGGCATGCAGGGGCGGCCAGCGATGCATCGGCGGAAGCGACCCCTACTGGGAGGACGACAGCAGTTGTCCGAAGAGCAGCTAGCGCCAGCCTAGCGTGAGACGCCGGGCGCGAGCTCTGGCGTGTGTGTGGTCCGAGGCGAAGGTTGCTGTGCCTGGAGTCTCCGGCGCGCGCGCGCCGGGCGGCGGAACTGCTGGCTGCGGTGGGGATCGATCCCGGGCGCGCGCGGCACTATCCGTACCAGTTCAGCGGCGGCGAGCGGCAACGCTTGGCGATCGCGCGCGCCATCGCGCCGCGGCCGCGGCTGATCGTGGCCGACGAACCGCTGGCCGCGCTCGACGTCTTG
>JAJPKR010000055.1:0-12500 GCA_021323595.1 Terriglobia bacterium | reverse complement strand
TAGGGGAACGCGGCCGCCTTGGCTTCGTCGATTTCCACTCCCAGGCCGGGAGCGTCGCCGGGATGCATCATGCCTTCGCGGAAGCGATAGGCATGCGGGAAGACCTCGTCGGTGGCCGCCGCGTGCGGCATGTACTCCTGAATGCCGAAGTTGTGGATGCTCAGATCGAAGTGGAGCGCGGCCGCGAGCGACACCGGGCTGAGGTCGGTGGCGCCGTGGCAGCCGGTGCGGACGTGGAACAGCTCGGCCAAATGCGCGATCTTGCGCAAATGCGAGATGCCGCCCGCATGCACCACGGTCGCGCGCAGGTAGTCGATCAACTGCTCGCGGAGCAGTTGCTGGCAGTCGTAGATGCTGTTGAAGACCTCGCCCACGGCCAGCGGCGTGGTGGTGTGCTGGCGGATGAGGCGAAAGCCGTCGGGCAATTCGGCCGGAACCGGATCTTCCAGCCAAAACAGATGATACGGCTCGAGCGCCTGGCCGAGCCGCGCCGCCTCGATGGGCGTGAGGCGGTGGTGAACGTCGTGTAGCAGGTGGACGCCGGGGCCGAACTCCTTGCGCAAGCGGGCGAAGAGCTCGGGGACGAAGTTGAGGTACATCGCCGACGACCAGGCCGTCTCTTGCGGCGCGTCCTTGGTTGCCGGCTCGTACACGCCTTTCGCCTTCCCCACCCCATACGTGGCATCAAGGCCGGGAATTCCCGACTGGGCGCGCACGGCCTGATAGCCCTGCTGGAGGAAGCGGGAGACCGCGGCGACGGTGTCGTCGATGGTGGCGCCGCCGGCATGGCCATAGACGAGCACGGCCTCGCGCGAGGCGCCGCCGAGCAGCTCATAGAGCGGCACGCCAAGGCTTTTGGCGCGAATATCCCAGAGCGCCATATCCACCGCGGCGATGGCGGTCATGGTGACGGGCCCGCGCCGCCAGTAGGCGCCTTTATAGAGGTATTGCCAGGTGTCTTCGATGCGGCGGGCATCGCGGCCGGCGAGCAGCGGCAGCACGTGGTCGTTGAGATAGCTGGCGACGGCGAGTTCGCGCCCGTTCAGCGTGGCGTCGCCCAGACCGCTAATGCCATCGGCGGTCGTGAGTTTGAGGGTGACGAAGTTCCGGCCGGGCGAGCAGACGATAACCTTGGCGTCGGCAATCTTCACGGGGGCGTGACTCCTGGGCGGAGGCTCCGTGTAACGAGGGTTGAATATAGCACCCGCGCCGGGGAGCGGATAGGAGCCCGCTTTAGCGGCTGGGCCCAAGGACCGACTGAGCCGGCCTTGCCCGTGCCGTTTCCGGCGCAGTCGAGGCGAGACCACCCCGGGTCGGACTTGCCGGTGGAATTTACGAATAAGTACAATAAATACAAGTACTTAGATGGTGCACTGAGGCCCGATTTGGCCGCAAAAAATGGTCTCCTGGTCGAAGGTACAGGTACGCGCGGGGGGCCTAAAAGGAGGGGCGCAGGAAGCCCTCGAAGGCTTCCGACGACACCGGAGCGGCACCCGCTTCGCCGGCAATCGGCGGCGGGCCGCAACGGCTCGGCGTGGCCCTCAGAGGCGACGCCTGAGGACCCCTAAAAATAGGATTCAGAATGCGCCGGCGGAGTTGGCCGGCCCGGCCACGGACATGGCACCCGGTTTAACGGTTGACAGTTGGCCGATGGCGTCCACCAGCGAGCTGCGGCGGCGCGCCCCTCAACGAGAGCGTGGGGTCAGCGCAGACCGTAGCGTTCGGCGATGAGGCGGTCGAGACGAGGCCGGTAAATCAAGTCGAAGGCCAGCTCCTTGCCGGGAAACAGAGCGAGCGCCGCGCGGCGTGCGCCGGCGGCCAAATCGGCGGCCTCGTCCAGCGAGATGTCGCCCTGCGCAATCACCGCCTGCACCATTTGCATCATCATCTGCAAACGGCGCAGGCGGCGCGGTTCGTCGTCCGCGTCGCGCTCAGGAACTCCGGTGGTCATTCCCCCCCTGCCTCGATTCACTATAGCGCGGGCGGTTGGCGCCGGCAGGGGCCATGAGCCGGAAGCGCGGCCGGCGACACGGCAGGCGGCTAGCGCGGCAAAAAGCGATAGACGCGCAGCATTCCGGCGCGGAATTGCGCCTCGATGGCGCCGCCCTGATCGGTGCGGAAGATGTGCGCACCGGTCTGATGCAAGCGGGCGAGAACGATTGGCGCCGGGTGGCCATACTCGTTGCCCGCGCCGACGGAGATCGCCGCGACGACCGGCTCCACGGCGGCGAGGAAGGGCGGAATCGAAGAGGTGCGGCTGCCATGGTGGCCCACCTTGAGGAACGTGCTGGCGAGCGGCAGGCCGCTGGCGAGCATGGCGCGTTCCTGGGCGGCTTCGGCGTCGCCTTCGAGCAAGGCGCTGGCGTCGCCATCCACGAGGCGAACGACCATGGAATCCTCATTGGCGGCAGTGGGGCCGGCGTGGTAGCTCGCCGCGGGCATGAGCACGTCCAGTTCGCAGCCCCCGATGCGAAAGCGTTCCCCTTGATGGCGGCGCTCGATGGCAATCCCTTCGCGAGCGGCTTGGCCGAGCAGCGAGAGCACGGCCGGCTCGCGCGGCAAACTATCGGTGACCCAAAGTTCGCCCGGGCGGAACGCGCGCAAGATGAACGGCATGCCGCCCATGTGGTCGCTGTGCGCGTGCGTCAGCAGCACGGCGTCGAGGCGGCGCAGGCCGAGCGACCAGAGAAACGGGGCGACGACGGACTCGCCGGCATCGAAACCGGAGGAGCTGCGCGGCCCGGCATCGACCAGCAGCGTGCGGCCGTGGGGGAAGGCGACGAAGATGGAGTCGCCCTGGCCCACGTCGAGGGTCGTGATCGTGAGCGCGCCGGCGGCGAGGCGGGGCGGAAAGGGCGCCCAGTCGAGGGCGAGCGCGAGCAGTGCCACCGCCAGGGTGGCTGCGAGCAGCGGCCTGCCGCCGCGCCGGGCGGCGAAGAGCCAGCAGGCGACGGCCGCCGCAAACAGCATCAGCGCCCAGGCGGGCGGGGTCGGCACGCGCGCCGCCGCCAGCGGCCAGGCGGCGGCGCGATGAGCGAACCCGAGGATGGCGCCGCCCAGCGCGCGCACCGCCGCCGCGCCGGCGCCCGGCACGAAGCCGGTCAGCATCTGCCAGCCGGCGACCGCCCAGGCCAAGGGCAACAAGAGGCCGACGGCGGGAACCACGACGGCGTTCACCAGCGCCGCCCAGGGCGTGGCGCGATGAAAGTAGGCGGTCAAGAAGGCGGCCAGGCCCCACTGCAAGATCAGCGCCACGCAGACGACTTCGTAGAGGCCGGCGCCGGCGCGGACGCCGCCGGCCACCAGCCAGCCGAGCGGGCGCCAGATCGCCGCCAGCGTTCGCCGCCAGGCGCGCAGTTCCAGGCGGCACTGCGCCCAGCGCGGCGGGAAGGCGCGATCATACTCGACGTCGTCGAGCTGGCGGGCGGCGCGCCGCAGCAAGCGCGGGCCGCGCGCGAAATGGGGCGCGGCGATGCCGGCCAGCAGCAGCGCCGCGCCGAACGACATTTGGAAGCCGGGATCGAAGAGCGCCGCCGGGCGGAGGATGAGCAAAATGAGGCCGGCGGCGCCGACGGCATTGAGGGCCTGGCGCTGCCGATACCAGGCAGCGGCGCCGAGGTAAACGGCGAGCATCAGCAAGACGCGCAGGGTGGGGGTGCGGCCGGCGATGGTCCAGGCATAGGCCGCGAGCAGCAGCAGGCAGACGGCGCGCGCGGGCAGCGGGGCCAGACCGAGCCGCCGCAAGCCCCAGACGAAAAACAACGCCAGGATGCCGATGTGCAGGCCGGCAACGACCAGGACGTGGTAGATGCCGTCGATCTGGAAGTCCTGGCGCGTGGCCTCGTCGAGGCGCGAACTGTCGCCGAGCAGCATGGCGCGCAGCACGGCATTGACGCGGGGCGCGCGGGCGGGCGGCGCGAGAGCATCGACGGCGGCGCTCAGCCGGCGCCACAGCGCCGCGCGCCAGCGCGCCGAGACCGGGCCGCCGATCTCCGGCAGGGGCACGAGGGCCGTGGCGGCGACCTCGGCGGTGCCGTCGATGCCTTCGCGGCGGGCACGGCGGTTGAAGTCGGGCACGCCGGGATCGAGATAGTGCCGCAGCGGGCGGGGATGGGCGCTGAACTCGACCGCTTGGCCGGCGCGGGGCAGCGCGGTCGCCGCCGCGGCGTCGGTGACGTACACGCGCAATCCCCCGCTGACGCTGACGGGACGACCCTGGCGCTGCAAGAACTCAGCCTCGAGATCGAAACGCGTGTAGTCGCGGCCGCGCTGGGGATCATCGCGCAGATAGCCGCCGATCAGAATCTTTTCGCGCGGCTTCAGTTGCCCGGCGGCGAGAGCGCGCGCGAGGGCATCGGGCGCGGGCGCGCGGCGCGCCTGGAGCCGGTACCAGCCGCCGCCGGCGAGCGCGATCGCGAGCAGCGCGCCGACGGCCCGTCCCCGGCGGCCGCCAACTGCGGCCAGCACGATCGCGGCGGCGAGCGCCAGCGGCGCCAGCCGGACGGCGGGCCCGGCGGCGAGCGCGATGCCGGCGGCAAAGGCCAGGGCGGCGTAGAACAGCGGCTGCATGCGGCGGCGTTGCCTACGCTAGCGGGCCGAGGGCTCGCGCGGCAATCCGCACGTTCGGGGGTGGATGGAACCGCGCGCGGCGATGGCGGGCCGCCGATGGCGGCGGGCGGCGCGTGAGCGGCGGCTTAATGGCCACACCCCGGCTCCCGGCTCATGGCTTGCGGCTCATTGGGAATCCCGGGTCGCGAACACGAGGCCGGCGGCTTTGAGCGCCAGGCCGGGAACGTCGAGGTCGGTGCGATTGGCGAGGATGATGACGGTAACGTCATCGTCCGGGAAGCGCTCGATCACGGTGCGAAACCCGGTGGTCTCGCCGCTATGCCACATCCGCCGGCGGCCCTGATAAGGGTCGAGGAACCAGCCGAAGCCGTATAGGGCGGGCTGGCCGAGGCCGCCCCAGGTGCCGTAGCCGGCGCCGGTGATCGGCGCCTTTACCGGCGTGAGCGCGGGCCGCATGGCGGCGGCGCTGAGCAGGACGTGGTCGCGCAGGCCCTCGTCCCAGCGGGCGAGGTCGGCGACCGAGCTATAGATGCCGCCATCGCCCAAGGTGGCCGAGGTCGGGCTTTGATCGGCTTCCAGCCAGACGCCCGCGTCGTTGACGTAGCCGTAGGCCCGCTCGGGAACGGCGGGACCGCCGTACACATATTCGAGGGTGCGGCGCATGCCCAGCGGCAGGAAGACGCGGCGGCGCATGAATGCGGGGAAGCTCATGCCCGAGGCGCGCGCCACGGCCATGGCCAGCAGGCAATAGCCGCCGTTGCTGTATTCCCAGCGGGTCCCGGGCGGAAATAGCGTCCCGGTCTGCTCTTCGGCGAGCTTGAGCACGCCTTCGTCGTGGATCTGCGGGATCTCGGTGGGGTCCACGCCGGCGTACTGCTTGGCCATCAGATCCTCATAAGGGATCAGGCCGGAGGTGTGGTTCAGCAATTCGCGGATCGTGATCTGGGCGCCGTAGGCGGGGAAACCGGGAAAGACCTCGGTCAGCGGCTCGTCATAGCGCAGCTTGCCGTCGCGCACGAGCAGCATCACCGCCATCGCCGTGAACTGCTTGCTGAACGAGGCGAGGCGGAAATCGGTGCGCGGGGTGACGGGCAGGGCGCTGCGGCGGTCGCGCTCGCCGTAGCCGTGAAGGAAGATCGTGCGGCCGCCGCGCCGCACCACCACCGCCAGCCCCGGCGCCGCCGGGCGGGTGACGCCCCGAAAGAGCGCATCGAGCCGCGCCCGCAAGCCCGCCGGCGCCGCCTGCGCCCGCGCGCGCGCGGGCCCGCACGCCATGGCGAGCGCCACCGTCAAAGTGCAGACACGCATTCGCATGACCGGGCCAGCGTAGCAGAGGCCGGCGGCGTTTGCGGCCGCGCCCCTCTCGGAGATCCAGCGGCTGGCGGGATGCAGCCTTAGGCCGGAGCGCCGCCGCCCCCATTGTCGAGAACGCTGCGGACCTTGTCGGCGAGGCCGCCGATGGTATAAGGCTTGGTCAAATACTCGGCCCCGTCGCCGGAATTCATTTCGTCCCGCACCATCTCCCCCGGATAGCCGGACACATAGAGCACCTTCAAGCCCGGCTGCCTGCGCCGCAACTCGCGGGCGAGCTCCGGCCCGGTCATACGCGGCATCACGACGTCGGAGATCAGCAGATCGATATGCTGCGCACGATCGGCGCAGAGCCGGAGGGCGGCCTCGGGGCTCTCGGCCAAGAGCAAGCGATAGCCATGGCTGGCCAGGGCCTCGCCGGCAAACTCGCGCACGCCGGCGTCGTCATCCACCACCAGAATCGTTTCGCCGCCGGCCGCCGCCGCTTTGGGCTTCTCGACGCGGGGCGCGACGGCGTCGCGCAGCGCCGGGAAATAGACGCGCACGGTCGTGCCCCGGCCCACCTCGCTATAGACGGAGATGGCGCCGTTGCTTTGTTTGACGATACCGAGGACCGTGGCCAGCCCCAAACCGGTGCCTTGGCCGGGGGGCTTGGTGGTGAAGAACGGCTCGAAAATGCGCTGCTGCGTGGCTTCGTCCATGCCGCAGCCGGAGTCGGTGACGGCGATCATGGCGTATTCGCCGGCGGGCACATCGCAGCGCTGGCGGGCGCGCACCGCATCCAGCTCCACGTTGTCGGTCTCGATGCGGATCTTCCCGCCGTCGGCCATGGCGTCGCGCGCGTTGATGACCAGGTTCATCAGCACTTGCTCGATCTGGACCTCGTCGGCCTTGATGGGCCGCAGATCCGGCGCCAGCGCCGGCTCGATTTGGTAGCGCTCGCCGACCAGGCGGCGGAGCAGTTCCGCGGAGCGGCGGACGACGTCGTTGAGATCGAGCGTCTTGGTTTCCAGCACCTGACGGCGGCTGAAGGCGAGCAGCTTGCGGGTGAGGGCGGCGGCGCGCTTGCCCGCCTCGCCGATCTGCTCGACGTGCTGCCGCTGCGCTCCGGAGATGCCGCTTTGCAGCATCATTTCGCTGTAGCCGTTGATGATGGTCAGCAGGTTGTTGAAGTCATGGGCGATGCCGCCCGCGAGTTCGCCGATGGCTTGGAGCTTCTGCGTTTGCCGCAAGCGCTCCTCGAGCTTGCGCTGCTCGGTGACGTCGCGGCCGATCTCGCAAATGCCGACGACGCGGCCGTCGCGATCGAGCACGGGCGAGCGGGTGGCGGAGACGAAGATGCGCGTGCCGTCTTTGCGCACGCGCTCGGCTTCGATCGTGTCGCCTTGCCCGCCGGCGATTTCCGCCATCTCCTGGCGGCACGCCTCCGCGCTTTCCGGCAGGCAGACCAGGGACACCGGACGGCCGAGGGCTTCCGCCGCGGTGTAGCCGAAGATCCGCTCGGCGCCGCGATTCCAGTCGGTGATGGTGCCGTCCGTGGTCATGCCGATGATGGCGTCGCTCGAGGAATTGACGATCTGCACCAGGCGGGCTTGCGCCGCCTCGGCGCGCTTGCGCTCGGAGATATCGTTCCAGACGCCGACCATCTCGGCGGGCTCGCCGGTGGGGCCGCGGACGAGGCGGCGATTGTCCTCGACCCACTGCCAGGCGCCGTTCTTGTGGCGCATGCGGTACTCCACGCGCGCGAAGCCGAGGCGGCGGGTCTCCTCGACACCGGCCAGCGCGCGGCTCGCGTCTTGCGGGTGCAGCGCCGCCTTCCACCACTCGAAACTGAGCGCCTCGGCGACCTCGAAGCCCAGCAGGCGGGAGATGTTCTCGCTGATCATGTAGGGCACCATCTGCTCGCCCTCGAGTTTGAGCGCGTACAGCACCGCCGGGCTGTGCGCGAGCAATTGATGCAGCCGCGCCTGGGCGGCGACGAGCGCCTCTTGCGTGCGCACCAGGGCGAGGTTCTTCTGTTCCAGCCGGGCGGCGAGGCGCTCGTTGTACTCCTCGAGCACGTGCGCCGCGTCGAAGGCGGGCTGGGGGCGCGGGCGCTCGCCGGCGAGGGCGGCGCGCACCGCGCGCAGCAGCTCGTGGATGGGCACGGGCTTGCGCAGATAGGCGTCGGCGCCGAGGTCGCGGCAGAGCTGCTCGTCCGATGTCGAGGTGAGGGTCGCGGTGTAGATGATCACCGGCAAGTGGCGGAAGCGCTCGCTGGTGCGGATTTCAAAGCAAAGGCGATAGCCGTCCATGCGCGGCATCAGGATGTCGGAGATGACGGCATCGACCGGCTCGCGCTCCAGGACGGCCAGGGCTTCGAGACCGTTGGCCGCTTGCCGTACGCGATGGCCTTCGGCCTCCAACTGCGCGCGCAGCAGCTTTTGGTTAATGACGTTGTCGTCAACGACGAGAAGATTCATCGCAGGCATCCGAACCTACGCGGCATTTTTGCGGCGCCCGGCGCTTACCCGGGGGCGCTCTCCCCGGCGGCCATGCGCCGCAGAAACCCCGGCAATTGCCGGGTGTCGAGCGGCTTTTTGACGTAGGCGTCGCAGCCGGCGTCGAGCGCCGCGGCCCGCGGGTAGCGCTCGGGATAGGAGGTGATGGCGACGATGCAAATGTCGCGGGTTTCCGGAGAAGCTTTCAGTTGCCGCGCCAGGCTCAACCCGTTGCGGCCGGGCAGCTCCAGATCCAGGAGGATGAGGTGGGGGCGGTGGTGGCGGATGGCGGCCATGGCCGGCTCGGCCGCCGGCACGCCCTCCACGTCCATGCCGGAAGCGCCGAGCACCAGGCGCGCCAGCTTCAATTCCGCCGGCTGATCTTCCACCACCAGCACCTTCATCGCGGCTCTTTCTCCGCGCCGCGCGCGGCGGCCAAGTAAGCGGCGATCTGGCCGGGCAGGGCGCGCGTGTCGATGGGTTTGGCGAGGTAGCCGGCGCAGCCGGCGGCGAAGGCCTTGCGGTCGTCGCCCTTCATGGCGAAGGCGGTAAGCGCGACGATGGGAATCTCGCGCGTGCGGGCGTCGGCCTTGAGCTGGCGCGTGAGGGTGAGGCCGTCCATGCCGGGCAGGGCGATATCCATGAGGATGAGGTCGGGGCGCACGCGCCGCAACAGCGCCTGCGCTTCCTCGGCGTCGGCGGCGCCCAGGATCTCGTAGCCCGCGAAGGCAAGCAGGTCGGAGATCAGCTTGCGATTGGTCGCGTTGTCATCCACGACCAGCACGCGCGCGCCGCTCATGGCCGCGCCTCCGCTGCCAGCGGCAGCCGCACGGTGAAAGTGCTGCCGCGGCCGGGCTCGCTCTCGACCGCGATGCGCCCGCCCTGAAACTCCACCAATTTGCGGGTGAGCGCCAGCCCCAGTCCGGTCCCTTCATAGCGCCGGGGCAAGCCCGACTCCAACTGCTGGAATTCGTTGAACAGCCGCGGCAGGTCCTCGGCGCGGATGCCGATGCCGGTGTCGCTCACGCGCAGCTCCAGGGCGCCCGCCACGCGCGCCGCGCGCACCGCCACGCGGCCGCCGTCGGGGGTGAACTTCACCGCGTTCGAGAGCAGGTTGTAGAGCACCTGCTTCAGCTTGGGTTGGTCGAGCGCGACGCGCTCGAGCTCCCCCTCGAACTCCGCCTCCAGCCGCAAGCGCTTCCTGTGCGCCATGCCGCGCACCACCGCCATCGCCTCCTCGACCGCCTGCCGCGCGGAGAACGTCTCGATGTGCAGCTCCAGCTTGCCGGACTCGACCTTCGCCAGGTCGAGAACGTCGTTGATCAGCTGCAGCAAGTGGTGCGCGCTGGCGAGCACGTCGCCCAGGTACTCTTTCTGCTTGGCGTTGAGCGGGCCGGGTTTTTCGTCCACGAGAAACTCGGTGAAGCCGATGATGCCGTTGAGCGGCGTGCGCAGCTCGTGCGACATGTTGGCCAGGAATTCGCTTTTGAGCCGGTTGGCCTCTTCGAGCGATCGCTCGTAGCGCTTGCGCTCGGTCACGTCGCGGGCGACGGCGAAGGCGCCGCACACCTGGCCGCGGTCGTCCCGATACACGGAGAGATTGTAGTGAAGGTCGGTGATCGAGCCGGAGGCATGCCGGATCGCCAGCGGACAATCGCGCACGAAGCCCTCGGCGAAGGCCTTTTCGCAGGCCTGGCGCGCCTGTTCCGGTTCGGTGAAACCATCGCTGAAGCGGGCGCCGATCAGCGCCGACCGCGGCCGTCCGGTGACCAGCTCGGTGGCGCGGTTGACGTCGGTGATCGTGCCGTCGGGCGCGATCGTGGCCAGCGGATCGAGCGCGGCTTCGAGCAGGGAGCGCGCATAGAGCTGCATGGCGCGCAGCTCGTGGGTCAGGCGCAACTCCTCGGAAAGGTCGTTCGAGATCGAGAGAAAGCCGATGAGCGCGCCGCGGCTGTCCCGCTGCGGCGTGACCACGAGCTTGCCGGTGAACACCGTGCCATCCTTGCGCTGGCGGGGCAGAATCCCTTCCCACTTGCCCTCGCGCAGGGCAGCTTCGAGGATCTCGCGCGGCTTGCCGGCGGCGCGGTCGGCCGGAACATAGAGCTGGGCCGCGTCCGCCTTGCCCACCACCTCTTCCGCGCTGTAGCCATAGAGCCGGCGCGCGCCCTCGTTCCAAAGCAAGATCTTGCCGTTGCAATCCTTGCCGACGATCGCGTATTCGGTCGAGGATTCGAGGATGTTGGTGAGGAACTCGAGCGCGGCGCCGGCCGTGCCCACAATGCTGCCGTCGAACAGCTTGGCGGCGCGCAGGCCCTCGGGGAAGGCGAGCTCGCCGGTTACTTCCTTGGCGGTGAATAGGAATCCGCCGAGTTGGCCCGCGGCGTCCCGCCGCGGCGTTACCGTCACCCGGGCCTGGAACTGTTCGCCGTTCTTCCTGCGGCGGCGGATCGTGCCCTCCCATTTGCCCTCGCGCCGCGCCGCTTGCAGCATCCGCTGCGGCAGTCCCGCCGCCACGTCCTCGGGCGTGTAAAGGATCGCCGAATTGGCCCGCCCGATCACCTCCTGCGGCTCGTAGCCGTAGAGCCGGCGCGCGCCTTCGTTCCAAAGCACGATCGTGCCGTCCGCGTCCTCCGCAACGATCGAGGATTCGGTCGAAGATTCGAGAATGCTGCCAGTGAAATCGGACGCCTGCGGCGCTGTCGCGGCGACGGTTCGGTCGAAATCACGCGAACCCATCATACGCACCATATCTTGCTTTGGAGTATCTGAACAATACGGGTGCCGAGGAGTGAACAAAAATTGGCAAGGGCGGCGGAAAATTTCTGCGCCATGGAACGGTGAATAAAGCATGCGCGGAGACGCAGCGCGGCCGCGGCGAGCACGGAAGCCGCTGGCGCGGCGTCGGTTAGCGGGCTTCCCGCGAGGTCATAGAAGCGCCGCGCGCCCGAGTCCCCAGAATATGACCCGGACTATGAAGGCGATAACTGTCCTTTAGAACAGGGGCGGCGCGGCGCGCGCCTCGGCGTTTCATGCCGATGCATCCTCCGCGGCCGCCAGCCAGGCCGTCTTGCAGTGCTCCGCCAGATCCACCCGACCCGGCATTTCGACGAAGCCGGCCAGGCCCAGCAGCCCTGAGTCCGCAACGACCGAGGGTGTCGGGTGCGGACGACGGACTCGCGAAAAAATCGTGAACGCGACGCTAACATCTGCGGGTTTATCGTATGATCATGCCGACAATGTCGTTAATAATCCGTATAAAACGCTTCAATTTCGTATTGATCTGTCTATGCACAGGGGTAGCGGCCGTCGCCGGCCAAAGCTTGCCGGCAGCGCAAGCCCGAGAAGGCCAGCCCAACTGGATCACACCCTTGGCGACGGTGACGCCTCTGCTTGAGCAGGAGTACCGATTCGATCTCACGCTGGCGGCGGAGGCCGGCGGTGTCGTGGCGAATTACGGCGCGGGGAAGGGACTCGAGTTCATTCCGACTCAACGGACGGAGGTAATTGTCGGCGTGCCGGGATGGCAGTCGGGCCCCGGCGGCGCGAGCGGGTTCGGGGATACGTCGTTCCTTCTCAAGTTCCGGCTCGCGGCTCGTCCCGCGGCGGCGGGAAACTACGTCGTGACGGCGTTCTTGGGCGCGAGCGTGCCCTCCGGGACCCAGGGCGTCGCCAGCGCCGTGGCAATGCTGCGGCCGGCGATTGCGGCGGGCAAGGGCTGGGGCCGTTTCGACGTGCAGACGACGCTCGGGCTGGCGGCGCCGCTCCGCGAGACCGGCCGGGTCGGCGTGCCGCTCGCATGGAATACCGCGCTCCAGTACCGCGTGCGGCGGCACTTATGGCCGGAGCTCGAATCGAACCCCACGGTCTGGCTGGCCGGCCCGCATCGCGGCCGGACGCAGCTTTACTTGACGCCGGGATTGGTGCTCGGCGGCCTGCCCTTGCGCGGCCCGCTCAAGCTCACCGCCGGCGTGGGCGAGCAGATCGCCGTCACCCGATTCCACGGCGCGGCTCGGGCGTGGATCTTTTCCTTGCGCCTGCCATTTTGAGCCACGACTGCGCCGCCCCCTGCAGCCGCGGGCGCGCCGGCCCGGCCGTGCTGCAAGACGGGACCTCATGTCCAGGAATGCCTGCCCCACGGTG
>JAJPKR010000023.1 GCA_021323595.1 Terriglobia bacterium | reverse complement strand
TGGGATCAACTGGGGCCGGAGCTCGAGAACATTTACAAGACCCGCGCCGAAAAGGTGATGTTCGTCAAGGGCGACAAGGACATTCCATTTCAGGATGTGGCGCGCGCGATCGATATCGCCATGGGCGAAGACCCATCCATTCAGGTGGGTCTGCTGACGCCTAAGATCGAAGCGGGTCAATGACCGCGGAAGCCCGGAGCAGGGAGAGCAGGGCTGCCGCGGGCTGCAAGGGATATCAAGGGACGAGCCGATGATGAGAACGTGGATGAAACTTGCCGCCGCCGTTGCGCTGGCCGGCGGCATTGTCTCCTTGACGGCGTGCACGAAGCTGGAGGCGCGCGATCAACTCAATAAGGGCGTGGACGCCTACAAAGCCGCGCAATTCAACGCCGCCATCGAGCACTTCCAGAACGCGATCAAGCTCGATCCCGGACCGGACTTCATCGTGGCCCGCCTCTATTTGGCCACGGCCTATCAATCGCAGTTCGTTCCGGGCGGCACGTCGGCGGAGAACATGCAGCTGGGCAATCAGGCCATCGCCGTCTACAAACAAGTGCTGCAAATGCAGCCCAACAACGCCAACGCCGTCGCCGGTCTCGCTAAGATGTATTACGACATGAAAAAGCTTGACGACGCGCGCACCTATTACCAGCGGCTGATCAAGCTCGAGCCGAACAATCCCACGCCCTATTATTCGATCGGGGTCATCGATTGGATGGAAACCTTCCAGCCCGACACCGACCTCCGCAAACAGCTCAAGACCACCGATCAGACCAAACCGCTCTTGCCGCCCAAGCCTTCGCGCAAAGACGTTGAGGCGTGCCGCGACCTTTCCGCAACCTCCATGCCCAAGATCGAGGAAGGCATGGCGAGTTTGCAGAAGGCCATGGATTTGCGCGCCGATTACGCGGATGCCATGACGTACATGAACTTGCTGTATCGCCAGAAGGCGGATATGGAGTGCACCGACACCGCTGCGGCGCGGCAAGATCTCGATGCGGCCAATGAATGGGTCAGCAAGTCGCTGGCGGCGCGCAAGGCGGAGCAGGCGAAAGCCGACGAATTGGCGCGCCGCTCCGGCGGCATCCACTAATCGGGGCGGCGCCGATTGCGGCGCGCCCGCGCCCTCCTTACGCTGGCGATGACCGCGTCCCCCTGCGCGCCCCCGCTCCCTGGACCGGGCGCGGCGCACGGCCGGAGGGCGCGCGGCGCGGCGCGCGCGCTGCTCACGTGGTACGACGCACACCGCCGCGATTTGCCGTGGCGGCGCGCGGAGCGAGCGCGCAATCCCTATTGCGTTTGGCTGGCGGAAGTCATGCTGCAGCAAACGCGCGTGGCGGCGGCCGCCGGCTACTACGAGCGCTTCCTGGCGCGCTTCCCTGATCTCGCATCCCTCGCCGAAGCGCGAGAAGCCGACGTGCTGGCGCTCTGGAGCGGTCTCGGCTATTACCGCCGCGCCCGGCAACTTTGGCGCGCCGCCCGCCTGGTTCAGGTGCAATCGGGCGGGCAGCTCCCCAGCGACTACGCCGTCTTGCGGCGCCTGCCCGGCATCGGGCGCTATACCGCCGGCGCCATCGCCAGCATCGCTTTCCAGCAGCCGGTGGCGGCAGTGGATGGGAACGTTCGGCGCGTGATGCGCCGGTATCTCGGCCGCGAATGGGCGTTGCGGCGGCTGGAAACGCTGATCGCGGACTGGGGCCGCGAGCGGCCGGGAGACTTCAATCAAGCCTTGATGGATCTCGGCGCGACGATATGCTTGCCGCGAAGTCCGCGATGCCCGCTTTGCCCGTGGCGCGCCGCTTGCCGCACACGCGGCGAGGGCGAGACGGCGCGCCCGGCCGCGGCGCGGCGCCCGCTGACCGAACGCTACGCTTTGGCGCGGAGAGCGGGCCGGATCGCGCTCGTGCAACGGCCCGCAGCGAGCGCCCGCATGGCCGGGCTTTGGGAACTGCCGCGCCATCGCGGCCGCGGCCGGCTGCTGGGCCGGTTGCGGCATGCAGTCACGATTTCGGATATTACAGCGGAGGTCTATGCCGCCCATTCGCCCGCGGGCGCAATTCGCTGGGCGTCGCCGGCCGAATGCGCGGCGCTGCCGCTGACCGGCCTGGCGCGCAAAATTCTCCGGCGCTTCGCGGACACACCCGCCGCCCGCTTGCCCGGCTAAGCGGCGATTTGCCGGACCAGCTTGAGCAAGCGGTGGGCCGGCGTGCGGCGCAGCCAGGGCTCATTTTGGTGGTAGCGAATGATGCCGCGCCGGTCAATCAGGAGCGTCGCCGCGCCGAGGCCCGTCTCATAACGCTCGGCGATGCGGCCGTCCGGATCGCTGAGAAAGACGAAGGGCAGGGCCAAACGCGCTTGCAGGCGGCGCAGGTCGTTCACCGCGTCGCCGCTGATGACCACCAGTTCGGTGGCGAAGCGCACGAACGCGTCGTAGTGCCGCAAGTAATTCCAAAATTGCCATCGTGAAGGCCAACTGCACGCGGAGGGAGTGAAGAGCAGCGCCGTGGGCCCTACTTGATGGAACTCCGCCAGGCGCCGTATCGTGCCTTCCGTATCGGGTAGGCTGAAATCCTGGGCCACATCGCCCACGAGCGCCGAGTACTGCATGGGTTGATTCTAGCGCCGCTCCAGTTTGCAATACGCCCTTCGGCGGGCGGGCGGCGCGCCGCGCCGGGTTGCAACTGACCGCCGCCTATACCAAAATCAGGGGGATATGCTGGCGCGCCTCCGCTTCCTTTGGCTCGCGGGACGGGGCTGGCGATTGCGGCCCTGGCGCAGTCCCTACTTGCGGTGGCGCATCGAAACCTTCACCGGCATGGAAGCCGAGCGCATCGGACTGCGTGACATGCTGCGCTTCCTTTGGCGCTATCGGGGACGGCTCGCGGCCTTTGTGTGGTGGTGCGGGGAGATGGAGCACTGGCGGCGGCTGAGCCGGCGGCGAATCGCCTCCGCGCGCTCCGGCCCTAACGACTGAAGCGAAACCCTTGTGCAGACGATTGCCACCGTCGTAGCCTTCATCGGCGCGCTGGTCTTTTTGGCGCATCTGCTGGCCGGCATCGCGGAGCGCACCCGCATTCCCGACGCCTTTTTTCTGCTGATTGTCGGGCTCCTGCTCGGCCCGGTATTCCACCGCGTCAGCCCGCAAAGCTTCGGCGCGGTCGGGCCCGCGTTCACCACCATCGCCCTGATCTTGATTCTGTTCGAAGGCGGCCTGGAACTGCGCTTGGACGTGCTGTGGCGTTCGCTGCGGGCGAGCATCGTCTTCAGCGGCTTGAGCTTCGCCGCCAGCCTCGCGATTGTCGGCTTTCTCGGCTGGCGATTCCTGCATTTGCCGCCCTTCGCGGCGCTGTTGCTCGGCGCCATGGTCGGCGGGGCGTCGCCGACGGTGGTGATTCCGCTTACCCGCCAATTGCATCTCGAGCATGAGCCGGCGGCGCTGCTGGCGCTGGAATCCGCCAGCGGGGACGTCTTGGCCATCGCCATCACGCTGGGCTTGCTCGACGCTTACCGCTTTGGCGGCTTGCACGCGGGTCATGTGGCGCTGCACGTGCTGTTTTCATTTTTGGTGGCCACGATGGTGGGCATCGCGGGCGCGTTGTTCTGGTCGTTGGTGCTGCAGCGCGTGCGCACCATCCAAAACGCGATGTTCACCACGCCGGCCTTCGTCTTCCTGCTCTTCGGCTTGGTCGAGGTCATCGGTTTCAGCGGCGCGATCGCCGCGCTGGCCTTCGGCGTCACCATCGGGAACATCGAAAACATCGGCGTCTGGCGGCTCTTCGGCCCCATCGCGCTCAATCAGACCGAGAAGGACTTTTTTTCCGAGATCGTGTTCCTGTTGAAGACCTTCTTTTTCGTGTACATCGGGCTCTCGATCGAGGTGCACGATTGGCGCTGGCTGGCGGCGGGCGGCGCGATCGCGGCGGCCTTCCTGGCGGCGAGGGTGCCGATCGTGCGCTTCGCGGGCAGCCGGTGCTGGACGGCGCGCGATGCCAGCTTGATCGGAACGATGGTGCCGCGCGGCCTGGCCGCGGCGGCGCTGGCGGGAATTCCCCTGCAAATGGGATTGCCGCAGGGCGCGACCCTGGAGAATGTCACCTATGCGGTGATCGTTTCCAGCATCGTGCTGACCTCGGTCGCCGTGTTTTTGGTGGATAGGACTTCGGTCGGCACGCTGTACCGCCGCCTGTTTGCCGGCTGGGGCGGCGGCAAAGCGGTGAGCGCGGCCGCGGGCGCCATGCCGGACGCCTCGCTATGATGGAAGCCATGGAGGGGTCGCCGGCCGTTCTCTGCCGGAACTTGCACAAGACCTATCCCGGCGGCGTCGAAGCGGTGCGCGGCCTCGATCTGGAGATTCCGCGCGGGGAGTGCTTCGGCTTGCTGGGGCCGAACGGCGCGGGGAAGACCACGACGATCGAAATCTTGGAAGGTTTATCGGCGCCGACGGCGGGCGAGGTGCGCATTCTCGGGCTGCCTTGGCGCGGGCACGAGATGGACCTACGCCAGCGCATGGGAATTTCCCTGCAGGAGACGCGGCTGAGCGAAAAGCTCACCGTGCGCGAGACGATCAATCTCTTCGCGGCGTTTTACGCTCGCCCGCGGCCAGTCACCGAGGTGCTGGAGGAAATGGCGCTCACCGAAAAGGTGAATGCGTGGGTGGGCAAGCTTTCCGGCGGGCAGCGGCAGCGGCTGGCGGTGGCCACGGCGCTGGTCGGCAATCCAGAATTGCTGTTTCTCGATGAGCCGACCACCGGTCTCGATCCGCAGAGCCGCCACCAGTTGTGGGACGTGATTCGCCGGTTCCAGAGCGCCGGCGGCACGGTGCTGCTAACCACGCATTACATGGAAGAGGCCGAGCGGCTCTGCGACCGCGTCGCGATCGTGGATCACGGCCGCATTATCGCCTTGGGTTCGCCGGGCGAGTTGATCGAATCCTTCGTCGGCCCCCACGTGGTCGAGTTCGCGCTCAACGACGCGGCGCGGGCGTTGAACTGGGCGCAGTCGCTGCCCGGCGTGCAGGCGGCGCGGCAAGCCGACGGGATCGTGCAAATGAACGTCCGTGAGCCGCATCGCGCCATCCCCGCCCTGATCGCCGCGCTCGAACGCGAGGGGCTAACGCTGGCGTACCTGAGCACCCGCCGCGCCAGCCTGGAAGACGTCTTCGTGCACCTGACCGGCCGGCACCTGCGGGAGGCGTGAACATGGCGACGGAACCGCGAATCGAACCCCTCGCACCCGCCGCGCCCGCGCCATCCCGTTTGCGATACCGCCGCTGGGCCAGCTACACCGCCTTGCTGACGGTGCGCATGAAAGAACTCCTGCGCGAGCCGGAGGTGATCTTTTGGGCCTTCGCCTTTCCCCTGCTGCTCGCCATCGGCTTGGGCATCGCCTTCCGGCAAGCGCCGGTGGAGCACGTGCCGGTGGCGGTGGCCGCGGGTCCCGGGTCGGCGCACGTCGCAGCCGCGCTGGGCGGCGGGCGCTTTCAGGTTTCGGTCTTGCCGGCGGCGCAGGCGCTCGACCGCTTTCGCCTGGGCGCGTTCGACCTGGTCATCGTGCCCGCGAACGGCGGAGTGACCTACCGCTTCGATCTGGCCCGGCCCGAGAGCCTGCTCGCCCGCAGCCTGGCCGACGATGCCTTGCAGGCGGCCGCCGGGCGGCGCAATCCACTGCCGGCCGCGAGCCGGCCGTTCAGCGAGCCCGGGGCCCGCTACATCGACTTTCTGATTCCCGGCCTGCTCGGCATGAACCTCATGAACTCGGGTATGTGGCTGGGCTTCGCGCTGGTGGAGATGCGGCAGCGCAAACTGCTGAAGCGGCTGGTGGCGACGCCGATGCGGCGCGCCGATTTTCTCCTGGCGCTCGGCAGCAGCCGCCTGCTGCTGATGCTGCTGGAAGTCTTTTTGCTGCTGGCCTGCGGGGTGTGGCTGTTCCGCAT
Source organism: Terriglobia bacterium (assembly GCA_021323595.1). Classification (GTDB taxonomy): domain Bacteria; phylum Acidobacteriota; class Terriglobia; order Terriglobales; family SCQP01; genus JAJPKR01. The sequence continues at coordinate 57,496 of JAJPKR010000023.1, read as the reverse complement.
GCGGGTGATGGGATCATGGGGCGCGATCCTGATCCTGGGCGTGATCGGCGCCATCGGCTTCAGCGCGATGGGTCTGCTCGCCTCGGCGCGCGCGGAGAAGATCGAGAGCGCGAGCGGCATCATCAACCTGGTGACGATGCCGATGTGGGTGTTTTCCGGCGTGTTCTTCTCGTACGAGCGGTTTCCCCACGCCGTGCTGCCGCTGATCCGCGCATTGCCGCTGACGGCTCTGAACGACGCCTTGCGCGCGGTGATCCTGCAAGGCGCGCCCCTGGCTTCGCAAGGCTGGCAGATGCTGATCGTCGCGCTTTGGGGCGGCCTGGCCTTTCTGCTGGCGCTGAAATGGTTCCGCTGGACCTAGCGCCGCCTTCGCTCAGGCCAAGAAGATCTTGAGCGTCAGCGTAAAATCGGGATCGGATCGCCGCTGGGGCGCTTCCACGCGCAGCGCCGCCGCCGACTGCCGCCAGCGCGGCTTCTCCCCGGTGGCCAAGACCTCCACATGCTGGATGCGGCCCGGCCGCGCCGCCGACGCCAGCCCGAGCGATTGGATGCTGATCGCCTGCTCCGGCCAGCCGAGCGCGAACGCGTAAATGACCGTGCCCGCGCGATTGCGCGTGAAGCGAATATCGGCGGCGCCAAGCTGCCGCACGGAACTGCCGGCGAACGAGCCGGCCTTGATCGTATCCGGCCCTTCGCCGTACACCCGCCACGGCCGCGTGCCGTAGATCGCTTCCCCATTGCCTTGGAACCAAGCGCCGATGCGATCGAGGATCCGCTCCTCCTTCGCGTCGATCGTGCCATCCGGTTTGCCGGGGATATTCAGCACGAATGTGCCATTCTTGCTGACCGTATCCACCAGCCAGTGAATGACGTCGCGCGGCGGCAGATAGCCGCCGAATTCTCCCGGCTTCTCGAAGAGCTTGCGCTGGTAATGCCAGTCGCCGATGCAGGTCTCCGATTGCCAGGGATGGGGCAGGATATCGGCCGCCAGCCCGCGCTCGATATCCGCCACTACCGCCTTGGTCCACTTGGCCGGAACGTTCTTGACGGTGGTGACGGCTTCATTTTTCCCGCCGTGGGTCTGGAGGTTGTGGTTGTAGAAATAGGCGCCCGCATTCACGCCGGCCCAGCCGAGCGGGAAGAGGGTGTTGTCGAAATAGAGCAGATCGGGGTCGTGCTGATCCACGAGGTCGCGGGTGCGGTCATAGAAGTTCTTCACGAAGCTCGCGTCGGGCAGCGCGTCGGGGGGATGCTTGACCGAGTAGAGCTGCTGCGGATCGAATCCCTGCCACCATTGGTTCTCGCCTTCGGCTTCGGTCAGGCGCCCGTCGTAGGGCAAGCCGGCGAGCGGGCCGGCGGCGTCGGCGCCGTGCGCCGGCTGAAACCACCACCAATTCCGTCCCTGATGCACGGTGACGCCGAAGCGCAAGCCGCGCCGCCGCGCGGCCGCCGCCCAGATTCCGATTACGTCGCGGTGTGGGCCGATGCGCGTGGCGTTCCAGGGGTGAAAGCGGCTTTGCCAGGTATCGAAGCCGTCATGGTGATTGGCGAGGGCGAGAAAGAAGCGTGCGCCGGCGCGCTGATAGCGGTCCATCAACCCTTCCGGATCCCAGTTGAGCAGCGTCCATTGCGCGCAGAGGTCTTTGTAGCCGAAGCGCGTGGGCGGGCCGTAATGCTGGCGGTGGAACGCCGCCTGGCCCGATTTTTCCAGATACATGTTGCGCGCGTACCAATCGCCGTCTTCGGGAACGCATTGCGGCGACCAGTGATTCCAAATGCCGAACTTGGCGTCGCGGTACCAGTCGGGACATTCGTATTGCAGCAGCGAGTCCCACGTCGGCTGGAACGGGCCTGTCCCCGACAAGCCGGCCAGCGGCGAAACCATGGGCACGCCGTCGAGCGAGCCGCCGGGGACCGGCAAGGGCGGCGGATCGCCCCAGCCGGTCGGCTGCCACTTGCTTTCGTCGAGGCGCTCGGCCACGATCTGGCCGCCGCGCAGGGCATAGAAGATCCGGTCCTGCGGCGCTTGCGCGCAGAAGGCGGCGTAGTCCTGAACGACGCGGCCGAAATTGGCGGCGTCCAGCGCGGGCGCTGCCGCGGCTTGCGCCGGGGATGGCCCGAGGCCGCTTGCCCCGGCGCGCGTCGCGGCGGCTGCCGCGGCGGTGGCGCCGAGCCATTGGCAAAATTGGCGACGATGCATGCGCCCCAGTTTACTCTCTCGGCGTGAGAAAGTTACTGGTTCCCGCCGATGTCAGACTGGTAGGGATTGATGTTGTAGAAGAAGAAGAAGCGGAGCCGCAGTTCCGGGCCGTTGAACTGAGAAGGCAGCGGCGGGAAGGGATTGGAGGCGTTGATCGCCGCCTGCGCCGCCTGATCGAAGGAGGCGGTGCCCGATGGCGACTCCAGCAGCAAGCCCGGCACCGACCCGTTTTGCTCGATGGCGAAGGTGATGACGACGCGGCCCTTGCGTCCCAAATACGCCATCTCCGGCATCACCGCATACCAATTCCTGCGCACGGCATCGATGACTCTTTGCAAGTAAGGCTTGAAATCCACGCCTTGCGTGTCGGTGAGAATCTCGACGCCGTTGCCGATTTCGCCGCGTCCTGGCGCGCCTGGATACCCCGGCGCGCCGCCGGGCGCGGGCAACCGGCCCATCTCGGCGACGCTCTGCCCGCCTTCCACCCGGTCGCGGGCGGCCGCGTCCAGGGCATTCCGCAACTGCCTCGCAGCCGACATGCCGGGAATCGGCACCGGCAGCTTCGGCTGCGCCTGCGGCGGGGTGATGTCCTCCAATTGCAGGCCGTTCTTCGCCGATTCTTTGCCGGCGTCGGCGCTCTTGCCGGCGGCAGGCTGCGGCTTGTTGACGGAAGCGGAGGTTTCCGGCCGCGGCTGCGCCGCCCGCGGCGGAGGCGAGGCGGGCCGTGCCGGGACGGGCGCGTGCAAGGCGCCGGCGGGCGGCGGCGAGGAAGGCGCGGCGTAGCTCTCCAGCACCGGTTGGTGGCGATGGAAGAGCCGGTCGCGGTCGCTGAGCACGTTGCTGCGCACCTTCACGCGCGGCTTGGGCGGGTTAAGCGGCGTCTCCAAATAGACGATGCGCTGGTTTTGCAGTTGTTCTTGCGGCGAGCGCAGCACCACCGCATGGCTGGCCGTGAGCCACGCCGGCAGCTTGGGATGCAGAAGAATGAGAATGAAAACGCAAAGGTGAAAAATTACCGATAGGAAGACGGCTTCGCGGCGGCGATTGCGCTCGCGCTCGTCGCGCAACTCGAAAAACAAGGTTTCGACATCGAAGTCGCTGGAAGAGTGGCGCTGGACCTCAACCGTTTCTGGAATATTGCCGATCGCCATGAGGCAGCGCCTGTGGCACTGGCCCGCCCGCGCCCGCCCGCACCATGCCGCTCAGCCCCGCAAGGCACGACGCGAGGACGCTGGCCGGTGTGCGTAGTCTCCTAATCATATCAGCAGGGCAGCGCCGAACGCGTACGTGCTGGTACGTTTACGGCGCCGGCGCCACGCCGACGCGAGCCGCATGGGCGGCCACGGCTTCTCCGGCGGCGAGGGCGGCGGCCAGCGCCGCCCGTCCCGCGGCGCCCCCGGCCGCGCCGCCCGCCAGCGCACCCGCCCGGATGGAAGCCAGGAACGCCGCCAGCTCGGCGGCGAGCGGCTCCTCGGCGGGACCAGTCAGGTGCTCGTGTGTGATCGCGGGCATGGCGGTTTGGCTGGGCTGCAGCCGGAAGCCCTGCGCATCTTGGCGGCTGTAATCGAGGGAAAAATAGGCCCCCGGCTGGAAAAACCGCAGCTTGCGCACCTTTTCCGTGCTGACGCGGCTGGCGGTGAAGTTGGCCACGCAGCCGTCGGCGAAGGCCACCCGCACGTTGGCGATATCCGTGCGCGGCGACAGCACCGGCAAGCCGACGGCGCGCACCTCCCGGATGGCGGGAGCCTGGCCGCCGGCGCTCAAGAAGTCGAGCACGATGTCCAGGTCGTGGATCATCAGGTCAAGCAGTACGTCCACATCGAGGCTGCGCGGCGAGAACACGCTGAGGCGATGGACCTCGAAAAAGAGGGGCCTGGTCACCAGCGGGCGCACGATGCGCACGGCGGGATTGAAGCGTTCGAGATGGCCAACCTGCAAGATGCGGCGCGCCGCCGCCGCGGCGGCCAGGATCTGGTCGGCTTCGGCGAGGGTGGCGGCCAGGGGCTTTTCCACCAGCACGTGCTTGCCCGCGGCCAGCAGCGCGATGGCGGTCTGCGCGTGCGCCGAAGTGGGCACGGCGACGCTGGCGGCGTCGATTTCCTCCAGCAGCGCGGGCAAGCTCGGGAAGGCGCGGGTGGCGAATTCGGCGGCCAGCGCGCGCGCCCGTTCGAGGTTGGCATCGTAAACGCCGGCCAGGCGCGCGCCGGGAAGGCCGGCATAGACGCGGACATGCTGGCGTCCGAAGGCGCCGCAACCGACCACGCCGACGCGAAGCTCGTCCGCCATCGCTCTAGGACGCCTCCTGCGGCGCACGGTCGACGCCGGTGATCGCGATGGCGGCGGCGTCGGCGGCCGCCAGCAGCGCCTCGCGGTCGAGCAACAGCGTCAGGCCGGCCTCGACGGCCAGCGCGGTGGCATGGCATTCGCGCATGGTCGCGATGGTTTGCGGGCCGACGACGGGGACGTCGAAGCGCAAATCCTGGTTGGGCTTGGCCACTTTCACGAGCGTCAGCGGGCGGCCACGAGCCAAACCGGCGGCGCGCCGCAGGATGGCGTCGGTGCCCTCCATGGCCTCGACCGCCACGCAGGCGCCCTCGGCCACCACCACGCTTTGGCCCACGTCCACAGCGGCGAGATGGCGGGCGATGCGCAGCCCATAGGCGATATCGGCTTGCTCGCGTGCGTCGGCGGCGCGGCGCGTCAGCGTGCCGGCGCCGGCCAGCAGCGGCGCCAGGAACTGCGTGGAACTCTCCAGTTCGATGCCTTCGTCGCTCAGCACGCGGGCGACGGCGCCGATGAGCGAGTCGGTATTCTTGACCGCCAGCGAGCCCAAGACCTTGAGCAAACGCCAGTCGGGGCGGATGCCCGAAAAGATCTGCTTGTGCTTGACCTGCCCGGCCATGATGGCGCGGCGGATGCCTGCGCGATGAAAGATCTCGATCAGTTTGCCGAGCTGCCCCAAGCTCAGCCAATGCACGGGAACGCCGCTTTCGCCGATGGCGGGATCGGTCTCTTCGCGAATCGCGGCCACGATCATCGGAATGCCGCGGCTGCGCGCCGCTTCCAGCACGAGAAAAGGGAAGCGGCCGTTGCCGGCGATCAGTCCGTAGCGCTCGACGGGGAGGGGCGAGGGCATGGCCGCGTTTATTTGATGACGCCGCGCTCGCTGCTTTCGATAAAGGCGATCAGCGCGGCTAGGTCCTCGGTCTGCGGCATCCCTTTGATCTGCTCCAGCGCCTGCGAGGTGTTCAGGCCGGATTTGTGCAGCACGCGAAAGGCGCGCTGCAGGGCGGCGATGCGCTCCGGCGCGAAGCCGCGCCGCTCCAGGCCGATGCCGTTGACGCCGAAGGCGCTCGCTTCCCGCCGCTCGGAAGTCTTGCTGAAGGGCAGCACGTCCTGCGTGATCACCGTGCCGCCGCCGATATAGGAGTGCCGGCCGATGCGGCAAAACTGATGCACGGGAGAGAAGGCGCCGACGGTGGCGTAATCTTCGACGTGCACATGGCCGCCGAGGGTGGCGCAGTTGGCCAGGATGCAGTGATCGCCGATCACGCAGTCGTGAGCGACATGGCAATAAGCCATGATCAGGTTGTCGCTGCCGATGCGGGTCACCCCGCCGCCCTTCCGCGTGCCGCGATGCAGGCTGCAGAACTCGCGGATTACGTTGCGGTCGCCGATCTCGAGCCGCGTCGGTTCTCCGGCGTAGCTGATGTCCTGGGGCGGCAAGCCGACGGTCGTGAACGGAAAGACGTGATTGTGGCTGCCGAGCCGCGTCGGGCCCTCGATCACCACGTGCGCGTCGATCCGGCAGTGCTCGCCCAGCTCAACCTCGGCGCCGATCACGCAATAGGGCCCGATGGAACACGATTCGGGAATCTGCGCGGCGAAGGCGACGACTGCGGTGGAGGCGATGGCCATGGACGGTGCGAGCCGGCTACTCCTTTTCCGGACGTTGGACCACGTGGCAACTGAGCACCGCTTCCGCCGCCAGCCGGTCCTCGACATAGGCGCGGCCGCTCATGCGGCCGTGCGAGCTGCGCCAGGCAAGCACTTCCACCTCCAGGCGCAATTGGTCGCCCGGCACGACCGGGCGGCGAAAGCGCGCTTGATCGATGCCGGTGAAGAAGATCAGATGCCGCGCCGGATCCTCGACCTCGAGCATGATCATCAGCGCGCCGGCCTGCGCCAGCGCCTCCAAGACCAAAACGCCGGGCATGATGGGATGGCCGGGAAAATGGCCGGCGAAGAAGGGCTCGTTGGCGGTGACATTCTTGATCGCGGTGATGCGCCGGCGGGGCTGGTGCGTGGCAACCCGATCCACGAGCAAGAAGGGATAGCGATGCGGCAACAGCCGCTCGATGGCGTTGATGTCGAGCGGCAGTGCGTGCGCCGCACGCGGCGGCGCCGTGGCGTCGGTGGTCTCAGACACGATCGGGGCGCTCTCGGGGAACCCCTTGCATTATAACGGCTGGCGCCTGCCGCGAACCGCCGAGGCTAGCCGCGGTCCGCCGTCACGGGCCGATACTTCTCTTGATGTACGAGGTCATCGAGCACACCGCCGATATCGGCCTGCGCGTCAGCGCCGCCACGCTCGAGGAACTTTTCGCGGAGGCGGGCCGAGGCTTGCTCGCGCTGGTCGTGGAGAACCCGGAGGCGGTCGAGCCGCGCCAGTCGCTCGACCTGGCTCTTGCGGCTGCCGCCGTGGAGTATCTGCTCTTCGATTGGCTAGCCGAGCTCCTACGCGTCTTCGACAGCCGCCACTTGCTGCTTGGCGCCTTTCAGGTCCAGATCGACGGCTTGGCGCTGCGTGCTCGCGCCAGCGGCGAGACGGCAGATCCGGCGCGCCACCGCTTGCTGCGCGAGATCAAGGCCATCACCTATCATCGCCTGTCCGTCGCACGTGTGAATGGCGGCTGGCGCGCCGAATTCATCGTAGATATATAGAGCCATGGAGAGCCAGCGCGGCTACCAAGGGCCGCTCGAACAGCTCGATGCCTGCCGCTGGCGCATCCCCCGCGCCTACAAGCCGGGCATGCGCGTGGACGGCATCATCTACGCCAACGCGGAACTCATCGAGCGCGTGCGCGCCGACCCCGCGCCGGAACAGGTCGCCAATGTGGCCTGTTTGCCCGGAATCCAGGTTGCCAGCCTGGCGATGCCGGACATTCACTGGGGCTATGGCTTCTGCATCGGCGGCGTGTGCGCCACGGATCCCGAGGAGGGCGGCATCATCTCGCCCGGGGGCGTCGGCTACGACATCAATTGCGGCGTCCGGTTAGTGCGCAGCCAAATCCATTGGGCGGATCTCGCGCCGCGCCTGGAAGCCCTGGTCGGCGCCCTGTTCCAGGCGATTCCCAGCGGCGTGGGGCGCGGGGGCCGGTACCGCTTCCCAAACGTCGAGCTGCGCGAGCTGATGGTGGAAGGCCCGCGCGCGTTGATCGCGCGCGGATTGGCCACCGAGCGCGACATCGAGTTTACCGAGGCTCACGGGCGGCTGGAGGGCGCCGATCCCGGGCAGGTCAGCGAACAGGCGCTCGAACGCGGAGAAAACCAGTGCGGCACCCTCGGGGCGGGCAATCACTTCTTGGAGGTCCAAGTCGTCGAGCATGTCGCCGATGCCTCCGCGGCGCAGGCGTTCGGCCTCGCCGAAGACATGGTTTGCGTAATGATCCACTCCGGCTCGCGCGGCCTGGGTTATCAAGTCTGCGACGATGCGCTGCGGGCGCTGCGCGGCGTTCCAGAGAGCTACGGCATCGTGCTTCCCGATCGCCAGCTCGCCTGCGCTCCCGCCGGCAGCCCGCAAGGCCGGGCGTATATCGCCGCCATGCGCGCGGCGGCGGACTTTGCCTGGTGCAATCGGCAGCTTCTGATGTGGCAAACGCGCGAGGTCTTCGCGGCCGTGCTGGGGCGCTCTTGGCAGGAACTCGGGATGGAGCTGGTGTACGACGTCGCTCACAACATCGCCAAATTCGAAGAACATGTCGTCGACGGGCGCCGCCGGCGAGTGTGGGTTCACCGCAAGGGCGCGACGCGCGCCTTCCCACCGGGCCATCCGGAGATTCCCGCGGCGTACTCGGCCGTAGGGCAGCCGGTATTGATTCCTGGCGACATGGGCCGGGCAAGTTGGGTTTTGGCCGGGCAGCCGGGCAGCATGCGCCAGACCTTCGGCTCTACTTGCCATGGAGCGGGCCGGCTGATGAGCCGCACCGCGGCGATGCGGGGTGCGTCCAAGCGGCAAATCAGCGAGGAATTGGCCAGTCGCGGCGTGATTGCCCGCGCCGCCAGCCGCCGGGGATTAGCCGAGGAGCAGCCTGGCGCCTACAAAGATGTGAATGCGGTTGTGGATGTCGTAGCGGAGGCTGGACTCTCAAAAAAGGTGGCGCGGCTCCGGCCCGTGGGCGTCATCAAGGGCTGACGTTTTCTGGCCCCGGCCTCCTTTCCGGACGACACCCCAGCCAACCGCAGTTTCTCGCGCCGCCTCTAAGCCCAGGTTCCATTGGCCGATGATCCCAGGCTGGGGACCTCGCCCAAAGCCGGCTCTGGTTTATCCGTCAGTTTGGCACGGCCGTTGGTTTGCTTGGTATTATTCGTGGACGTCATGTTTGCCGACCGTCGCGAAGCGGGCCGGAAGCTCGCGATCCAACTCGGCGATTATGCCGGGCGGGAGGACGCGATCGTGCTCGGGCTGCCTCGTGGCGGCATTCCCGTGGCTTACGAAATCGCCTCGGCGCTGCGGCTCCCGCTAGACGTATTTCTCACCCGCAAGCTCGGCGTTCCCGGCGAAGAAGAACTGGCGTTTGGCGCGATCGCCGCGGGCGGCGTGATCGTGCTCGAGCCCGAGACGGTGCGCATGTTTGGGCTGACGGCCGACGAGATCGAATCGATCGCCGGAACCCAACGCAGCGAGCTGCAACGGCGGGAGCGGCTCTATCGCCGCGATCGTCCGCCGCTGGAATTGGCCGGGCGGACGGTGATCCTGGTGGACGACGGAATCGCCACCGGCGCGGACATGAAAGCAGCGGTAAAAGCCTTGCGGCTGCTGTCCCCGGCTCGGATCGTCGCCGCCGTTCCAGTTGCGCCGGCGGAGAATTGCGATGCCGCGCGCTTCGGCGCCGACGAGATGATCTGCTTGGCGACACCGGCGCGCTTTTACGGAGTCGGCCAGTTTTATTCCAGTTTTCCACCCGTCTCCGATGAGGAGGTCGCACGCCTCTTGGAGCGCGGCGCCGCGCCGGCAACCAATCACGAGGTCAAGCAAGGGACGAATCAAGGAGTGGAGCGATGAATTCCGACAAGATCGCGAACATGTACGATTTGGGCGCCGAGATCGAAATTGGGTGCGAAGACGCAATCGTAAACGGGATCTTGCAGGTGCCGGAACAGCGCCAAGGCCTGGTGCTGTTTGCGCACGGCAGCGGCAGCAGCCGTTGGAGTCCGCGCAACCAATACGTGGCTCGCGTGCTGCGCGATGCCGGCTTCGCGACGCTGCTCTTCGACTTGTTGACGCGCGAAGAAGAGGTCGAGGACCAGCGCACCGGCCGGCTTCGCTTCGATATCGAGCTGCTGGCGCGGCGCCTGTCGGGCGCGACGCGCTGGTGCGCGGGCCAGAAATCCTTGGCGGGCATGCGCGTTGGCTATTTCGGCGCCTCCACCGGCGCCGCCGCCGCGCTCATGGCGGCCGCCGGCGCACCGGAACTGGTCGCGGCGATCGTCTCGCGCGGCGGCCGGCCCGATCTCGCGGGCGCCGCGCTGGCCATCGTGCGCGCGCCGACGCTGCTCATCGTCGGCGGCAACGATGGTCCGGTGATGCAGTTGAATCGCGAGGCGCTCGACCGGCTGCGCATCGCCGAAAAGCAGTTGGTGATCGTGCCGGGTGCGTCGCACCTCTTCGAAGAGCGCGGCGCATTGGAATCGGTCGCCGGCATCGCGAGACAATGGTTTCTGCGCTATCTACCGGCCGCGCCCCACGTCTGGATGCCCGCCGCCGGTTGACCACCGTTCGCCCGCCACGCGCCAGCCCAGTCGCCGAAGCCGAGTATCATCCGCCAGTTGGCGAAGTGGGAGAAGGCCTAGGAAATGGCGCCGCCGATTCGGTCAGGAATTGCAGCAATGTCGTGCGTCTTGGCGCCGACCGCCAGCCGCAAGCCGATCTCGCGCGTGCGCTCGGTCACCGGCACCAGCCTGATGTTCATGATGCCGATGCCGCCCACCAATAAGGGGACCGAAGCCACGGCGGCCAGCAGCGCCGACATGATCCGCGCTGAAGCCGTTTGCGTGGCCAGAATGTCCTGCAGGTTGCGCAGCGTGAAATCGTCCTTTTCGCTGAGCAGCAGGCGATGGCGCTGGCGCAACGGCGTGCGGATTTGGTCCTGCGCTGCCGCAACGTCGCCGTTCGAGCGCGCCTGAACGAAGATGAAGTTCACCGCGTTCACTCCCGCCGAGCTCGCGCCCGGCGGGCGTTTCTGTGCGGTGGTGATGGGAATGAGGATCACGTCGTCTTGATCCTGCCCCATGCCCGATTGGCCCTTAGGCGCCAAAACGCCGGCAACGGTGAAGGGCACATGGTTCAGGCGGACGGTCTGGCCGGCCGGATCGACGCCACTTGCACGACCGCGTTCACCGTGCCCGTAGCCGCCACGCTCGCTATCACCGTTCCCATGCTGATCGGCTGCGTCTGATATTGCACTTGCGGGCGTTGGGAGGAAGCCCAAACCCAGACCAAAATTGCCCCCGCCATCACCAACGCGATCCATCGCCAAGGCAGCGGCCGTCTCGCGCGTACGGGCTCGTTCGGGGGAGCCGCATTCGCGTGCGATGGGGGTTGTGCGCTCATCGCCAAATCAAACGCCCACGTGAAAAGACGGCGGGCAATTTAGGTCGAGCACCCCAGACTTTAATCGAGACCGACCGTCGTAGGCCGTTGTTTGCGATCCGGCTGCGCCTATTGAGCCAAATCTGCGTCACATGCCCCTAGCGGTCCGCGTTCGAGGGGCCGGCTTTGGTGGCATCGGAGTTCGAACCCCCCGCGGCTCTGGTTAATGGACATTCAAATGCTCCACGGTAATTGCTGCAGCCGAGTCGAAGGAGGAGGCGCATGGACCGGTTGAAAGGCAAAGTGGCGATTGTGACCGGTGGTTCGCAAGGCATCGGGCGCGCTTGCGCCGAGCGCATGGCGCAGGAGGGCGCCGCCATTGCGCTCTTCGACGTCGCCGATACAGCCGGCCAGGCGCTGGCGGCTAAGTTGGCGAACGCCGGGAACCAGGTGCGTTATTGGCATGTGGACGTAAGCGACGAAGGCCAAGTTCAAAAGGCGATCGCCGCCGTCGTGGCGCAAAATGGCAGGCTCGACGTGCTGGTCAACAACGCGGGCATCGCCGGCGCGAGCAAGCCGACGCACGAGATCACCGAAGCGGAGTGGGATCGGGTTCAGGCCATCAACGTCAAAGGCGTGTTCTTCGGCCTAAAGCATGCGATCCCGGCGATGCGCCAAGCGGGTGGCGGCAGCATCATCAACATTTCGTCCATCTACGGCATCATCGGTGCTCCCGACGTGCCGCCGTATCACGCCTCCAAGGGCGCGCTGCGGGCGATGACGAAAACGGACGCGCTGCTCTATGCCGCCGACGGCATTCGCGTCAACTCGGTGCATCCCGGCTATATCTGGACGGGCATGGTGGAGGGGGTCCTGCGCGTGCAAGGCGATATCGCCGCCGCCCGCAAGGCCGTGGACGCGCTGCATCCGCTAGGGCACATGGGCGAACCCGACGATATCGCCTGGGCGGTGGTCTATCTGGCGTCGGATGAGGCCAAATTCGTCACCGGCGCCGAGTTCGTGATTGACGGCGGCTACACGGCCCGGTAGCCAGGAAAAGCGGCGCGGCGTCATGCGCGACTCGAACGCCGGTATCGGTGAGCGGCCGCTTCTCGAATGTCGCGACCTTGCGGTTACGCTCGAGGGCCGCGTTATCTTTCGCGGCCTGAACTTTACACTGCGCACGGGCGAGTGCCTGGCCATCGTGGGGCCGAATGGCGCGGGCAAGACCGTCTTGCTGCGCGCCCTGATGGGGCAGGTGCCGCATGCGGGCGAGATTCACTGGGCCGATACTGTCCGCCCCGGCTATGTGCCGCAAAAGCTGGCCGTGGACCTGCTGCTGCCGCTGACCCCGCGCGACTTGCTTGCGGCCAAAGCGCGCGTGCTGCGCCTTGCGGCCAGCCACCTCGATGCCGCTTTGCCCGCCGACTTGGAGCAACGGCCGATCGGGCTGCTGTCCGGCGGGCAATTGCAGAAGCTGTTCCTCGCTTTCGCCTTGCTGGGCGATCCCCCCGTCCTGCTCGTGGACGAGCCAACCGCGAGCCTCGATGAACTCGCCGAGGAGCAGATCTACGAGCGGCTCGAGCGGCTCGGCCGGGAGCGCAATCTCGCTGTCGTCCTGATCTCGCACGATCTCAGCGTCGTGTATCGCTATGCCGAAAACGTCCTCTGCCTGAACCGCACTCAGCCCTGTTTCGGCCCGACCCGGCAAGTGCTCTCGCCGGCACAACTCGAGGAGCTCTACGGACGCCCGCTGGCTTACTACGAGCATCGCCCGCGTCCGTCACGACCATGACCTTGGCGGGCGCGGCAGCAGGAACGATGGCGGCGGAGTTTTGGTTGCTCGCCGCGGCCGCCAGCATTTGCGCCGGCTTGGTCGGCGCATTTCCCCTGATGCGCCGCGTCAGTCTCGCCGGCGATGCCATCTCCCACATCGCGCTGCCGGGCCTCGGCATCGCCTATCTGTTGCATTTCGATCCGCTGCTCGGCGCCGCCGCCACGTTGGCCGCCGGCGCGCTGCTGATTTGGCGCGCCGGCGCGCTCGCGAACGTCGACATGGAGACGGCGGTCGGCGTGATCTTTGTCTCCGCCCTGGCCGTCGGCGCGCTGTTGACGCCCAACACGGAGATGCTGGAAGCGCTTTTCGGCAGTACCTAAGCGATGACCTGGGCCGAGATCGGCGGCGGCTTGCTCCTGGCGGCGGTGATGATCGGCGCGCTGATTCGCTATAAGGACCAGTTCACCGTGACATTGTTCTTCCCCGACCTCGCCGCCTCCTGCGGGCTGGATCCGGCGCGTTTCGACCTCGCCTTTTTGCTGCTGTTCGCCGGCGCCGTGCTGTTGTCGTTGCACTTTCTAGGGGCGCTGCTCGCAGGTGCGCTCATCATCGTTCCCGCCGCCATCGCCCGGCAATTGACCCATGGACTGGCGCGCTTTCTCGTTGCCTCCTCGATTGCGAGCGTGCTGGTCTGGGTCTTGGGGACCTTGGCCGCGCACGCGCTGGCTTGGGCCGCGGGTCCGACCGTGGTGGCGCTGGCGGCGCTGCTTTTCGTTGTGGCCGTGGCCTATGGCCGGCGCCGCCGAACGGCAATCGCCATGCGCGCCGGCCGCGGCTAACGCCTGCGCTCTTCGGCCCCTCTTGGCTCACCGTTCGTCGAGCGGCGTGCCGGGCGGCCGGCGGCCGGTTGCCCGTTGCATTCCAGCCTCCGCCTGGCCGCGCGCTTTGCTGATCTCTGGCCCCGATCCCTGGTCCCTGGCATAGTAATAGGCGTCCATGGCCCTAGACGCCTCCGCCAGCCTCGATCTCGTCGCGCTCGCGCCGCGCTTGCGCGGGGTGATTCAAGCCCGTGCCGAGACCGCGCTCGAGCGGTTGCGCCGCTGGGTCGAACTCGAGAGCCCGAGCGACGACAAGGCGGCGCTGGATTTTTGCGGCCGCGCCATTGCCGCCGACTTTGCCGCCGCGCACGCGCGTCTCGCCATCCATCCGCAGGCTCAAGCCGGCGATCATCTGGAATTGACCTTGGCCCCGGGACGCGAGAAGGGCCCCGGGTTGCTGCTGCTCGGCCATTTCGACACCGTCTATCCGCTGGGTACGCTGGCCGCCATGCCGTTTCGCGCCGCCGGCGGTCGCATCGAGGGGCCCGGTGTGCTCGATATGAAGGGCGGCATTTCCGTTGTCTATGAGGCCTGGGTGGCGCTGCGCCACTTCGGCCTGGAACCCCGCCGGCCGGTGACCCTGCTCTTGGTCAGCGACGAAGAAACCGGCAGCGCCACCGCGCGCCCGCTGATCGAACGGCTCGCGCGCGATGCCGCGGCCGTGCTCGTGCTCGAGCCGGGGGCGGGCGCTGAGGGCCGTTTGAAGACGGCGCGCAAAGGCATCGCCCATTTCACCGTGCGCGCCGAGGGAATCGCCGCACATGCCGGCGTCGACTTCGAACAGGGGGCGAGCGCGTTGCTCGAGCTGGCCCGCCAGACCGTCGCCTGGGCCGGCTTGACCGATCTCGAGCGCGGCGTCACCGTCAACCCGGGCGTGCTGCGCGGCGGCACGCGCTCGAATGTCGTAGCCGCCTCGGCCGAGCTCGAGCTCGACGTGCGCGCCTGGCGCGATCAGGACTTGCGCGAGGTCGTGGCGCGCATCCAGAGCTCGCGCCCGCACGATCCCCGGGTGAAGCTGGCGGTGAGTGGCGGCATCAATCGCCCGCCGATGGAGCCGACGCCCGCCGCCGCCGCGCTCTTCGAACGCGCCTGCGGCATCGGCCGCGCGCTCGGTCTCGCCCTCGCCGCCGCCGCGACCGGCGGCGGTTCCGACGGCAACTTCACCGCCGCCCTGGGCGTGCCCACGCTCGACGGCCTCGGCCCCGCCGGCGGCGGCGCGCACTCGCCCGGCGAATATTGCACCGAAGACTCGCTCGTCTCCCGCGCCGCCCTGCTCGCCCTCCTTCTCCTGGCCCTCTGACCGGCCGTCGCCGCCATCCAGTTCCGCGTCAGTGCACGTAAAGGGAGGCCAGATGGCCGACGCCATACGTCACGACTGCCTCGATCACTCCGATGATGGTCATCTCCGCGCCGCTCCAAAACCAAGCGCGATTGGTGAAGAGCGTTTTGGCGGCGCCCACGGCGAAATGCGCAGCCAAGCTGACGATGAAAGCGGTGATCACGGCGGGCAACCCGGAAAGAAAGAAAAAGGGAATGACGGGAATGATCGCGCCCGCCGCCGTCGAGAGTCCCGCCGACCAGGCCGCCGAACTCGGGCGGCGCGTGGGCGGAGTGGCCAGGCCCAGCTCTTCCGAGGCCATGCTTTGCAGGAACTGTCGCGGATCCTGCGCGAGCCGCGCCACCAACGCTTCCGCCTCGCTTTCAGTGAATCCCTTGAGTTGGTAGAAGAGCTGCAGCTCCTCACGCTCCTCTTCCGGCGCCTCGGCGATCTCGCGGGATTCGCGGTGAATCTCGGCCTCGTAAAGCTCGCGTTCGCTTTTGGCCGCCAGGTACGCTCCGGCGCCCATGGAGAGGGAGCTGGCGATCATGCCGGCGATTCCCGAGATCAGCACGTAATGTCCGGCGTCGGTGTAACCGGCCACGCCCGAGACGATGCCGAAGACGGCGCCCAGCCCGTCGTTGGCGCCGTAGATGGCGTCGCTCAGCCAATTGTGTTCATGGCGGTGCCAGCGCTCGCGCCCCATGGCGACCGAGAGCGCGCGCGCCGGCCCCTGGGTCTGGGCGAGCAACCGCAGCTTGCGCGCGTGCGAACGCTCTTCGTTCTCGATTTCGCCCAAGATATCGCCGGCCTCAGGGCCGAAGCGCTGCTCCATGCGGCGATAGCGCGCTGCCGTGGTCTCTTCGCCCATTTCGCGCCGCCGGATCGCGGCTTCCGTGCCCATCCAGCTCAGCAGGCGCAACCGCCAGCGGCTCAGCCAGCCCAGGCCGCGCACGTCATCGCGGCCGCCGTACTCGGCGAGCTTGGCGCGCCAGCGTTGCGCATGCCGCTGCTCGCTGGCGGCGAGCTTGAGCAGCAGCTGCTTGCGGCCCGGCTCGGGCTCTTGCGCCGCCAGTTGCTCGTACATGGCCGCGTCTTCGCGCTCGGCGGCCAGATTTTCTTCGATTAGGCGCAGCAATTCGCGCCGCGCGCGCGGCGTCAAGCGGCGCGCCTCATCGGCCGGCGGTCCGGGGTTTTCCGCCATGAGCGCAGGATAACAGTGTTATTCGCCGCGCGTCCCCGTAGCGAAGATGCGCGGTCCACGCTGCAAGTCAAAGAAGATGCCGGCTGCCGGCTGTCGGCGCCGGGCCCCGCTCCAAATCCCCGTTTCCCCCTGTCTGTTCGCGGGGCTTCCGGCAGCGGTCGGCTGCGCGGACTTCTCTCTCGGCGGGCTGGGTCGGGACGGGGCCGCCGCCGGAAGCGCGCGCCAGGGCACAACCGAAGCCCAACCCAGCCGGAGGCACGCGGCACGTATCATAAGGCGGGATGGAGGCATCGGTTCCAATCGCCGATTTGCTGGCCCGCGCGGCCAATCCGGCGGCGGCCGCGCACGCGCTCGACCGTTTATTGGATGCCGCCGACGCCGCGACGGCGGGGCGAATCCGCGCGCAACCGCGGCTGATTCAATCGCTGCTCGTGATCTTCAGTCACAGCCAGTTCTTATCCGAGGCGCTGATCCAAAATCCAGATATGGTGGATTGGCTCGAGCGCGCGCGCCGTCAGGACCGCGTGCTCCAGCCCGAAGAACTGGCGGCCGAGCTGGCCGAAGCGGCGGCGGCGGCGCCCCCGGAGGAGCGCGCCCTGGCGCTGATGCGCTGGAAAAAGCGCGAGCTGCTGCGCATCGCGTTGCGCGACTTGAGCGGCCAAGCGACGCTGGGCGAAACCACGCTCGAACTCTCGAACCTCGCCGACGCTGCCTTGGCGCAAGCCTATGCCTGGAGCTGGAACGATCTCGTGGCTCGCTTCGGGACGCCGGCGGCGGGCATGGTGATTTTGGGTTTGGGCAAGCTCGGCGGCGAGGAGTTGAACTACAGCTCCGACATCGACCTCATGTTCTTGTACACCGGCGAAGGGCAGACCGATGGCGCGGGCAGCGCCGGGCCCACCTCGAACCGCGAATTCTTCATCCGGCTGGCGCAGGCGACGGTCCGCTACCTCTCCACGCCCACGGACGAAGGCATGGCGTATCGCGTGGACCTGCGCTTGCGCCCCGCCGGCCGCGAAGGCGAACTGGCGCTGCCGCTCGCGCGCGCCCTCGCCTACTATCGCGACGAGGCGCGGCCTTGGGAGCTGCAAATGCTCATCAAGGCGCGGCCGTGCGCCGGGCTGCTGAAGCAGGGCAAGATCTTTCGGGCGCAATTGGCGGACCGCATCTATCCCGCCCGCGGCGGCGCGGAAGCGGTGGCCGCGGTGCGCGCCACGCGCGAGCTGATCGAGGCGCACCATCGCCGCCGCGCGCGCGATGGCATCAATGTCAAGCTCGATCCCGGCGGCATTCGCGACATCGAGTTCATCACCCAAGGCATGCAGCGCCGCTTCGGCGGCGGCGACGGCTGGCTGCGCGCGTCCAATACCCTGCAGGCCTTGCAGCGGCTCCACGACAAGCGCCATTTGAGCGGGCGCCAATTCCAGACCCTCTCGAGTGCCTATATTCTGCTGCGGCAAGTCGAGCACCGCTTGCAGCTCCGGCTCGGCCAGCAGACTCACTTCCTCCCCGCCGAACCCGAAGCCGCGCGGCCAATCGCGCGCGGCCTGCGGGTCGTGCCGGAAGGCCAGGGCGGCGACGATGCCGAGTGGCTGCAGGCCCGGCTCAAGCAGGCGATGGGGCAAGTCGCGGCGCTCTTCGAAGAACTGCTGCCGCTGCCTGCGGCGCCGGGCTCGGGCGCGTTTCAGCTTGCGGGCGAAGATGCGGCGTCCGAGGCCTCGGGCAGCCGCCGTTTGGCCGAGTATCGCCGCGCCATTGCGCCCCGCCTGACGCCGCGTGGGCGCCGCCAGCTTGAGCGCCTGCTGGTTTCCTTGGCCGGCCGCGACCGCGCGGCGGCGCTCTTCGGTCGCTGGCCCGAGGAAATGAACGCGCGTTTGGCGGTGTTCCTCAACACCAGCGAATTTCTTATTGACAGCCTCTCGATGCATCCCGGCGGCTGGGAATGTCTGCTCGAGCCCATGCCCGCGCTCGACGAGCGACAGTTGCTGCTGATCCCCGAGGAACAAAACGGCGCCGCGGCCGCCCTCGCCGCCGCGGTCTTGCGCGGCGCGAGCGATTGGGCCGGCCGCATGCGTGCGTTGCGCCGGTATTATCACAGCCGTCTTTGCCGCTATGTGGCGGGCGAAGTGCTCACCCCCACCGGCGTCCGGGCCGCCCTCCACCGTCTGACCGCCTGGGCGGAAGCGGCCATCGCCGCCGCGCTGCAGATCGCCGCGCACGCCGGCGATGTCCCGCCGCTGGCGGTGCTGGCGCTGGGACGCCTGGGCACGCGCGAATTCGAGCTGTTCTCCGACGCCGATCTGCTTTTCGTTGCCCGCGAAGCGGACCAGCCGCACGCCGCCAAGCTGGCGGCGGCAATCATCGAGATTCTGGCCAGCTATACGCAGGAGGGCTCGGTGTTTCCCGTGGATGCGCGGCTGCGGCCCGAAGGCTCGCAAGGCGAGCTCGTGCACACGCCCGCGCGGCTGGCCGATTACTTCCGGCAGCGGGCCGGTCTTTGGGAGGCGGTCAGCTACCTCAAGCTGCGGCCCATCGCCGGCGACCTGGAGCTGGCGCGCAGCGCGGCCGCCGAAATTCGCGGCGCAATCGCCGCGCGCTTCGGCGGCGCCGACCCCAGGGCGGAGTTGCGCGCCATGCGCGCCCGCCTGGAGCGTGAGCCGCGCTCCGAACCGCGGCCGCTCAAGACCGGCCCAGGTGGCAGCTATGACTTCGATTTCATTCTCTCAACCATTGCTTTAGGGACTGGCCGCTTGTCGCGGGAACGGGGGGACACGGCATCGGAGTTCGCACGTTGGGCGCAGGCTGCCGCCGCGGAACTCCCAGCGGCACGCGCGCTCGAGCTGAGCGGCTTGGCGGCGCAACTCCGAGCCGCCGATCATGTGATCCGCATCGTGACCGGCAAGCCCGCGCGCAGCATCTCACTCCCCGCCGCCGCCGCGGAGCCCGCCGGCCTGCTTTGGTCGGCGATGACCGGCCGCCGTATCGAACCGGCCGCGTTCACCGCCGAATTGGAGGCCGTCTTAGAACGCACGCGCGAGCTTTATCGGGATGTGATGGGCTGTTGAGCCGCGCGCGCCGGCGCGCCGCGCGAGCTTTCCGCGGTTTGCGCTCCCGATCCCCGATCGTTGCCCCCACGCTTGGCTCATGGATTGATAAGATGGGATGTTTAGGTCGTGATGCGCCAGTCTCCATGCCACCTCTGACCGCCCGGCGAAAGTTCATCCGGAGTCTGTATTGGGCAGGGGTGGCGGCCGTGCTGGTCGGCGTGATACTGCGGCTCACGGCAGGATGGCCCAACTTGGGGTTCGGTTTGGCGCTGGTGGGTATTCTCGCCTTGGCCGTCGCCCGGGTGGTGAGCCGGTTTCGGCTCTGAGGCGCGTGCGGCCGACAATCAAATCTATGCGCTCGTTCAATGGAATCTCCGTGCCGGCCGAAGGCGAGGCGATCGAGTATCGCGACGGCCGGTTTGTCGTTCCCGATCGCCCGATCATTCCTTTCATCGAGGGCGATGGCACCGGCCGCGATATTTGGGCGGCGAGCCGGCGGGTTTTCGACGCCGCCGTGCGCCAGGCGTATGGCGGCAAGCGGCAAGTGGCTTGGTATGAAGTCTTGGCGGGGGAGAAGGCATTTTCCAAGCTGGGGACGTGGCTCCCCGACGATACCGTCGAGGCGGCGCGCCAGTTCCGGATCGCGATCAAGGGCCCGCTGACGACGCCCGTGGGCGGCGGCATCCGCAGCCTCAACGTCACCCTGCGCCAGGTGCTCGATCTTTACGCCTGCGTGCGCCCGGTCAAGTACTATCCCGGCGTGCCCTCGCCGGTGCTGCACCCCGAGCGCATGGACCTGGTCATTTTCCGCGAAAACACGGAAGACGTTTACGCCGGCATCGAGTTCCGCGAAGGCACGCCGGAGGCGCAGAAACTGATCGCGTTTTTGGATCGCGAATTCGGCAAGAAGATCAAGCCGGATTCGGGCGTCGGCATCAAGCCGATGTCCGTGAGCGGTTCCAAGCGCCTGGTGCGCATGGGTATCGAATACGCCCGCGAGCATAAGCGCAACCGCGTCACCCTGGTCCATAAGGGCAACATCCAAAAGTTTACCGAAGGCGCCTTCCGCGATTGGGGCTATCAAGTCGCCAAGGAAGAGTTCGGCGACGTCTGCCTCACCGAGGAAGAGCTGGCGCAGCCGCCTTACAACGGCCAAATTCCGGCGGGCAAGATTCTGATCAACGATCGCATCGCCGACTCCATGTTCCAGCAGGTGCTGACACGCGCCGACGAGTACCAGGTCGTTTGCACCCCCAATCTGAACGGCGACTATCTCTCTGACGCCTGCGCCGCGCAGGTCGGCGGATTGGGCATGGCGCCGGGCGCCAACATGAGCCGCGAATACGCCTTCTTCGAGGCGACGCATGGCACGGCGCCCAAATACGCCGACAAAGACATGGTGAATCCCGGTTCGGTGCTCCTCAGCGGCGTGATGATGTTCCATACCCTGGGCTGGCACGAAGCCGCCGACGCCATCGAACAGGCGCTGGCGCGGACCATCGCGCAGAAGCGCGTGACGTACGATTTGGAGCGTTTGATGCCCGGCGCGACACGGTTGAAAACGAGCGAATTCGCTTCGGCATTGATCGAAAATCTGGGCGCGGCGGTGCCCGCCCGCGCTTAAATTTGGCACCGGGGCTGAAGCCCCGATTGACTCGGCCGCGTCGAGGCTGGGCTGAGGCCCGGCGCTTCCACGACCGAGAGAGAAGGGAAGACATGGCAAGGAAGAAAGTCACCGTGGTTGGCGCCGGCAACGTAGGGGCCACCACCGCTCATTGGCTCGCCGCCGCCGAATTGGCCGACATCGTGCTCACCGATATCGTCGAAGGCATTCCTCAGGGCAAGAGCTTGGATCTTTATGAGGCCACGCCCATTATCGGCAGCAACGTGCACGTCACCGGCACCAACGACTACGAGGCCACCGCCAACTCCGATCTGGTGGTGATCACCGCCGGGCTGGCGCGCAAGCCGGGCATGAGCCGCGACGACCTGCTGAAGAAAAACTACGACGTGATCGCCGCGACGGTGAAGCAAGTCGTCGCGCACTCGCCCAATAGCATCCTGATTCTGGTCACCAATCCGCTTGATGCGATGGCGCAAGCCGCATTCAAGCTCTCCGGCTTTTCCCGCAATCGCGTGATCGGGATGGCTGGCGTGCTCGACTCGGCGCGCTTTGCCGCGTTCATCGCCGAAGAACTTAAAGTATCGGTTGAGAACGTACAGGCTTTCGTGCTGGGCGGCCACGGTGATACGATGGTGCCGCTGCCGCGCTTCACTACCGTGGCCGGCATTCCAATTACCGAGCTGTTGGATGCCGCCGAGATCGAGCGGCTCGTGCAGCGCACCCGTGACGGCGGGGCGGAGATCGTCAAGTACCTCAAGACCGGCAGCGCCTACTATGCGCCCTCGGCGGCGGTGGTGGAGATGGCCGAGGCGATCCTCAAGGACAAGAAGAAGATTTTGCCCTGTGCCGCTTATCTGCAAGGCGAATACGGCATTGACGGCTTGTTCGTCGGCGTGCCCTGCAAGCTGGGCGCGCGGGGCATCGAGGACGTGATCGAAGTGCGGCTCAGCGAGTCGGAGCGCGCCGCGCTGCAGAAGTCCGCCGCCGCCGTGCGCGAGCTGGTGGCCGCGATCGGGCTGTGACGCCCGGGCGCGTCGAGAGATTGAAGAAGAAAGGACGATTGGCTCATGGATGAACGCAAATCCGCCGTGACTTTCAAGGGCAGCCCTTTGACCCTGCTCGGGCCCGAGCGCCGGGTCGGCGACAAAATGCCGGACTTCACCGTGGTCGATACCGCGCTGAAACCGGTCCGGGAGAGCGAAACGCGTGGGACGGTCCGTATCTTTGCCAGCGTGCCCTCGCTCGATACTCCGGTCTGCGATCTGGAGGCGCGGCGCTTCAACGAAGAGGCCGCCAAGCTCGACGGCGTGCGCGTGCTGGTCGTCAGCATGGATCTGCCGTTCGCCCAGAAGCGCTGGTGCGGCGCTGCTGGCGCCAACCAGATCGTCGCGCTCTCCGACTACCAATCCGGTTCCTTCGGCCTGGCCATGGGCACGCTGATCAAGGAGCTGCACCTCGAGTCGCGCGCCATCTTCATCGCCGGCAAGGACGACGTGATCCGCTACGTCGAGTACGTGCCCGAGATCGGCCAGCACCCCAACTACGAGCAAGCGCTCAATGCCGCTCGCCAGGCGTTGAAGTAGGAGGGAAAGCCCGTGTCTTCCGCCCCCACGCCACCGCCCAGCTTCGAACAGTGCCTGAAGCGCTTGGAGGCGATCGTGACCGAGCTCGAGCGCGCCGACCTGCCGCTCGAAGATTCGATCCGCCTCTTCGAGGAGGGTATGGCGCTCTCGCACGATTGCCGCCGGCAATTGGACGAGGCGGAGGCGAAGATCGAGATCCTGATGAAGCGCAACGGCGGGCTGCAAGCCGAACCGTTCGAGCTTAAGGACGAGTAAGGTCCGGGGACAGGCGGGGCAGCCGGGAGCGCGCGGCTGGCGGCGGCGCGGAAATCCCGGCCGGCGGCTGCCTTCGGCCCGCGGCTCGCCGCCGTGCTTGCGTTCACGCGCTGAAGCAGAGGCGGTTCTTGCCTTCGCGTTTTGCGCGATAAAGCGCCAGGTCGGCGGCACGGAGCAATTGCAAGCTGTCAGTGCCGTCGGCGGGGCAGACCGCGACGCCCAGCGAAACATGCAAGATCAAGGGCTTGCCGACCTCCGGCGCCCAGAACTGCGTTTCGCGGACGCTATCGCGCAGGCGCGTGGCCACGAAACGCGCGCCTTCGTGGTCGGAACCGGGAAGAATCATGGCGAATTCGTCGCCGCCGTAGCGGGCGACGGTATCCACCTGCCGCATGTCCCGCGTCAGCACGCGCGCAAATTGCCTCAAGATTTCATCGCCGGCGTGGTGGCCCCAACGATCGTTAACTTGCTTGAAGTCGTCAATGTCGAGCAGTAGCACGCTGCAGGCGGCGCGATTGCGCAGCGTGCGCTTGACCTCTTGGCTTAGCTCTTGCTCGAAGTAGCCGCGCGTGCGCAGGCCGGTTAGATAGTCGGTGAAGGCCACCGTCACCAGCTTCTGCGCGGAATGCGCGCGTTCGAGTTGGGCCTCGGTGAGCAGGCCCAGAAACCAGAGCATCTGCGCGTCTTCGATCTTGAACCCGGGGTCGCCGCGCCGGAAGAATTGAATCGCGCCCGCCGGGCCGTACTCGAGAAACATGGGCACGGCCAATGCGTGGCGCGCCTGCACCCGGTCCAGAAAGGCGTCTAGCTCCGCGTGCGTGCCGCGCCACGCCAGGATCGGCTTGCCGGCTCGCCCGCACCAGGTCGCCAGCAAATTGGCTTCGATGGGGGGGAGTTCGAGGCCCTCGAACCCGCGCGCCACTTGCTCGCTCGGCCGCTGGCTGGGACCGCCGGTGAAGATCAGCAGTTGGCGATCGGCCCAGCGCATCCGTTCCGCGACGTCGGCGGAGAGGTGCAGGATCGTGGACGTGGTCATGTCCAGACCGGAGAGGATGGCCATCCGCAGCAGCAGCACGAGATCTTCCAGCCGATGCGCGAAGTTCTCCAGCGTCGGGTCGGAAGCGACTTCCACGACGAATTGTTCCGGCACGGGTGACGGAAGAACCATGGGAGTGGCGCGGCCTATTTCGTGAGATGCGCAAGCCGCCAGCTTCGGCTTCGAAGCCGCTTTTGAACGTAGTGCTGCACGGGCGCGGCGCGGGTTGGCCGAAAAATTCCCCATTTGGGTGTAGGCGGCCCAGTGCCGCGCACCTATTGTTTTCGGCATGCGGAGCACGATCCTGGTGGCGGATGCGCGGCTTTGGGAACTGCGGCACGTTTTGCAAGAGGTCTGGGGCGGGGAGGCGCGGCTGCTGGGGGCCTGGCCGGTCGCCCTCGCGCACGAACTGATCCGCCGGGAGCAGCCGGCTTGGATTTTGCTTCCGGCAGGCGAGGTGGCTTGCCTGCAAACCTGCCGGGCGCTGCGCACCTTGGCTCCGGGCGCGTGGCTGGTGGGCGTGAGCGACGCGGGCACGACGGAATTCGCGCGCACCGCGCTGGATGCGATCTTGCCGCGCCCGCTGTCGGCAGGCGGGCTGCAGGAGCAGTTGGCGGCGCTGCTCGAGTCGCGGCGCAATGGCGGCCGCCGGCCCGGCAGCCGAGATCTGATCGGCGCGCATCCGAAGATCGTGATCGCGCGCCAGTGGATCGCCAAAGCGGCGAGCAGCGATGCGCCGGTGCTGTTGCGCGGCGAGAGCGGCAGTGGCAAGGAGGTCGCCGCCGCCATGATCCATCAGTTCTCGCCGCGCGCCGCCGCGCCCTTCATCAAGGTGAACTGCGCCGCCATCCCGCGGGAATTGCTGGAGAGCGAGCTGTTCGGCTACGAGCCCGGAGCGTTCACCGGCGCCGCGCGCAAGAAAGCCGGTAAGTTCGAACTCGCCCACCGCGGCACGATCTTGCTCGATGAGATCAGCGAGCTGGATCCGACGATGCAGGCCAAGTTGCTCCATATCCTGCAAAGCGGCGAATTCTCCCGGCTCGGCGGCGAAACTAGCGAGATGCTAGAGGCGCGAGTGCTGGCTGCCTCGAACGCCGATCTGGAAGGCGAAGTGGCCGCCGGCCGCTTCCGGCCGGATCTGTTCTACCGGCTCAACGTGCTCTCCGTCCGTTTGCCGCCGCTGCGCGAAAGGATCGACGACCTCGAAGAGCTGGTGGAGCATTTTCTGCGCCTGCACGCGCCGCCCGACGGCGCGGCGCCGGTGCGGCTGAGCGCGGCGGCGATGGTGCGCTTGCGCCAGCATGATTGGCCGGGTAATGTGCGCGAGTTGGAAAACTTCGTGCGGCGCATGCTGATCCTGGGCAGCGAGGCGGCCGCGCTCGAAGAACTGGCGCCGTTGGGCGGCGAGCCGCCGTTGCGGACGCCGCCGCGGGCGGCCCTGCCGTCCCCTGCGCTGTCGAGTTCGGCGGGAGCGCCTTCGTTGGTCGAGATCGGCCGGCGCGCCGCCCGCGAAGCGGAACGCGCCGCCATTCTCGCCGCCCTGGAGGAGACGCGGTGGAACCGCCGCCAGGCCGCGCGCCTGCTCAAAATCAGCTACAAGGCCTTGCACAACAAGCTGCGCCGGATGAAGCAAGAGGCAGCGCCGCCGCCGGCCAATGTTCATCCCTGGCCGGCGGATGCGAACGCGCGCGCCGCCGGCTGACAAGTTGCCGATCGTATTCGCGGGGCAGGGTGGTCCTCTTCTGTGTCACTTCTAGCGGTAACTCACCGAATCGTTCTCGACCAATTCCCCCGCAGTCCATTCCTCCCTCTTCCACCCGCCCCGCGAAGGCTTGGCTGAAGGCGTCCACCGGCCCCCTTGCCGCCATCTCAACGATCGATGGAGGTTGCGATGGTTACTCGTCCCTTGGAGCGCGGCGCACCGGCGCCGGCGCAACTGGCCACCCCTACCGATCTCGAGCGCCGCGGCGTGGAAGAGATCGCGAAGGCGCTCAACCCGCTGATTGCCGACGCGTTCTCGCTCTATATCAAGACCAAGAATTTCCACTGGCACCTTGCGGGTTCGCTTTTCCGTGACTATCACTTGCTGTTCGACGAGCAAGCCGAGGCGCTGTTGAAGTCGGTGGATCCGTTGGCGGAGCGATTGCGCCGCATCGGTGCGACCACGATTCGCGGGCTGGATCAAATTCGCGAGCTGCGCGAGATCGGCGACGACACCGAGGACTTCGTGCCGGCCGTGGAGATGGTGCGCCGCCTGCTCGAGGACAATCGCGGGATGGCCGAACGGCAGCGCCGCGCGCTGGAAGTCTGCGATCAATACGGCGATCGCGCCACTGCCAACGTGCTCGAAGAGATCTTGAACGGCACGGAAAAGCGAGTGTGGTTCCTCTTCGAGGTTCTGCACGGCGAGCCGGCGCGGCCCAAGCCGCACCGCGCCTAGCCGCGGGCGCGCTCAGCTCGCAAACCGGCGGCAGCGGCGCGCCCATCCGGCCGGCAATGGCGAGATCGCGCCTCTCGGGATCGCGGCATCGTAGATGGCGGAGCCGGAATTGTGCCTTACTACGGTTGGGCTTGGTGGTGGATTTGGTGGGTCATTTGGGCGCTGATCATCATTTTCGCCATTTCCTGGTGGACGCCTTGGGGCGGCCGGTCGCGGTTCGTGCGGCGTGAGACGCCGCTCGAGATCTTGCAGCGGCGGCTGGCCTCCGGCGAACTCACCCCGCAACAATACGAGGAACAAAAGGCGATTCTCCTGCGCGACCGGCAGTATCACTCCGGCTACCGGGACGGCGGCAAGGCATGAGCGCGAAGGTTAGGCGCCGCCGGACGAGGGTGGCCGGCAAAGATCGCAGGGGCAAATCTCGCGCAGATAATTCCACGTGAACAGGCCGGTGTTGTGATCGTCGCTGAACTGAAATTGCAGCGCGTACCGCCCTACCGGCTGCGCCGCCTTTAGTGTGGCGCCCACCGGCTTGAACATCGGCAGTGGGTTGCTGCGGCCGTCGGCGGCACGGACTCTTGTCGTGGCTTCGCCATGGGTGCCCGCGCATGTAGCGCAAGGACACCGCTCGCGCAAGTAGAGGATGGGATAACGGCTCAGGTGGCCATCGCGCCAAACGATGGAGATGCCTTGCGACAGGGATATATCCACCGACCGCGGCTCGCTCACGGCCACCGGCATCGAGTCTCCTTACGAAGAGTCTTTCATGTTTAAGGCGGCGAGAGCAATATCACGGCGACAGCGTTGTGAGCGAGCCCGAGTTGCAGGCAGGATTGTGAGCCGGCGCCCTGCATCGCCACTGGGGCGCCAGTAAGCAGATTCTCCGCGCGCGCGGCGGTGCGCGCCAGGGTAAAGCCAAACCGGCCGGTCGGTCCACGATTCACGGCGATCAGCAAAGTCTGCGGCCCATCCGCGAGCAAGCGGGCTTCGACCTGCGCCGGCACACCCTGGCCATCCAAGGTCCGGACCGAAACCGGCGGCTTCGCGCCCGCCCACGCGGCCAGAGCCTGGAGGGCGCGTTGCGCCGCCGGATTACCGCTACGCTCCGCCGCCATGCCCAAGAAGCTGCCGATGAGCACGGTGCGCCCCTTGCCATAGCGGGAAGTTACGACGGCCGGCTTGCCGTCGCTGAATCGAGCCCAAACCGTGCCGCGCTGGATGCTCAGGTCTTCTTCGAACTGCGCCGCCGGCACGCGCAGGCCTGCCAGGCCGTCGGGAGCGGCCTTGGCGAAGGTGTAGTCGCCGCGAGTTCCGGGCCAGAGCGCGGTCTCGAGGGCGCCGAACACCTGGTCGAGGCCGGCGCCCGGGATGCGCTCGTTGGCGGCGCCGCGTTCATCGTTCCACGCCAGGCGGGCCTCGGCGATGGCGGTCCCGCCGTCTTCGACGTAGCGGGCGATCGCGCTCGAAGCGGCGCGCGACAGCGTGATGGGGTAGGGAAGGTAAACCGCTTGATAATGGGCGAGGCCGCCAAGCTCGACCTGGTGCGCATGGACGAAATCGACCGGAATATTTTCCGCCCATAGCGCTTGATAGACGCCCAGCATCGAGTCACGGATCGCGGTGCCCGGGGCGACGGTGTCGCCGCCGCTCAAATACCCAAGCGGGTTGTAGAGGATTGCGATCTTGGCCGGCAGCGGCTGGGCATCGTGAAACAGCGCGGCGTGGCGCGAGACGGCGGTGGCGATCCGGCCGGCCAAACGAGCGCGGGCGGTCAAGGAACCGTCGAGGTTGATGAAACCGTAGCCATTGGACTCGTAGCCGGCGTTCATCGGGTACCAAGCGTAATAGCAGATCGCCTTGGCGCCATGCGCGATCAGCGACCAAGTCCAGTCCGCGATATCGCTGGGCTCGACCGGCACGTTGACGCGCAAACCGGTCGCGCCCTGGCCTGCCTGCAATTCACCGACGTAAAACCCGCGACGGCGGCTGGCGGAGTACTCGCCGTC
Organism: Terriglobia bacterium; assembly: GCA_021323595.1. GTDB lineage: Bacteria > Acidobacteriota > Terriglobia > Terriglobales > SCQP01 > JAJPKR01. The sequence continues at coordinate 29,316 of JAJPKR010000023.1, read as the reverse complement.
GAAGGCGAAGGCGCGGAATGCCGGCGGCCAGCCGCCCAATTGCGCGCTGGCATGCTTGGGATAAATGCTGGCGCCGTAGTAATCCACCTGCGCCGACATCTTCCAATCGTCGGGCATGCCGTAGTCGTCCAAGGGCGAGGCGAGCACGCTCGGAATATCGGAGTGGCTGGTCGTGAGGCGCGTCGGGTCCGCTTCATGCACCGCTTCTTCCTTCGCCCGGAGATCTTCGGCCAGCTTGTCGGAAATGAAGGCCTTCCAGTCGAGAAAGTCGGCGTAGGAAAGGATCGTGCCGAAGCGCGGCGGATCCACCAGATTCCAGGCGGTGAAGGTACGATACCAGCTGGCGTTCAACGCGTCCAGCGTTCCGTATTTTTGGCGCAGCCAATCGCGGAAGCGGGCGCGGGTGTAGGGGCAATAACAGAACTGCGCGTGCGGCAGATCGTTGAACCAGACCCAATTGACGATGTGCGGCTCGCTCCATAGATCGTAGCCGTAGGTCGCCGGGCTGGCCGCCCCGACTTTCGCCACCGCCCGATAAAAGCCCAGCACCGCATTGCGCACGCCTTGGCTGTCGAAACAATAGCCGGGCGCCGCCTGCGAGTGAATCTTCACGCCCGTCGCGGTCACAAACTCCGCGTCCGGATATTTCTGCCCGACCCAATCCGGCGCGGAATCGGCGTAGAGCTGGATGATGACCCGCAAACCCACCTGGTGCGCCAAGTCCAGCAACTGCTTGAGGTCTTCGAGGTGGTATTGGCCTTCCACCGGCTCGGTCGTCGCCCAATCCACCCAGGTCTTGACGGTGTTGAACCCGGTGGCTTTGATCGTCTGCAGGTCGCGCAGCCACTCCGCCCGCTCTTGCTCGGGTTGGCGCGAGATCATCGGCGCACGATATTTGCCGCCCGAGTACCACACCGCCATGGGAAAGAACTCCCGATCGGCGGCGGATTGATCGGAGCGGACCGGGCGCATCGGCGCTTCCCAGGTCTGCGCGGAAACCAGGGAGGCGCCGGCGAGGGCCAGCGCAGCGACGAGGGCGCGAGTCCAACTCCGCCGCATGGCGCGAGACTGGGCCGCCCGCAGCGGCGGCTTAGAAATGAAGCGGAACAAAGCTATCCTTGCGCGGTTTCACCTCCGGGCCCGAAGGGCTCACCGCTGGCGCCGCTTTTCTAGAAGAAACGCCGCGCCCTGCCACCGCCCTCAGCCCGACCCACCATGATGGAACCGCTCTCCTTGTCTAATAGGTGATCCGCAGCGCGAACTGGAATTGCCGCGGCGTGCTCACCACGCCGCTGACTTGCCCGAAGGTCGAGAGGTCTTTCGGATTCCAGTACCCATTCGGCGCTCCCAACTGCACGGAATTTGTGAGATTGAACGATTCCACGCGGAACTGCAAGTTGCGCTTTTCCCCCAGCGGGAAGTTTTTGGCGATCGCCAGATCCAGGTTGCTGGTGCCGTCGGCCCGGACGTGATCGAGCATGCGCGGGCCGGTGCCGGGCAGATACGGATCCGCCGGCATGGCATAGCAGCCCGGCAGGAACCATTGTTCGGAGGTTTTCGGCATGTCCGTGCCGGGGTCGCAGGTTAAGTCGGGCCGCTGGTTGAACCAGGGATCGTTGGTCGCCCCGCTGACGGAAACTGGCGTGCCGGTGGAGAGGCTCAAGACGGTATTCAGCGTCCAGCCGCCGGCCAATTCGTTGGCCCAGCCATTTACGTTGATCATCCGCCCCGGCCCGATCGGCAGATCGTAGCTGGTTTGGATTGCCATCCAGCGGTTGACGTCTTGGGCGCTCAGCGACTTGTCGAGCGCGACGTTGCGCCAGTCCTGGTGCCCGCCGCTCACGCGGCCGATGAAGGTGAAGGGTCCGTCCCCGGTGCCCAGCAGTTTGCCGCCTGTGTAGGAGGCCAGCATGGAGAAATGCTTGGTCATCCGCTTCTGCACGGTGAGCTGGAGCGAATTGTAGATCGAGCTTTCAATGGGATTGGAATAGATGCCCACGCCGGCATTGACGCCGCCGGTCGTGAACTGCGGGAACGGCTCGAGCGATTCCCACAGCGGCATGGTCGCTGTCCCGTAGAGCGGCGAGTTGGGATCGGTGATCGCGTTCACGTAAGGATTGGGAACCGCTGAGGTCAGGCTGGGACAGCCGCCGCAAGTGGCCGGGTCGTACTTGGCGAAGACCGAGAGCGGCAGCTGATTCAGGTCGGCCGTCTGCGAGATCTCGTGGATGCCGTGGTTGGCGACATACGCGGCCGTGACCACCCATTGCGCCGGCAGTTCATACTGCAGGCCGAAGTTCCAGTTGTAACTGGAGGGTTCGGGCTGGCTGCGCAGCACGGTGGTGAGCGCGGAGCCCAAATTCGTGGCCGGCCCGAGGCGCCCGTTGGTGCCCTGCACGACGCCGCTCGGGAAGGGATTGCTCAGCGGATTCACCATGACGCTGTTCCCGTCGGCATTGAGCGTCGTGGCGTTCCAAAGCGTGTTGGGTGCGAAGGAGTCGCTGTCGATGGCGCTGTTCGAAACCATGTGCGAACTGGGCCCGTAGAAAAGCCCGAAGCCGCCGCGGATCACCACGTTCTGGAAAGGCTGGTAGGCCAGTCCCAACCGTGGGCCGAAATCACCGTAGTTGGTGGTCGAGGGACTTTCGTGATCGCGCACGAATTGCTCGCCCCCCTTCAGCGCCACGCCGTTGACGGAGTAGGCGACATTCGGGTCGAACCACTCCAAGCGGTCATAGCGTTCGTTGCGCCCGCCAAATACATCCCAGCGCAGGCCTAGGTTCAGCGTCAGCTTGGCGTTGACCTGGTACTGATCTTGAACGTAGAAGGCCCAATAGGGATTGCTTTCCGCCAAGAACTGGTCCTTGCTGAAAGCCGGCTGCCATTCGTCGCCGGGCGCGCCGCCCATGCCCATCATGAAATCGGCGAAGGGGTCGCCGTCGCCCGCCCAGGTGCTCGAGCTTGAAGCCGTGCCGTCGAAGATGTAGAAGCCGCTGGGCGCGACCGGTTGGCCCACGTTCATGTACTGCTCTTCGTATTCGGCCCCGAGCTTGATCGAATGCCGGCCGCGAATCAGATCGAAGGCGCTGATGAAGTCGTGATTTTGGGTGGCGAAGTGAAAGTTGGTCCAGGCGGGGGAGCCAAGGCTAGGGCCGTTGATATAGATGTACGGCATGTCCTTAAACACTTGCTGCGCCGCCAAGGCCGCGGGAAAGCCCACGGAGGTCATATTGAAGCCCAATCCCGCGGGATCGGACGTTTGGTTTTCGTAGTGCCGCACGAAGGAATAGCGGAACTCGAAGATCGTGGTGGGCGAGAACGAATAGTCGTCGCCGAAAAGGAAGTTGCGGTCGTTGGTGATGTTCTGGTACTGCTGCGGGTCGGCGAGATTGTGATAGTGATTGGCGTTGCCGAAATGCAGGCGGGCGAAGGAGAAGCGCCCGAAGATCTGCTGCTTCTGGCTGAAGCTGTCGTCGAGACGCACGTCGAACTTCTCGGCGTCGTTCGGGTCCGTGCCTTGATCGAAATAGTTGCCGGTATGATAGATGCCCTGGCCGGCGCGGTTCGGTTGCGGATAGTATTTGACCAGCGCCGCCGCGACGGGATCGATATGGGCGGATAGGTTGTTGCTGGCAAACGGCGTGCGGTTCCCGTTCGATTGGTCGGGAGCGAAGGGATTGTAGATGGGAGCCATCGCACCGGTCGTGGGGTCCACCAGATCGGAAAAGTCGCCCTGCCGCTCCGCCATCGTGGGCACCGTGCCGACGTAGGTATCCACGGTGCGCTGCTGGGTGCCTTCGTAGTCGGCGAAGAAAAAGGTTTTGTCCTTGCGAATCGGGCCGCCGATGCTCGCGCCCCATTGATAGCGGTGAAAGGCGGGCGGCGTGTTACCGGTGATGTTCTGGCCCGGCTGGACATTGATGAACGGCACCGAGGCGGCGAGCTTGTTGGGCCGCAAATAGCCGAACAGATCGCCGTGCAGCGCATTGGTGCCCGACTTGCTCACCAAACTGATGACGCCGGAGCCGGCGCTTTGGTAGGCGGCGGAGAGATTGTTCGTCTCGACCCGATACTCCTGCACCGAGTCCAGCGGCGGGGTGAGGGAGGGAATCGTGCCGCCGGGATTGTTTTCGGCGATGGTCAGCGGGCTGCCGTCTTCCATGTAGGCGATCGAGCCTTGCGGCCCGCCGTTGATCGAGTAGCCGCTGACCTCCGCGCCCGGGCGCGAGTTGAACTCGGTGTCGTTCAACACCCCGTTGACCGGTGTCACGCCGGGGCTGAGCTGCACTAATTGGTAAACGTCGCGGGTATTGAGCGGGACGTTTTGGATCTCCTGCGCGGTGATCAGCTGGCCAATGGTGGCGTTCGAGGATTGCAGCAGCGGCGGCGCGGCGCTGACTTCCACGGTCTGTTGCACGGCGCCGGTGGCGAGGGTCAGATTGACTTGCGCGGTCTGATCCACTTCCACGGTGAGATTGCCGCGGCTGGTAGTCCGAAAGCCGGCATGGCTGGCGGTGAGCGTGTAGGTGCCGGGATCGACGGCGACGAAGGAATAGAGCCCGGCCGAGGTGGTGACGGTGTGGCGCGCCACGCCCGTCGCGGTGTTGGTCAGGGTCACCTGGGCGGCGGGAATGGCGCTGCCCGAAGCATCGGTGATAAGGCCGCTCACCCCGCCCCGGCCGCCTTGCGCCGCCGCCAAGCCGGCGGCGAACAGCAGCGCCGCCGCCATGATCGCCCACCGCCACCGTGCATAATCCAGTCTGCTGCGCATGCTCGATCCTCCCTCGGCCTCGAACGAAGAGTGCCTGACTGCCGCCAATACCTGACTGCCGCACCAAAAACTTCGCCCCATACGCTGTCACAATTGCTGGCGCGCGTCAAGCATATTCATATATGATTTGGGCAAGCGGTCCGGCGCCCCCCGAGACCGCCCGCGGCGCGTGCGGCGGAGTGACAATGGCGCATGCGCCGCTCTACGGTGGACACCAGCACGCTCGCCATGCCGCGTCCCGCCCCGCCATTCCGCGCTGCCCGGTCCTCCGCGCCCTGGGCGAAGGAATCTGCGGCGGTGGACCGCACCCATCCCCTGCCGCTCTACGCGCAGGTCAAGGAGGTAGTGGTGAGCGAGCTCGACCGCGCCCTGGCCAGCGGCCTGCTGCGGCCGGGCGACTTTTTCACGACCGAGCGGGCACTCTGCCGCCGCTTCGGCATCAGCGCGATCACCGCCAAGCGCACCCTCGACGAGCTCGAGGCCGCCGGCCGCGTCAGCCGCCAGCGCGGGCGCGGCACCATGGTGGCGCAGCCGCGCGTGTCGCAAACGCTGGATCACTTCTACCGCTTCACCACCCACATCGCCAGCCAGGGCCTGGTGCCCAGTTGGCGCAACTTGCGCGTCGCGGTCGTCCGCGCCGCGCCCGACGTCGCTCAGGCGCTGGCTCTCGGCGCGCGCGAGATGGTGGTGGAACTGCGGCGTCTGCGGCTCGTGAATGGGGAGCCCTTCTTTCTGCAAACTTCCTATCTTCCGCACCGCTTGTTTCCCGGACTCGAGCGCAAGGACCATGAGCGGCGATCGGTCTATGACCTCCTGGCCAGCGAGTACCATCGGCCGCCGGTGGAGTGCCGCGAGACCTTCGAGCCGGTGCTGCTGCGGCAGGAAGAGGCGCGTCTGCTCGGAGTGCGGCCGCGCAGCGCCGGCATGCGCTTGGAGCGGCTGACGCGCAGCGCCGACGGCGTCGCGATCGAGCTCTCGCGCGGGGTCTTGCGCGGCGACCGGTGCCGCTTGACCGTGGATCTGCGCTAATGCCCCGCCGCGGCCGCCGCCTTCGCCGGGCCGTCCTCCCGGTCGCGGTTTTGATTCTGGCGGGCGCGGCGGTTGCCGGCCAAGACGCTTCGCTTTCCGCCGCCATCGCTGCCGCCCGGCGCGGCGACTGGGACGCGGCCGCGGCGCTGGACCAAGCCTATCTCGCCGCTCACGCCCGCAGCGCCGCCGCCTGGAATCTCGCCGGCTTCATCGCCGATCATCGGAGCGCCGGCGGCGAGGCGGACAAGGATTATCGGACGGCGCTGAAGTGGGCCGATTCCAAGCCCCTGCGTGCGGCGATCGAGAGCAATCTCGGCAATCACTTCTTGCTGCGCGGCGATCGTGACGGCGCCCGGCAAGCGTTCGCCGCGGCCCTGGAGCTTGACCCCGCCGACGACGAGGCGCGTCTGCAATTGGCGAGCCTCGAACTGGCGGCCTGCGCGCCCGGCGCCGCAGGCGCCCGCTCGGACGCCCCGGCGAGTGCCGCCTGCGGAAAGCGCGCGCTCGCCATCTTCGACGGCCTGCCGGCGCGCGCGCGCAAGCCGGCGGCGGTGGGCGTGCTGCACGTCCGGCTGCTGCTCGCCGCTGGCGAGCGCCGCCAAGCCGAAGCCGCGGCCCTGGCCATGCGCGGCGATGCCCCCGGCGGCGCAGCGCAAGCGAAGCTCGACTACTCGCTGGGCCAAGCTTTTTTTTTGGCGCAGGATTGCACGCCGGCGGCCGGCTACTGGCGGCGCGCCTGGCAGTTCGCCGGCGGCGACGGCTTGCGTCTGCAACTGGCGACGGCTGAGTTTTGCGCCGGCGCGCCGGCGCGGCCCGCGGCGGCCGCCGACTTCGCGGCGCTGCAGAAGGCTCAGCCGGGCTGGTGGCAACCCGACTACTATTTGGCCCGCATCCTCGCCGAACGCGGCGACCGTGCCGGCGCCACCCGCCTGCTCGTCGCCGCCGAGCCGCTGGCGAAGGCCGCGCACGATCACGGCCAAGGCGCGGCGCTGGTCGCGGCGGCGCTCGGCTCGCTCTGCATGCAGCAAGGGTTCTGGCGCGACGCGCTCGACGAATGGCAGGCATATGCGCGATGGCGGCCCGATGATCCCGCCGGCCAGCGCAGCTTAGCGATCTCGGCCGAAATCAGTGGTCAGGACCGCGTCGCGGAAGCCGCCATGCACCGCTATGTGGCCGCCCGCCCGCGCGATGCCGCCGGCCATTTTCTGCTGGCGCTGATCGAGAAAAATCGTGGCGAGATGCCGGAGGCCGCGGCCGAATTAAGCGAAGCGGTGCGGCTGGATCCGCGCTTGGCGCCGGCCTGGGCGGCGCAGGGCCGGATGCAGCTGGACGCCGGCGACCTCGAGGCCGCGGGCCAGTCCTTGCGGCGCGCGCTCGCCGCGGATCCCGGCGACGTCCAGGCGCTCACCGCGCTGGCGGAGTGCGAGGCGCGAGGGGGCCGGCCCGCGGCCGCCCGCGGCCTGCTCCAGCGCGCGCTCGCGCTGCAGCCGGAAAACGTCACGGCGCTGTATCAGTTGAGCCAGATCGACAGCCAAACCGGCCGCTTGGCGGAGGCCCGCGCCCTGCGCGCCCGCTTCGAAGCCGCCCGCCGGCAGCCGCGGCCGGGTCCGGGCGGCGGCGGCTTGCTGGCTTACTTTCGCGCCGATCTGGGCCTCGATGCGGCTGCGCAGCGGCAACATTACATCCGCTACCTGCAGGCGGCGCTCGCCTCGCAGCACGACCCCGGTCTCGCCGCGCGCCTGGAGGCACGCCTGGGAGTCGCGGAATGGCAAGCCGGCCAGCGGACCGCGGCGCAACGGGATTGCGAGCGGGCACTGGCGAGTCCCGCCGGCGCCTTGCCCTATGCCGACGCCCTGCGCGCGGCCGAAGCGCTGGCGGCGGCCGATGCGCCGGACGAAGCGCTCGCCTTTTATGACCGGGCGGCGGCGGCCGCGCCCGCCGCGGATGCGCGCGCGGCCTTGGGCAAGGCGCGCCTCTTGCTGGCGCTGGGCCGGCGCACCGGCGCCTTGGCGGTGCTGGCCGCGATCCCCGCCGCCGCGCAGCCGCGGGGCGTGGCGGCGGATCTTTACGGCGCCATCGCGGCCGGCGCCGGCGATACCCGCGCCGCCGCCGCCGCGTTTCGCGTCGCGGTGGCGCAGGACCCGTCGAATCCGCGTCTGGTCCGCGATCAGGCGTTGTTCCTCGCGAGCCAGGGCCGGTGGTCTGCCGGAATTCAGGTGCTCGATGCCGCCCTCGCGCGGCAGCCGCAAGCCATCGCGCTCAAGCTGGACCGCGCCATCTTGCTGCAACTAGCCAATCGCCGCGCGCAGGCGCAACAAGAACTGAAAGATTTGGCGGCCAACGCCGCGGACCCGCAGCTGGGCCAGGATGAGACGCTGGCGGCCCTGCTGCTCGGCATCTCGTACTACACCAGCGATCGCCGCGCCGACGCCGCGGCCATCTTTGCCCAACTCGCCGCCCGGCCGGATTTGCCGCGCGCCCAGGCGGCGCTGGCATGGTACTATCGCGCGCTCTTGGATCAAGCCGATGCCGGGCAAGCGCTGCTTTGGTGCCGGCGCTCGCTGGCGCTCGCGCCGCATTATGCGCCGGCGCTGTATCTGCGGGCGCAATTGCTGGAACGCCGCAACGATGACGGCGCCGCCATGGCTGCGGCGCATGCCGCCATCCAAGCCGAGCCCGATTGGAGCGCGCCGCATTACCTTTTGGCGCGCTTGCTGCGGCGCCAGGGCGAGACGGCGGCGGCCACCGCCGAGATGCAGGCGGTCTCCCGCCTGCAAAACACATCGCCGCGCTCCGAGCTGGCCAATCTGCTCGTCGCCCTCGAGGAGCAGCCGTGACGCGAAGCCCTCGCCCGGCATGGGTCCTGGCCGCAGATTTGGGCGGCACCAAGATCGCGGTGGCGCGGGTGTCGCGCGCCGGCGCGGTGCGCGATCGCCGCGTCTTGCCCACGCCGCGGGAGGGCGGGGAAGCGGTCGTCGCAGCCCTCGCCGCCGCCCTGCGTGCATTGCCGCAAGAAGGGGCGGCCGGCGTGGGCGTCGGCGTGCCCGGGCTCGCGCGCCGCGACGGCACCGTCTGGGCGCCCAATCTGGCGGGGTGGCGGCGGCAGCCGCTCGCCAAACGGCTGCGCGCGGCGCTGCGCTTGCCGGTGCTGGTCGAGAGCGATCGCAACGCCTTCATCGCCGGCGAAGCCTGGCGGGGCGCGGCGCGCGGCTGCCAAGACGCCGTCGCGGTGATCGTCGGCACCGGTATCGGCGCCGGCATCTTGATCGGCGGCCGCCTGCTGCGCGGCCATGGCGAACTGGCGGGCGCAGTCGGCTGGATGGTCGTGCCCACTGCCGCCTTCGCCGATCCCAAGCTGGCCGCCGCCATGCGCGCCCGCGGATGCTTGGAATTTTTGGCGGCCGGCCCGGGGATCGCCGAGGCGGCCGAGCGGCGCGATCGCCGTCGCCGGGACGTCAAGGCGCTGGCCGAGCGCGCGCGGCGCGGCGACACCGCCGCGCGGCAAACGCTCGCCGAGGCCGGCGAAGCGCTCGGCTTCGCCCTGGCCAACTTGGTTAGCACCTTGAATCCCCGCGTCATCGTCCTCGCCGGAGGCGTCACCGGCGCGGGCGCCTGGATCTTAGGCCCGGCGCGGCGCGCCTTGCGGCGCTGGGCGCAACCGTTGGCGGCGCGCCAAGTGCGCCTGTCGCTCAGCCGCCTCGGCGCCGATGCCGGCTTGCTCGGCGCCGCCCGCCTGGCTTGGCTCAAGTTGGCGAACGAATCCCAGCAGAAAGAGAACTCCTGATTCGTATGGTCGAAACCTATCAACGCGAAATTTCCGCCGTGCTCGAAAACATTTGGGGCACGCAGACCTCCGCCATCAAGCGCGCGGCGGCCTTGATGGCCGATTGCATCGCCGCCGACGGCTTGGTGCACGTGTTCGGCAGCGGCCATTCGGTCTTGCCGGTGATGGATATCTTTCCCCGCTACGGCAGCTTTGCCGGCTTCCATCCCATGATGGACGCGCGCCTGATGTGGACCAGCGTGCTCGACGCCGGCGGCGTTCGCGAGTTGCTTTGGCTGGAGCGGACCGAGGGCTACGCCAAAGTCTTTTTGGCCGGGCAGGATCTCGCGCCGGGCGACGTGACCTTGGTCTTTTCTCACGGCGGCCTCAACGCCGCGGGCATCGAAGTGGCAATGGGAAGCCGGGAACGCGGACTGCGCGTCGTGGGCGTAACCTCGCTCGACAATGCCCGGCGCCGCGCCGCCGTGCACAGTTCCGGCAAGAAGCTGGCCGATGTCTGCGACTTGGTCATCGACAATTGCGTTCCCTCCGAAGATGCGCTGGTGGCCGTGGAGGGCGTGGCCGGCAAAGTGGCCGCCGGCTCGACGGTGGCCTTCGTCACCATCGGCATGGCGCTGGTCGCCGAAGTCGCGGCGCAATTGCGGCAGCGCGGCGTCAAGCCGCATCCCTTCGTTTCGCCGAATGTGACCGGCGTCGCCCCTGACAACAACGAACAAGTCTTCCGCGAATACGACGCTTTGCGCCTCCGGCACCGCCAGCGCGCCGCCGCGTCACCGGCTCCGGTAACATCCCGATAATGTCCTCGCTTGCGCCCGCCGCCTCCGGCCCCCTGCCCGAGGCGCATCGCCGCGGTTTGATCGGCGTCGCCTACGCCGCCATGGCCGTCTTCGGCATGGTGCTGCTGATCATGGGTTCGCTGCTGCCGCGGCTGCGGGTCAGCTTGCATCAGGCCGGCAACCTGGGCTCGCTGCCGTTGTTGGGCATTCTCATCGCGACCGTGATCATCGGCCCGCTGCTCGATACCGTCGGCGCCAAGCCGATCCTGGCGGCCGGCTTGCTGCTGGTGGCGGCGCCGCTGGCGGTTTTGCCCTCGCTGGCGAGCTACGGCGCGCTGGCCGCCGCGGCGCTGGTCTATGGGCTTGGCGGCGGCATTCTCAATACCGCCACCAATGCGCTGGTTTCTGATTTGAGCGCGCTCGGCCGCGCCGAGGCGCGGGAGCGCCGCGCCATGGCGCTCAACCTGCTGGGCTTCTTCTTCAACGTCGGCGCGATCTTGGCGCCGTTGCTGATCGCCTTCGCCGATAGCCCGCGCGGCGTGGCGGCGATCCTGCGCGGGCTGGCGGCGGTGACCATCGTGGTCCTCGCCGCCGTGCTCGCGCTGCGGTTTCCACCCCCCGCCCACCCCGGGTCGAAGCCGCTCGACATGCTGCGCGTCTTGGCCAATCCGCTGGTCTGTTGGATCGGAGTGATCTTGTTCTTCGAATCGGGCAGCGAAAATGCCATGTTTGTTTGGGCGGGCAAGCTCGTGCAATCGGCGCTTTCGGTGAACCCGGGGCGGGCGACGGCGGCCTTGGTGGCGCTGACTGCGGCCATGGGGCTGGGCCGGCTCTTCGCGCTCGGCTGGTTGCGCCTCCTCGGCCATTTCAAGACGCTTTGGCTCTCCTGCTCGACGGTGGCGATCGGTCTGGCGCTGACCGCCGCCGGCGGCACGTTCGCGCTCATGCTGGGGGGTCTGGCGGTGACGGGGCTGGGCTTCGCGGCGATCTATCCGACGGTTTTGGGCATCGCCGGCGATCGCTTCCCGAGCGATACCGGCACGGTCTTCGGCGGAATCATCACGGTTTCATTGCTGGGCGGCACGGCCGGCCCTTGGCTGGCATCGCGGCTGGCGCCCGGCCATCCCCGGCATGTGCTGTGGTTGCCGCTGGTGGCGGCGGTGGGCGTGGCGGCGTTCGCCAGCCTCATCGCCATCCGTTACCGCCGTCAAGCTTCCGCCTGAGCGGCCGGGACGATGACGGCGCCGGATGCGGCGCCGGCGTCGCTGACGATCCCGTCGCTGACGCAGAGTACGCGGTCGGCGAGCGCCAGCGCGGCCTCGTGATGCGCGATCAGCAGCCCGGTGCGGCCGGCCAACAGCGGTGCGAGCGCGGCGTTCAGCGCCGCTTCGCTGGCGCCGTCGAGGTTCGAGCTGGCCTCGTCGAAGATGACGATCGGCGCGTTGCGATACAGGGCGCGCGCGATCGCCAGCCGCTGGCGCTGGCCGCCGGAGAGCCGCGCGCCGCGCTCGCCGATAGGACTCCGGTAACCCTCCGGCAGCCGCAAGATGAATTCGTCGGCTTGCGCCGCTCGCGCGGCGGCGCGCACCGCGTCCGCGTCGGGCTCGGAGGCCGCGAAGGCGATGTTTTCGGTGACCGTGCCTTCGAACAAGATGGCGTCTTGGAGCACCACGGCGATCTGCGCGCGCAGCCATGACGCCGGCACGGTGGCGAGATCGCGGCCGTCGAGCAGAATGCGCCCGCGCGTGGGTTCGTAGAACTTCAACAGCAGATCCGCGATCGTCGTCTTGCCGCCGCCGCTCGGGCCGGTCAGGGCGACGATTTCTCCCGGCGCGATGCGGAAGCTGGCGTCGCGCAGGACCGTCGTGCTCTCCCCGCCCGGCGCGGTGTAGGCGAAGCTGACGTTTTGAAATTCGATCGCTCCGCCGAGCGGCGGTCCGGGGCTGGGGTCGCCCGCGGGCGCGGCCGCCTCGCAAAGCTCGAGGGCGGCGCCGGCGGTGACGAGATGGGTCGAGAGCGAGGTGTACAAGCCGCTCAGCCCGGCGAGCGGGCCATAGATCATCCCCGCATAGCTGACGGCGGCGATCCAGGTGCCGGGCGTGAGGCGATGCGCCAGCACCAGATCGGCGCCATACAGCAGCACCGCCGCGCGCCCGGCCGCCGATAACAGGCCGCGCGCGCCGCCATACCCGGCGTCCCGCCGCATCAGCCGCCAGAGGCGCGCAAAGATGGCCGCGGCGCCGCGTTCATAGCGCGCCAGCTCGGCATCTTCGCCGCCGAGCGATTGCAGCGTCTTGATGGCGGCCAAGACCTCGTGCACCCGCCGGTAGAGGCGCCGCCAGCCCTCTTGCACTTCTTCTTCGGCCGCCACCCCCTCCGCCGTCGCCCGCCAGCTGACCCACAGAAACGGCGGCAAAGGCGCCAGCGCCACCCATCCCAGGCGCGGCGCCAGCCGGAACAGGAGCGCGGCCATGATGGCGAGATTGGCGAGATTGGGCAGCAGCGATTGCAGGACGTCGCCGATGAGCTGGCCGAGCGCCATGACGCCGCGATCGATGCGGGTCATGGTGGCGCCGACTCCGTGATCGTCCCCGGTGGCCAGATGGCGGCTGAGGGGTTGCCGCAGGACTTCCGCGAGCGAACGCCGCGCGAAGGCGAAGCTGGCGTCGAAGCGGACTTTGTTCGTCGTGAGGCTCAAGGCCGCTTGCAACGCCTGTTGCCCCAAATTCACGGCTAGCAGGCCGGCGGTGGCCAAGATCGCCGGGCGCAGCACCGCTGCGGCGCCGGTATGGCCGCTGGCCGCCTGCACCACCAGATCCAAAAGATAGCGGTAGAAGAGAGGATCGGCGCTGGCGGCCAGGGCGCTGGCCCCGCCGATGAGCGCGGCCAGCGCCACCCAGCCGCCGTAAGGACGCATCTGCCGGGCGATGACGCAAGCGTGCCGGGGCAGGCGGGATGGACGTCGAGACGGCAAGCTTCGCCAGACTAGCGGCCTCCGCCATCGGGCGCTATCAGGCAAAGTTTTTGGGGTAAGTAGGTAAAGGCCCTAGAAACGGCGCTGACGCTCCGCCCAGCGAACGGCCGCGTCTTACGGCTTGACCAACCCGCGCTTCACCGCGAACAGCACCAATTCCGCCGTTCCATGGACCCCGAGCGTGGCCATCAGATTGGCGCGGTGCACGGCGACGGTGTTGGGGCTGATCGAAAGCAGGCTGGCGATCTCTTTGTTGGCCTTGCCTTGGCCGACCAACTGCAAGATTTGCTTTTCGCGGAGCGTGAGCCGCTCGTACGGATCGTCGGCGGCTTGCGTCCGGCCCTGCTGGAAAGCCTGCGCCAGGATTCGCGCCACTTCCGGGCTCAGGTATGTCTGCCCTTGCGCCACCGCCATCACCGCCTGCGCCAGATCCAGGTTGGCGGCGTCTTTGAGCAAGTAGCCCTTGGCGCCCAGCCGCAGCGCTTGCCGCACGTAGGCTTCGTCGGAGTACATGCTCAGCACCAGCAGCTTGACCTCCGGCGCCGCGCGGGCCAGCTCCTCGGCGGCTTCCAAGCCGCTGAGTTCGGGCATGGAGATGTCGAGCAACAGCACGTGCGGATGGAGATTCTGGGCCATCTCGACGGCCTCCAAGCCGCTGCCGGCTTCGCCCACGACCTGAATCCTGGGATCGTCCTCCAGCAGGCGGCGAAAGCCGCGCCGGACGAGCGCATGGTCGTCCGCGATCAAGACCCGAACCGTTGCCTCACCCATGAGCCGTAGTGTAGCTGGCCTCGCAAGGGACTTCGGCGCGGACGAGCGTCCCGCCCGCGCCGCTCTCGACGACGAGTCGCCCGCCGAGAAATTCCGCGCGCTGCCGCATGCCGCGCAGCCCGGTTCCCGCGGTGATGGCGCCGGGGCTGAAGCCCTTGCCGTTATCGCGGATCGAAAGCGTCAAGCGCCCCGCTTCGGCGCGCAGCATCACCGTGACCGCGCCCGCGCCGGCGTGCCGCGCGGCGTTGGTGAGCGATTCCTGGGCGATGCGATAGAGATGCACGGCGCGCTCCGGCGGCAGCACCGGCAGCGCGCCGCTCGCTTCGAAGCGCGCTTCCACCCCGGTCTGCGCCGCGAACTGCCCCACCGCGTGCGCCAAAGCGCGTTCCAGGCCGAAATCGTCGAGGAGCGCCGGCCGCAGCGCGCGCACCAGGTCGCGCATCTTGCCTTGCGCTTCTTGCAGCGCGTCGCGTGCGCTGGCGATCTCCAGCGCCGCGGGCGTGCCCGCGCCCGCCAGCGCCGCGGCGCGCGCCAAGTTGGCCCCGGCCGCCACTAGCAACTGCCCAAACTCGTCGTGCAAGTCGCGCGACAGCCGTCCCAGCGCCTCCTCTTGCACCACCAGCAGGCGGTCGCCGGCGGCATGCAGATCGCGCGCCAGCGCCTCGATGCGGCGAAAGGCCCGGCGGTTGAAACGGATCGCCCAGAAGGAAAAAATCGCACCCAGCGCCAGCGAAAGCAAGGTGAACCAAAGGAAATTGCGGCCGATGCGCCCGGGAGCGGCCTCGATCAGCGCTTGCACCTGCTCTTGCTGGCGGCGATCTTCGCGCAGCCAGCTCGCCACCAGGTCGTTGATCACCCGGCGTTGCGGCATCAGCTCCCGCTCGACGAGATCGCGGGCGGCTTGCGGATAGCCGAGGCGCGCCAGCCGGAAGACTTGATCGCTGACGCTCCAAAATTGCGCCAATTGCCGCTCCAGATCGCCGCGTCCGGTCGTGCCGCGAGCGGGCGGCGCCAGTCGCGCTTCCTGCTGCAGCGCCGCCTCCAGGTCGAGCCGCAGGCGGCGGAACTCCAGCCCCCAGATCGCGAACGGCGGTTGCGCCAGCGGCGCCAGCCGCTGGACCGGCTCGGACGGCGCCCGGGCCGGCGTGGTCAAGACCATGTCGCGGACCAGCTCCGCCAGTTGAAACGCGTCCTGCTGGATGCGCAGCAGTTGCTGTGTATCCGCGTAGTTGCGCTCCAAAACCTGGCCCTCGTCGTGGCGCAGGCGCGCGGTGGCATGTACCGCGTACACCCCGAAGCCGACGAAGAGCGCCAGCAGCAGGGCGACCGCGGCGATCACATAGAGGTCCTGGCGCGGCGGTGACATCCTGAACGCGTGCACTTGCAGCGTACCCCAGCGCGCGCCGCCCGGCCAGCTTGCCTTCGCGCCCCGGCGAAACATGGCACAGTGAGGCTATGCAGGATTCCCTCCCGATCGAGTTTCGCCGCGATTATCGCCCCGAGATCGAGCTCATTGCCGCCCTCTACGACGCGGCGCCGCTGCGCCGCCCGACTTCGGACCTGCCGCGGCTCCGGCAAATGTATGAGGCGGCCAATGTCGTGCTGTCGGCCTGGCAGCAGGGGCGCCTCGTCGGGATCTTGCGCGGCTGGACCGACGGCGCTTACCACGGCTATATCTGCGACTTGGCGATTGCGCCCGACCTGCAGAACGCCGGCATCGGGCGGCGCCTGCTGGCGATGGCACTGGAGATGTCGCCGCGCATCGAGTGGATTCTGCGCGCCTCGGTGATCGCCAAGGACTACTACCGCCACCTCGGCTGGGAAAAGATCGACAACGGCTGGTTCGTCAAGCGCGCCGATGCCGGCCGGCCGGCCGGGGCGCCGGCTACTTAGCTGCTTGCCAACTGCGGCCGCCGTCTCGACTCAACCATGAGTGGCCGCTTGCCGTCAGCAAGCTGCCATGCGCGGCATCGTCGAAGACCAGCGAGCGAACCACCGTTTGCGGCGGGAGTTGCGCCAGTCGCTGCCAATGGGCGCCGGCGTCGGAGGAGTAGAAAATCGTCGCGCCGGAGACGATCCAAACCCGCCCGTTGACCGCCGCCACCGCGGCGGTGTTGGTGACGGGAGCGTAGGGCCACTCGAACCACATCTTTCCGTCCGGCGAGGCCTCCAGGGCGCCCCGCGGCGTGACGCGCCAGAGCGAGGGCGCGAAAAGCGATTGCCGGCTTGCCCAGCCATTCGCATCAAGCGCCGTGGTCTGCGCGGCCCCGGCCGCCCGCGCCAAGCTGGGCCGGGCCAGCGATAGGTGAATGGTGAAGCGCGGCGCGCGCGGCGCGCTCGGCGCCGCCGTGAAGGCGCTCGCGATGTCCGGCGGCGGCGCGGCTGCCGCCGCCGAGGCCGGGATGAAGCCGACAAGCCCCTGCGGTGTACCGGCATGGGCCGTCAGTGCGGGTTGCGTGAGGCGGGGCTGTTCGGCAAAACCCGCCGCGGCGGTAGCCATGGGCGCCGGTGTGGCCACCGAGGGTGCGGGCAGCGGCAGGCTCGCCGCCGCACGGCCGGAGGATGCGGTTCGCGAGGCGACCGCCGTCGTGCTCGGCCGCGCAGGCAACGGCCGTTGCGTCGCCACCCGCGCCTCGGGCGCGAGACGGAGGTAGCGGGCGGCGGGGGCAGCGGGTGGCGCCGGCGGCGAGGGGGGCGCAATGCCCGGGCCCCACGCACCGCGCGCGACCAACGCCGCCGCCGCGAGGACGACCGTCGCCGCCAGCGTCGCCCACTGGCGGCTGAGCTGCGGCCGGGCCGCGGGCGCCGGCATCACGTTCACAACCCGGGCGCGACAGCTCGCGCACTGGGTCAAATGCTCGGCCACCGCCCGCCATCGCCGGCGCGGCAGGTGCCTCTGGCTGAACGCCGCCAACTGTTCCGCCGGCGGATGGTCTTCTCCCTCCGTCTGCAGCGCCGCCAGCGATTCACGAATTAGCCGATGCCACGAATCCATGTCCCACACACACCGTACTGAGGCCTTTAACCCACATCGTCCGGCGCCAGGGCCTGGCGCAGATCGAAATCCAAGGTTCTTACGTCGGCGCGCAGTGCTTCACCCACGGCGCGCCGGTCCAATCCTTGACGCAAAAGTTCCCGCCGTACCGCCCGTTGTAACGCCGCCTCCAGCCGGTGTACCCGGCGGCTCATCGTGCTCTCATGGACACGAAACAGCGCCGCGATTTCGGCCAAATGGCGGCCGTCCAAGAAGTAAAGCGTGAGGATCAGCTTGTGTTCCGGCTTCAGCTCCGCGAGCGCAGCGCGCAAAGCCCGCTTCAGCGGCGCGACAAAGTCGGGCTCGGCCGGAGCCGCGACCATGGTGCGCTGGACCGTCGCCTCCACCTCATCCCAAGGCACGTTGGCGCGCTGCCGCCTCCACTCATCCACGCGCCGTTGCACCAGCACGCTGCGCAGCCATGCTTCGAGCGAGCCGCCGCCCATGTACCGGCTCAGTTTCGAGGTTCGCTCGCCCTCCCGGTTGATTCCTCCAAATAGGTGCGCGGGCAGAGAATCGGCTAAGTCCCAGGCCTGTTGCCGGTCGCGCAGCAGCGCCTGCGCCATCAGTCGCAGCTTCGGCTGGTACTGCCGCAGAAAGTCGGCCCAAGCCGTTTCGTGCCCCCGGGCGCAGGCCCGCGCCAGCACCAGATCCCGCACATGCAACCGCGCGCGCAGGTCCTTGCGCGTCGTTGGGCTGGCGTTCAAGCCCAAATAGAAGCTTTCCGCTTCGCCTAGGAAAGCCTCGAAATCGGCCAGCTCGATGCCGTAACGGCCGGCTTCGGTCTGGGCGTAAAGGGCCGGCAAGGTTGTCGCTGCGTCGGCGGGCAACAGCGGAGACCGATCTGTGGGCGCGGCAAGCATGCGGGAGGCGCGCTGCCCCTGAGCATATCGGATTCTCGCCCCATCCGTTGGTTGCGCAACATTTTGCCCACCCGTTTCGGTCCGCCGCAGTACCTGCAATCGCGGCCCGGGCCCCCGTCCACGGGGCGAAGCCTCCATTGCGGCGATCGAGCGCATGCGATGGAAGAACGCACCAGCCTAAATTCCTTGCATGATTTTTTCCAGAGTTCGTTCTACTCTAGTACATCGTGCGCCCGGCATAGCCGTGCCCGATCCTACCCAACCACCATGTTTGGATACTCCCCCAATCGTTCGTCTTTGCGCTCGCTTCGTGTGCTCGGCATCTTCGCCTTGATCTCGGCCTTCGTTTGCGCCGCCGCTGCCGCTGCTCCGATGCCGGCGCTTCGCGCGCCGAAGCCGCGGGTTCGGCCGATCAGCGTGCCCTTGCTGTTCGAGGCGAACCACGGGCAGACCGACTCCCGGGCCCTGTTTTTGACCCGCAATTCCGGCTATGTGCTGTTCCTCACTTCTGACCGTGCGCGCCTGCGTGCCGCGCGGCGTGACGGCGAAGCCGGAGTACTCGATTTGCGGCTGTTGGGGGCAAACGCGGTCGTGCCGCGGGGCGTGGCGCGCGCGTCAGCTCATGCCAACTATCTGCTGGGCGCCAATCCCCGCGCCTGGCGCCGCGACGTGCCGGAATATCGGCGTGTCCTCTATCCGGGGATCTATCCGGGCATCGATCTCGTTTACTACGGTCGTGCCAGCCAACTCGAATACGACTTCGACGTGGCTCCGGGCGCGCGGCCGGAGGCGATTCGTCTAGCGCTCTCCGGGGCCACCGAGACCACGCTCTCGCCATCGGGCGACCTGCAGCTCCGGATCGGAGCGCTGCGGTTTGCGCTCTTGAAGCCGGTGGCCTATCAGATCGTCAACGGCCGGCGGCATTTCGTCGCTGCTCGCTACCGCCGCGCGGGCAATACCATCGGCTTCGCGCTCGGCGCCTATGATCATAGCCGCGCGCTGGTGATCGACCCGGTATTGTCCTTTGCGACCTTCCTCGGCGGTTCGGGCGTGGACCAGGCCAACGCGGTCGCCGCCGATTCGAGCGGGGATGCCTACCTGGCGGGTTTCACGCTCTCGACGGATTTCCCGGTCACCACCGGCGTCGTGCAAGGTGCGGCAGCGGGCGGTTTCGATGTTTTCGTCTCCGAAATCGATCCCACCGGCGCCAAGCTGATCTTTTCGACCTATCTCGGCGGCTCGAGCGACGATGAAGCCAACGCCGTCGCCGTCGATGGTTCCGGCGATGTTTTCGTCGCGGGCTTCACCAATTCCAGCAACTTCCCGGTGACGACGGGCGCCTTTCAGACGGTGGAGGCGGGCGGCAAGGACGGCTTCTTGGCCGAGTTGGCGCCCGGCGGCGCCAGCCTCAAGTACTCGACCTATCTGGGCGGGACCAGCGACGATGAGATCAACGCCATCGCGCTCGATTCCGCGGGACATCCTTGGGTCGCGGGCGACACCATCTCCAGCGCCTTCCCGGTGACCACCGGCGCGCAGCAAGCGACCTCCGGCGGCGGGCAGGATGCCTTCGTCGCCAAGATCGTTCCCGCCGGCGCCGGCGCCGCGGATTTGGCCTATTCGACGCTTTTGGGCGGCAGCGGCAGCGACAAAGCCACCGGCATCGGGCTCGACGGCTCGGGGAACGTCTATGTGACCGGATTCACCTCGTCCACTAATTTCCCAGTGACCGCCGCGGCGGAACAAACGACATTCGGCGGCAAATTCGATGCGTTTGTCGTGAAGTACACGAGCGGCGGCGCGATCCAGTACGCGACCTACCTCGGCGGCGCCGGCGATGACGAGGCCAATGCCATCGCCGTGGATGTCGCCGGCGACGCGTTCATCACCGGCTTCACCGATTCCACCAATTTCCCCACCTCGCCGGGCGCCTACCGCACCGCGCCGATCGGACCCAGCGACGTGTTCGTCGCCGAGCTCAATCGCAGTGGCTCGGCGCTGGTTTACTCCACCTATGTCGGCGGCACGGCATCGGACGTGGGCACCGGCATCGCCCTCGACGCGAGCGGCGCCGCTTACGTCGCCGGGTACACGGCCTCGTCAGATTTCCCGACCACCGCCTCGGCGGTGAGCACGACTCTGGCCGGCAATGACGACGCCTTCTTGTTCAAGCTGAACCTAATCGGGACGCAGCTCGATTTCTCGACGTTCTTGGGCGGTTCGCAGCTCGATCAGGCCAATGCCGTCGCCATTGATTCCGGCGGCGACATTTTTGTCGCCGGCAACACCGGGTCGCAGGACTTCCCGGTCACCAAGGGCGCGCTGCAAACCGCGCCGGCGAGTTCGCAAGACGCCTTCCTGGCGAAATTCATCAGCGCGGCGGTGGGGACTTTTGCGCCCAACCCGTTGTCGTTCGCGGCGCAATCGGTCAGCACCACGAGCTCGGCGGAAGTCGTTCAGTTCACCAACTCGGGCGAATTGAACCTGACGATTTCCAGTATCGCCACGACCGGGCCGTTCGCCGAGACCAACAACTGTCCGGCGACGTTGATCCCCAACGCCAGTTGCAACATCAGTGTCACCTTCTCGCCGACGGCGACCGGCGCCGCCACCGGCACGCTGGTGGTTACCGACAACGCCCCCGGCGGCTCGCAATCCATGGCGCTGAACGGTACCGGCGGCGATTTCAGCCTGAGCGTGACGCCGACGCAGGCGCAGATCACCGCGGGCTCGACCACGAGCTATCAATTGACGGTGACGCCCGCCAACGGCTACACGCAGGTGGTCACGCTCACCTGCACCGGCGCGCCCACCGGCGCGACCTGCACCCCCTCGCCCACGTCGGTGACCATGAACGGCACTTCGGCCTCGAACGCCACTTACACGGTGACGACAAGCGCCGGGTTCCTCGCGCCCGGCCCCTGGGACGCGCCGCAGTCGCCGTGGTGGTATGCGCTTTTGGGCCTGAGCCTGTTGGCGCTGGGTTGGATGCTCCGGCGCGGTCTGGCGCAGTCGCGGCGCCGCCGTTGGGCGGTCACCGCCGCCCTGGGGCTGGCCTTGATGTCGCTGGCTTGGCTGGGCTGCGGCAGTAGCAGCAGCAGCAGCCAGAGGACGCCGCCGGGCAACTACAGCTTGACGCTGACCGCGACGGCCGGCAGCACCAGCCACAACGTGCAAGTGACGCTTACGGTAAACTGAAGAAAATCACATCAGGGCCGGCTTCCCGCCGGCCCGGAACGTAGGCCAGCATGCCGCAATGGAGAGAGGGCATTTTTCTGGCGCTGGCCTGTGCCGGCGTCTTGGGAGCGCAAACCGCGCCCGCCGGCAAACCGGTCCCGCCCGACACGGTGGTTCTGCGCGTCGGCAACGCGGCGGTCACCGCGCGCGAATTCGACGCCTTGATCGCCGGCCTGCCCGCGCAAGAACAGGCCGATGCCGCCGCTCATAAGCGCGAGGTCGCCGGCGAATACGCGCAGATCCTGGCGATGGATCAGGAAGCCCTGCGCCTCCACCTCGATCAGGATCCCGCGTTCCAGTCGGAAATGCGGATGGCGCGGGAGCGCGCCTTGGCCGCGGCGCTGATCGCCCATTTGCGCGAATCCGCCGCGCCCAGTCCTGCCGCAGTTCAGGCCTACTACCAAGCGCACCGGGAAGACTTCGAGCAAGCTCGCGTGCGCCACATCCTGGTCGCCGATAGCGCCACGCCGGGCGCCCACAGCCATCGCACCAAAGCGGCGGCGCTGGCCAAGATCCAGGCCATCGCCGCGCGCCTGAAGCGGGGCGAGAGTTTCGCGGCCGTCGCCAGGGCCGAATCCGATGACCCCGGCTCCAAGGCCAAGGGCGGGGAACTGGGCTTCCTCTCGCATGGCCAGACGGTGCCGCAGTTCGATCGCGTCGTCTGGACCCTCAAGCCCGGCGTCGTGAGCGCGCCCTTCGAGACCCCCTTCGGTTATCACATTGTCGAGGTCGAAGAGCGGCGCACTTTGCCCCTCGATCAGGTGCGAACGCAAATATCCGATCAGTTGCTGGCCGCGGCGGTGCGCCAAAAAGTGCAGAGCCTCGCCGCTGCCGCCCCGCCCCAGCTCGATCCCGCCTATTTCGGTCCGCCCGCCGCGGCCCCCGCCGGGCCAAAACCCTAGCGGCGGTGTGCTATTCTTGATGCGACCCTGACATGGCGTTAAGTAAGGAACGAAAACAAGATCTCGTTCGGTCCTTCGCGACTCATCCCGGCGACTGTGGTTCGCCGGAAGTGCAGGTGGCGTTGCTCAGCCAACGGATTGGCGAGCTGACCGAGCATTTCAAGACCCATCCCAAGGATCATCACTCCCGCCGCGGCCTGCTGTTGATGGTGGGCAAGCGGCGGCGTTTATTGGATTACCTCAAGGGGCGCAATCCGGAGCGCTACCGCGGGCTGATCCAGAACTTAGGTTTGCGCAAGTAAGCGGACGCACGGCGCTGCCTGCGTCCCATCCAGCATGCAGTCCGAGTCGCCCGAACGTGACGGGCAGTTCCGAAACCATCGCCTGCGGCCCCAAACTCACCGGTACCGCTGGGCCGCGGCTGCCCCATCGCGACATCTTGGAAGAGTTCCGAGTTCGGCGCTCGCCGCGCCCGCTTCGGTGCGGATTCCGCCCCGGCCAGGCGGCCGGGAGCCGCGGCCGTCCGCCCCTTGAGCAAGACGATCTCGACCGATAAGGAAAACGTTGAAGATGCCTGAAACCGCAACTGTTGAACTCGCCGGAGGCAAGTCTCTGGTCATCGAAACCGGCAAAGTCGCCCGCCAAGCCGGCGGCGCCGTCACCGTCCGCCTCGGCGATACCGTGGTGTTGGTCACCGCGACTGCGGCCGAAACCCCGCGCGAGGGCATCGATTTCTTCCCGCTGACCGTGGACTACCGCGAATATACCTATGCCGCCGGCCGCATTCCCGGCGGCTACATCAAACGGGAAGGGCGGCCCAGCGAAAAGGAAATTCTTACCAGCCGCCTCAACGACCGCCCGATTCGGCCGCTGTTTGCCGAAGGCTTCCGCAACGAAACCCAAGTCATTGCCTTGGTCCTCTCCGCCGATGAGCAAAACGACCCGGATGTCGTCAGCTTGGCCGGCACCGGCGCGGCCCTGCACCTCTCCGACATTCCGTTCCCCAAGCCGGTGGCCGGCGTGCGCGTGGGCTATGTCAACGGGCAATTCCTCGTCAACCCCACCTATGCCGAGCGCCGCGAAAGCGAACTGAACATCGTCGTCGCCGGCACCGCCGAAGGCATCGTCATGGTCGAAGCCGGCGCCACCCAGGTCTCCGAAGAGATGGTGGTGCAGGCCATCGAATTCGGCCATCAGGAGATTCGCAAGATCATCGCCGTTATCGAGGACTTGCGCCGCCGCGCCGGCGCGCCCAAGCGCGAGGTCAAGCCGCCCGAGATCGACGAGGCCTTCTATGCGCAGCTGTTCGCGGCTTACGGCGCGCGGCTCAAGGATGCGCTCGACACGCAGAAGTACAAGAAGCAAGACAGCCACAAGTTGGCCAAGGCCATCGAAGCCGAGGCACTGGCGGCCGTGCCCGCCGAGGACGAAAACCTGGCGGCCAAGACCAAAAAGTATTTCGAGCTGATGCGGGAACGCATCTTCCGCACGGAGTTGCTCGACCATCACCGCCGCCCCGATGGCCGCGCCTTTGACCAGATTCGTGCGATCACCTGCGAGGTAGGCGTGCTGCCCCGCACCCACGGCTCGGCTCTCTTCACCCGTGGCGAGACGCAGGCGCTCGTGACCGTCACGCTCGGCACCAAGGACGATCAGCAGCGGCTGGAAACGCTCGAAGGCGAGGGCTTCAAGCGCTTCATGCTGAACTACAACTTCCCGCCGTTTTCCGTCGGGGAAGTGGGATTTTTGCGCGGTCCCGGCCGCCGTGAAATCGGCCACGGCGCTCTCGCCGAGCGCGCCCAGCTCACGATGATTCCCGACGAGTCGGAGTTTCCCTACACGATTCGCGTGGTCAGCGACATTCTGGAATCGAACGGCTCCTCTTCCATGGCCACCGTTTGCGGCGCCTCGCTCGCGCTCGCCGATGCCGGCGTGCCCACCGCCGCTCCCGTGGCCGGCATCGCCATGGGCTTGGTTATGGAAGGCGGCAAGTACGCCATCCTCACCGACATCGCCGGCGCCGAGGACCACTACGGCGACATGGACTTCAAAGTGGCGGGCACGCGCAAGGGCATCACCGCCCTGCAAATGGACATCAAGATCGGCGGCGTGACCCCGGCGATCATGCGCGAAGCGCTGGCGCAGGCGCAGCGGGCGCGCCTGTTCATCCTCGACACCATGGAAGCCGCCATCCCCGCGCCGCGCGCCGCGATCTCGCCCTACGCGCCCCGCATCTTCACCATGAAGATTCCGGTGGATAAGATCCGCGACCTGATCGGGCCCGGCGGCAAGATGATCCGCTCCATCACCGATACCACCGGCGTCAAGATCGACGTCGCCGACGACGGCACCGTCAGCATCGCCTCGAGCGACGGCGAGTCCGCCAATCGCGCCATGCAGATGATCGGCGACGTCACCGCCACCGCCGAAGTCGGCAAGACCTACCTGGGCAAGGTGGTGCGGCTGGTGGATTTCGGCGCCTTCGTGGAGATCTTTCCCGGCACCGACGGCCTGCTGCATATCAGCGAAGTCGCCGAATATCGCATCAAGGACGTTCGCGACGAGCTCAAGGAAGGCGACCAAGTGCTGGTCAAGTGCCTGGCCATCGAGGGCAACAAGATCAAATTGAGCCGCAAGGCCATCCTGCGCGAGCAGCGCGAGAAGCTGGGCTTGCCACTGCCGGCTGGCGCCGTCGCCGACAATGGCGAGGACGGCGCCGGGCGCAGCTATCCCCGGCGCGAGCGCGACGACGAACGCGGCCCGCGGCGCGGCCCGCGCCACGGCCCCAGCCGCGGCAACCGCCGTTAACTAAAACGTAAAAGGGGACAGCCTGATCTGTCCCCATTTTTTTTCTCCGCCTCCGCCCCGCATCCCCAGCCAGCGTAGCTAGTGCTTTCATGGGTAGGGACGAGCGGTGCCGCCGGCCGCGGCGCCGCTAAAATCGCCGACGGAGGCTCCGGCTGCGACGGCATCGGCGCCGGCAACGCTTCATTTCACGTGTCCGCTTGGACGCTACCTGCCCCTTTCTCGGAACGCCGCCGGGACGCGGCGATCACTTGTTCGCCGATGACGCCAGCAATGGCCGCGAGTGAGGCTGAACCGACGACGGAACCGACGGTGTAGACGGCTGCAGCCGACGGTCGCGCGATACCGACCGGTGACGAGGGGCACAGCCATGGCCACTGCCGCGAGCAGAAAGACGATCCTTTCAGCGCCTCTCGCGACCGAGCCGCTCCAAACGAAGATCGCGAAAAAGATCCCGGTGATCACCGTCGTGGCGAGGCTCGGGGGGCGCTTCGCTATGGGCCCTATCAGCCCGTCGATGGCGACGGCGAGCAGCAGCGCGCCGACAAGCACGCTCCCGACACGATGGTCGTGGATCACGGACTCCATCGTGCGACGTCGCGGCGCGTTCAAAATGCCCCCCGGATCATGTTAGATTGCGCGAACGCAGCGCTCCCGAAACACTTCAAAGCCCCGGGACGCAGGACAGTCGAGGGAATTGCTGCTCGCCGGCGCGGCACGTGTCAGCACGTCAGCCTCGGGTGATTTCGCTCAGGTCCCGGTAGCGAGGGGCGGAACGGTCGCGCGCGAGCAGCCACAGCGCCAGCGCCAGGCCCGCGACCAACACGAAAACCGGCCAGGTGTGGACGCCGATGGCGCCGATAATCGCCAAAGGCAGCAGGCCGCGCAGCCCGGCGGCGGCCCGTGCGCGGCGCGCCCCTGGCCAAGCCAACGAGGCCGCCGCCAGGCCGCTCCAGGCAAGCGGCCAGAGCAGCGTCGTCTTGCGGTCGAAGTACGCGGCCCAGGCGATCATCGCGCCGGCGAGGACGATCATCCAGGCGGCGGCCAGCCAGCGCTCCGCGCCCGCCGCGCGTGGTCGCGCCGGTGCAGTGGGCGGGGCGACCGTGCCCTCCGCCGGCTGCGGCCGGCGATAGCGCCGCAGCGCGTCGCGCAGCACCAGCCAGCCCCAGACGGCCGTCAAAAGCGCCCAGGTCCACTCAAACCCCGTGAGCTGCCAGAGCTTGTCTTCGAACACCTCCGCGTAGCCGGCTCCCAACAGGAAGATCGAGCCGTGGATTAAGAGGCCGCGCCGCAGCGGGTTGCTCATCCCACGAGGACCGAC
Source organism: Terriglobia bacterium (assembly GCA_021323595.1). GTDB lineage: Bacteria > Acidobacteriota > Terriglobia > Terriglobales > SCQP01 > JAJPKR01. The sequence continues at coordinate 3,049 of JAJPKR010000023.1, read as the reverse complement.
GTACCCCAGATAGAAAAGCACCGCCACTGCGGCGACGCCGCACGGCGGAAAGAGAAGCCGCCAGGCGAGCGGCAGGTCGCTGGTCATCGGCATGCGAACAGCCCCGCACCAAACGTCAGGAAGTCTAACCCGAATTTCGCCCACCCGACGAAGGGCATGGCGGCCTCGCCCAGCGTGCTGGCGCCCGAGGCGGCATCGGCGGCCGCGCCGGAACGCCCGCGCACAACCGCGCTTGCAGGACCTGCGTTTGCGGCCATAACGCCGTTCACTCCTTCAGCTTCTCCCACCAGCTTAGCGGCCTGACGAAGAGGACGACCTCACCGGGCGTCGGCAGCGCCTTCGCCTTGCCGCATGTGTTGGCGCTAACAATGCCGGACTGAAGCACTTGTTTAGTATCGAAGCTCAGGGTTGCTAGCCATGTGTGAACGGCACGGCGAACCTGGCACAACACGTACCCTACGTTGATCCCGATGGAGCTAGCGTATGCGACGACGGGATCAGTGGCGCCGAAGTCTCCGCACTCCTCCCATCGCATCTGGGCACTCACTTCGGCATCTCGATTGGTAAGGCGAAGCGACGCAACATTGTCGTTGTCGGTCGGAATCGCCAGCGCAGATTTGCGTTCGTTCCCCACCCAGACATTCACGCACACGCCGGCCACGGCCCGTCCGGTCCGCCCGCTCACGAGCTTGATCCTGATCACGACCGCCAAGCGGAATATTCCCTTAAGCCCGCGGCGATCTCCTCGCCGCCAGCCTAAATAGCGCCCACACGACCGCAGGTGGGCGCTACCTGCCTTTAGTCGCCGTCAGTGGTGCGTGAGCTAAAGATTGCGTGTTTGAGCGCGGCGACCACCAGCGCGCCCAGGGCGGTTGCCGGCACCTCAATCGTAAGGAATAATGGCCAGCGCTGGGCGCTGTGGAATAAGCCTGCGCCAAACCAAAATAGGGAGCCCCCAAGTGGCTAGGACGCCCACAAAGCGCTGCCCGAAGGTAAGACCGCGGCGCGGCAGCAGGTGCCAAAGCGAGCCGATCTGGCGCTTCGCGGGCGGCACTTTAGTAGGCCCCCAGGCCGGCGCAGGCCGCGGCTACTGCTGCCCCCAAAAGGACACCGCTGCCGGCGCCAATCACGCCCAGTACGAAACCGCCCGCAATCGCGCCCGGCACACCCCCGCCGAACGGTTCTATAACTTCGCCCCCGGCGGCGCCGATCGTTGCACCGCGAAGCGCGCCCACTGCTGCTCCCTGTTCGACGCTCGCTAGTACTCGCGCCGCCGGAGACGCCTTGCAAAGGAGCTCGTACCACCAGTTTTTGTTAGGTCCGCCCAGTGGCTGCGGTTTTCCAGGCTGCTTCCCGCCGTTCCCAGGCGCCGGCTTGTGTGGGCTGGCAGGCCCGTTGCCGCTGCCGCCCTGATGGCCCCGCCACCGGCCGGGCCGCCGCAAGCGAACGGGCTGGGGCCGAAAACGCTGAAAACCGCCATCGACTTGGGGACGCCTCCACCGCAGCCCCCGCCGCCACCGCCGCCGCCCCAGGTAACGCCGCTCCCGCCGCCGTTGCCGCCCCCTTCCCCGCAGGGGTAGGTGATTTCGAGGACCGTGCCGTCCTGGGCGAGGACCGCCGTCGAGCCCAGCGCGTCGGGCAGCGTGAAGCGCCCGTCGCCATTTTGGTACAGCCAGCCCCGGCGCACGCCCTCCATGATCGCCTCGCGGTACCACGCCCCGCCTGAATTCTCAGCGATGGGGTGGCCGCCGTCGCTTGCCCCGTACAGATCATACGTCGTCTGCCCGTTCAGCGCTTTCGCGACTCACCGTGCGTGACCGACGGGGCGCTGTCGTTGATCTCGGCTAAATCCTGGTAGGCCGCGCCGGATTGGCGCGTTAGCAGGAACAACGCGACGCCGAGCCCGGCGACGGCCAGCGCCGCGCCCAGGGCGGGCTGGACGATGAGGCCGATGACACCCAAAACGAGCACGACCTTAAGACCCGCGGCGGCGCGAGCTCGGCGCGCGCCCGGCCAGGCCGCCGCGCCGCCGGCCGCCGCCGTCCAGAGCAGAGCGAAGGCCAACCGGCCGGCGCCGTCAACATAGACATTCCATTCGATCAGGCTCGCGGCGAGGGCGACGATCCAGGCGAGCGTGAGCCAACTTTCCGCCGACACGCGCTGCCAAAGCGGCCGGGGCGGCGCCTCGCCCCGCGCCCGGCGGCGGCGCTGGATGATCGAGTAGCGCAGCCAGAGGAGCCCACCCCAAATGCAGAGAGCCGTGACAATCGCGGCTACGTGCCAGCGCCATGTCCTCGGGGCTGCGGCCGCGAGGGCGACCCCCAGCTCGGCGATCGCCGCGGTGGGGAGCCAGAACCCGAAGATGACCGGTCCCCTGCGGCGCCAGTAATTTCCGCGACCGGTCGCCGGCCCCATAATTGCCCTGTCGTAAGACACAGCGGCGATCAGGAATGCGCCAAGTAAGCCGACGCTGAAGACTGCGTCCTGGGCCAGCTCACTCATCGCGAACAGGCTCCCAGGAACCCCCACCCGAATGTCGCCAGGTCGCCGACCAATTTGGCGAGGACCACCCCCGAAGCGACAGCGCTCGCCTGCGCGACGGCTTGCGCCGCCGCTTCGCCAGCGGCCTGCGTGGCAACTTCACCCGAGGCGGTGACGCCGAGACTGACCAACTGCGAGCCGGGCAGCACGACCGATCCTGCGGTGGACGCGCCGACAACACCGCCGACTACGCCTGCGCCGGAGACCACCCCGCCGATGGCGCCGCCGGCGAACTGACGAGCGACGGCGCGCACACCTATCAATACGACGCCGCGGGCAGGCTGACCGGCGTGGATGGCGGCGCGACGGCCCGCTACGTCTATGACGCCGAGGGCCGGCGCGTGGAGCGCGCGGTGGGCGGGCAGAAGTTCGAGGAGATCTACGACCTGAGCGGCCACATAGTGGCGGAGATGGCGGCCGCCAACGGCGCCTGGCAGCGGGGCGAGGTCTTCGGGGCCGGCCGCCACATCGCCAGCTACGCCGACGGCACGACGTATTTTCCCCACGC